>MGRL01000014.1 GCA_001798165.1 Deltaproteobacteria bacterium RIFCSPHIGHO2_02_FULL_43_33
CCGCCTATCTTCTTGACAGATATGCTTCCCTTCGGCAGATTAGCAAGTTCATGTTCTATTCTGGAAAGTTCACGAAGAAAAAAGATATAGTTTTCCTGGAGGGTATTTTTGACAACAGACATAGTTAACTACATATTAACTACACTTTTAAAGAATGTCAATAATGTAGTTAATCCGTAAAATAGCGATTAAAGACCTCGCTATTTTACAAACCTGCGATTTGCCTGCCATACTTCGTTATCGGACAATTTTTACTCCTCACCGTATCGGTGAACATATGGCTCGTCGTAAAAATTGTCCGCTGCCTCGTCTGGCAGGCAACTTGCAGGTTTCCCCAAAAATCAATGTCTATTTTTGGGAATATAAAGCCTCTAAATCCAGCTATGTTTGCAACTCAGAAAAGAAAGTGCTAAATTTAAAATATGATTACGCGAGAAAGATTAAAGGATATGCCCCAATCCCCCGGCGTATATTTAATGAAGGGGAATAAAGGCGAGGTATTATATATAGGCAAGGCAAAAAATATCAGAAACAGGGTCCGCTCTTATTTTCAGGAAACTTCGGATACAAGACACACCATCAAATTTCTTGCCTCAAAAATCCATGATATAGAATACCTTGTAACCACAAATGAGAAAGAGGCAATCATACTTGAAGATACCCTTCTGAAAAAATACAAGCCTCGCTATAACATACGGCTCAAAGACGATAAAACATATGTGAGCATTAAACTCACCCTGCAGGAAAAGTTTCCCCGGATTCTTATAATCAGACAAATAAAAAAGGACGGCAGCCGTTATTTCGGCCCTTATCCATCTGCGCAAAAGGCAAGGGAAACAGTGCGATTTGTCCGCCATATTTTTCCTCTCTGCACATGCAGTCCATCGGAATTTAAGAACAGGGTGAGGCCGTGTCTGGATTACCAGCTCGGAATATGCTCTGCGCCATGCGTTAATTTTATTTCAGAAACAGCGTATAAAGAACTGGTGGATAAAACCACTCTGTTTTTGGAAGGCAGGAATAAAGAACTTCTTTCCGAGCTTAAGGCCAATATGAGTGAGGCATCTCATGCCATGTCATTTGAAAAGGCTGCAAAGATAAGGGACCAGATTAAGGCAATAGAGGCAACTTTAGAGGAGCAAAAGGTTGTATCTCAAAAAAAGATTGACCAGGATATATTTGCGCATATCATAGATGAAGAAACCTTATTGATACAAGCCCTATTTGTGAGAGACGGCAGGCTGAGCGGGGCAAGGGATTTCTTTTTCAGCGGTCAAAAACTTCCGGCAGATGAGGCGCTATCTTCATTCATCTCCCAATACTATAGCGGCGATAGATTTATTCCGGACGAGATAATCCTATCTCTTAACATAGAAGATAAAGACGTCATTGAAGACTGGCTTACTGAAAAAAAGGGTAAGCCTGTCCCGGCAGGCAGTAAGCAGGGAAAGGTGCGATTCTTTTTCCCAACAAAAGGCGAAAGATTTAAGCTCTTTAAAATGGCTGAGGCAAATGCAAAGGAGGCCATCAAAAGAAAACAAGAAACCCTTGAAAGTAAGCAGGCGCTGTTAGAAGAGCTGAAAAGAAGGCTCCACTTAAGAAAAACCCCAAAAACTATTGAGGCCTTTGATATATCCAATGTAAGCGGCAAAATGGCTGTTGGCGCTATGGTGACTTTTGAGGATGTAAAGCCAAATAAAGATAGATACAGACTGTATAAAATAAAGACACTTGAGGAGCCAGATGATTATGGAATGATGAGCGAGGTTTTATCAAGACGTTACAAAGAAGGCAGCCGGGAAAGAAACCTCCCTGACCTTATCCTCATAGATGGCGGAAAAGGCCAATTGAATATTGCGGTTAAAGTGATGGATGAGTTAGAGATAAATGATATTGATATCGCTGCTATCGCAAAAGAACACCCCCCTCTGTCCCCCCTTGATAAGGGGGGAATTAAAGGGGGGATTCCGGGTGAAAAGATTTATCTCCCAAATATTAAAGACCCAATAATATTAAAAGAAGGCTCCTCTCCTGATCTGCTTATAAGAAAGATAAGAGATGAGGCGCACAGATTTGCCATCAGCTATCATATAAAACTCAGAGGAAAAATAAAGTCCGCATTAGATGAAATCCCAGGCATTGGCAAGGCAAAGAGGAATACCCTTCTCAAACACTTTGGCAGTGTTGAAAAGATAAGAGAGGCCTCTATGGAAGAGATTGCTAAACTTTCAGGTATTACCGCCATGTTAGCAGAAGCAATAAAAAAGGCATTAAGCGCTCATGGATAAAATATCTCAACCCTTTCAGACCTTCCGCAGCAGCCAACCGCTTGTCCCTGTTACTATATTCTTTATCTTCGGTATTATTGCTGACTCCTGCCAGTGGTTCACAGATAAAGTATCCCTCCTGCTTTTTATAGTTTTAGCTCTAACCATAATATTTGGAGTAATAAGAAAGTGGAGATATACTTTTACCCTCATATACTCCATCTTTTTTCTGCTCGGCATTATACTTTCCAATCAAGCAACAACCCCTCCCCTTCCCCATAACCACATAAAAAAGATTGTAGAAGAGATAAATAGTTCAAACTCTACAGAAGATAATCATATAGGCATAAGGATTGAAGGGGTTTTATATAATGCCCCAGAGAGATTCCAGGATAAGACAAGGCTTTATATAGATGCGGAAAAGGTTTTCATGACCCCCTCTTTTCCCCCTTTGAAAAAGGGGGATGAAGGGGGATTTATCCCTTCCCCGATTAAAGATTTCGGGGACAAGGTTATAGGAAAGATTCTTATTACCGTAGGAAGCCCGGGTATAAAGATTAATTATAAAGATAGAGTCAGGTTTATTGCCAAACTCCGTATTCCAAGAAACTTCGGCAATCCAGGAGAATTTGACTATGTTGGCAATCTTGCAAGGGAAGGCATATATATCACAGGTTATATTGAAAATGAAAGATGGATTGCTGTGCTTGGCGGTGAGCAAAAATGGGATATCGGAACAGCGCTTGAGCAAGTGAGGGCTAGTATGAGAAATTTCATTGACAATTCAGGCGCAGCAAACACCCCAATCATCAAGGCGCTCATCCTCGGTGAAAAAGGAGAAATCTCCAAGAACATTAGAGATAGTTTCAGCTCTACCGGCACTGCCCACATCCTCGCCATATCCGGCCTGCATATAGGCATTATTGCATTTGTTGCATATTGGATAGCCTTGCGGGCATTAAAATTGTCGGAAAGGCTTATGTTAGCCACTGATATAAAGAAGCTTGCCGCTGTTTCAAGCATAATCCCTGTACTTTTGTACGGCGCTATTGCCGGTTTTTCCGTATCCACTCAGCGGGCTGTAATCATGGTGCTTATCTTCATACTCGCAGTTATTGTTAACAAAGAAAAGGGATTTTATAATACGCTTGCTGTTGCTGCATTTATTATACTCATTCTATCGCCGCTTGCCATTTACGATATCTCATTCCAATTATCGTTTATGTCTGTTCTTGCCATTATATACCTTGTGCCAAGACTTCAATTGCTATGGGAAGATAAGCAGAAGACAGACCTTGCCAAACTTTTACCGCCCCATCCTGTATGGAATCCACTTAAGAATTATCTCCTTAACCCGCTTGCCGTATCCATCGCTGCATCTATTGGCACAACATCTTTTGTTGCCTATCACTTCCACAGGGTTTCTATAATCGGGGTTATGGCAAATCTGATTGCAGTTCCGCTTATGGGGTTTATAGCAGTCCCCCTTGGCCTCATCTCCGGCTTTATATCATTTTTCAGCCGGCCTTTTGCCCATATAATCCTCAAACTTACCGATATTGTTCTGACTATCTCTATATGGATAGTAAACCTCTTCGCGCAACTCCCCTATTCATCTGTTTTTACAACAACACCGACCATCTTAGAGACTGTCTCATTTTATCTACTGATAATCTGTATTGCAGAATATAAGAGGGCAAAGATTTTTAAATACAGCCTTCCCATTGCAGCATTTATTCTAATCGCTGATTATTCATTCTGGTATTATTGTTTAAACTATAACCCAAATCTCAAAGTCACATTTATAAGCGTTGGACAAGGTGATTCTGCGTTGATAGAGTTTCCGTATGGCAAACGGATGTTGGTAGACGGCGGCGGCTTCTATGATGACGATTTTGATGTGGGTGAAAGGATTATTGCGCCGTTTCTCTGGAAAAGTAAGATAGACAGGATTGATTATATTATTTTGAGCCACCCTCAGGCAGACCATATGAAAGGCCTCAAATTTATAGCAGAGAGGTTTCATACAAAAGAATTCATATGGAATGGCGAAACAAGCAGCGATAAGGCATACAGAGAGTTAATGGGAGTAATGGATAGAAATGGTATAAAACAGTCTATTGCAAATGCAGCTACTCCGGCATTAGATATAAATGACGTAGACATTCAGTTTTTAAACCCTCCCCCGGACAGTCATCTTGATACAAATAATAACTCATTGATAGCAAGGCTTGCGTATAAAGATGTCAATTTTCTCTTTACAGGCGATATTGGAGATGTTGGCGAAACCGCTATGCTTAAACGAGGCGAAAAGATTGAAGCTGCCGTGTTAAAAGTTCCCCATCACGGAAGCCGAACATCATCCAGTGCAGGCTTTTTAAACGGTGTTCGCCCAAAACTCGCAGTCGCATCTGTCGGCTATCTGAATCCCTTTGGCTTTCCACATCCGGAAATAGTAAAAAGATATGGTAATCTCAAGATACAGTTTTTAAGGACGGATAGAGAGGGTGCAATAACCGTAGAAACAGACGGCAGAGAATTAACGGTGACGTCTTATAATAAAAGATAAACGTTGCTGCATGATAGTTCTTGTTAGCGCTTTCTAAAAAGTGGTATATAATTACAGCTATGAAGAAAGAATGCAGAAGAGAAAAAGATCCGCTTGGTGAAAAAGACGTGCCGATAAACGCCTATTACGGCATTCAGACCCTTAGGGCCATTGAAAACTTTCCTATAAGCGGAACACCTCCCCAAAAAAAATTTATCATAGCCTTTGCAATGGTGAAAAAGGCTGCTGCTATTGCCAATATGGCAACCGGCAGCCTTAATAAAAAGATTGGCAAGGCAATTGTCAAAGCAACAGATGAGATTATAACAGGAAGATTGCATAAAGAATTTGTTGTGGATGTGTATCAGGCAGGCGCAGGCACATCTCACAACATGAATGCAAATGAGGTAATTGCAAATCGGGCAATAGAGATATTAAGGGGTAAAAAAGGCAATTATAATATTATCCATCCCAATGACCATGTAAATATGTCCCAGTCAACAAATGACACTGTTCCAACCGGCATGAGAATCGCCGGTCTG
Organism: Deltaproteobacteria bacterium RIFCSPHIGHO2_02_FULL_43_33; assembly: GCA_001798165.1. Lineage (GTDB taxonomy): Bacteria > Desulfobacterota > GWC2-55-46 > UBA9637 > UBA9637 > UBA10170. The sequence goes on from MGRL01000014.1 coordinate 5,358, forward strand.
TTTTTAACATCTGAATTAATATCTGATTTGAAGGCTATGGAAAAGGCGCTTGCTGGTAAATCAAAGGAATTTGACAGTATCATCAAATCAGCAAGGACACATCTTCAGGATGCTGTGCCGATACGGCTTGGCCAGGAATTCAAGGCTTACAGCCGAGCAATCTCAAAGGCAATCAGAAGAATTAAAATCGCATCAGAAGGCTTAAAAGAACTCGGCATCGGCGCAACAGCAGCAGGCACAGGCATAAATACCCATCCGGCTTACCGGAAGCATATTATAAAAGCGCTTAAAAATATCACAGGGGTGAAAGATTTAAGACCTGCTGACGATATGCTTGAGGCAATAAGCAGCATGTCTGATTTTGTGAATCTATCTTCTGCATTAAAAGGGCTTGCCATAGAACTTATAAAGATTGCCAATGACTTAAGGCTTTTAAGTTCAGGGCCGAGGACAGGCATTGCAGAGATTATCTTGCCTGCTGCCCAGCCAGGCTCATCCATCATGCCCGGCAAGGTAAACCCAGTCATGGCAGAGATGTTGAATATGGTCTCATTTCAGGTAATTGGCAATGATATCACAATCGCAATGGCAGCCCAGGCAGGCCAATTGGAGCTTAATGTAATGACGCCAGTAATAAATTATAATCTTCTTCAGTCCCTTGAGATTCTCAAAAATGGGGCGAAGGTTTTTACTGAAAGATGTGTCAATGGAATTAAAGCAAACAAAGAAAAATGCAAAGAAATGGCAGAAAAGAGTATTGGTCTCGCTACAGTCTTAAATCCATTCATTGGCTATGAGAAGGCAACCGCTGTGGCAAAAGAGGCAGTTGCAAGAGAAAAAACTATTAGAGAAATAGTTATTGAAAAGAGAATCTTATCTAAAAAAGAGATTGACAAGATTCTTAATCCAATGGCCATGACAAGGCAGAGGGTTGTAAAAAAGTAACAAGGTGTCGTAGAGTCAAAGTGTCAGAGCATCAAAAACCGTTCCAGTGGCGGCAGGAATTTTCTCCTGCTGCCTGAACTTCTGGTGAGACTACGATGCTGAGTTCAGGTGTAGGGTGGGCTGTGCCCACCAAAAACAAAATCGGCGGGTAAAGCCCGCCCCACTATAATGACCAAACGTTATAATTCCATTTCCGATTTTTTAAAGAATAAATTCAGCTGCAAGGTCTTCAAGGTCTCTTTGAATGCCGCTCTTACCTGTCCCAACAGAGATGGAACAAAGGGCGCTGGAGGGTGTATCTACTGCAAACCTGAAACCATGATGCCATTAAATTATCATGACAACATGGGCATTAAAGAACAGCTTTATCAGGGTATTGAATATATGCAAAAGAGACACAAGGCAGATAAATTTATTTCCTATTTTCAGATAAACACAAATACTTATGCGCCTGTTCATGCATTAGAAAAGATTTATAGACAGGGCCTTGACCATCATGGTGTTGTTGGTATGGTAGTTTCAACAAGGCCGGATTGTGTGGATGATAATATGTTAGACCTTCTTCAAAATCTATCAAAGGAAAAATTTCTCTGGCTTGAACTTGGGCTTCAGTCCTCTCACAATAAAACGCTTAAGCTTATAAACAGGTGTCACACTGTTGAGGATTTTACCGATGCTGTAAAAAGGGCTAACAATAGAAATATTCCTGTCTGCGCCCATGTAATCCTTGGCCTTCCCGGAGAAACCAAAGAAGCTATGATTGATACGGCAAGGTTTTTATCTGGCCTTGGAATATGGGGCATAAAACTGCATCACACCCATATACACAAAGACACAAAACTTGAGGAGATGTATAAAAAGAGGGGTTTCAGAGTTCTTGGGCTTGATGAATATGCCGATTTAGTGGTAAAATTTTTACAAGAGATTCCGGAAGACATCATCATACACAGGCTCTGCGGCGACACATCGAGAAGATTTCTGGTCGCCCCTGATTGGAGCGTAAATAAATTTGTAATATTAGATAAGATTCATAGGCTGATGGAGGAAATGGATACTTATCAAGGGAACCAGAGAATAAAAGAAGGAACAACCTATGCCGACACAAGAAGATATAAAACAGGAAGATAAAAATCTGAGATACCTAAAGCATATGGTTAATTTTAATATGGCCCTGATAGCGCAGACAGATATGTCAATTGAAGATGCGCTGCAAATAGTAACATCTGTGAAGGAATTTGCTGTAAGGCTCTTTCCTGAAAAGGGCCATGTGTTTGATATGATATACGGCCCAAGATTCAGGCGGCTAATAAATGAAAAGTATGGGTTGCATTAGCAGGATATTGGAAAAAGCCAAATGTTGCCACCCTGAACTTGTTTCAGGGCCTCGTAACGCTTTGACTTTATATGAGATGCTGAACCAAGCCTGCCCTAAAAAGATGCCGAAACAAGTTCGGCATGACACTTTCAGGGTTCAATATGCCCAAAAACAGACATTGATTTTTGAGGAACATGGCAAACCATATCATTTTACTGCTTTTTTTACTAACTTATTGGGAATAACTTCACCCGCCAGACAGTCCCTTTAGGTGTATCTTCCAGCAGAATACCTTTTTTATCAAGCTCAAGTCGTATATCATCAGCTGCCTTAAAATCTTTTTTGTTTCTCGCATCTACCCTTTTTGCAATCAAATCTCCTATATCATGCTGGCTCAATCCGATTACTTTAAGAAATTTTTGTTTCCCATCTTCTAAATATATCTTAGCATAACTTGTAAACACACCAAGGACATGGCCTATCTTTTTGAGATTTTCTTTAGCAAGGGTAATGATTGACAAGGCATTTGGCGACTTCATACAAGTTTTATCATCCATAAATTTATTCAACATTCGCACAGTCTCAAATATATTGCCAATGACCTGCGCTGTATTAAAATCATCATCCAAAGCATCTTCAAAGTTTTTAAGAAGCCCTGATATCTTTTTATAGGTCTCTTTTTCTATCTCTGTTTTTAAAATTTTCACCCGGCCATTGCCCTCCCTGCTTACTGCTTGCAGGGACAGGCTTGACCCTTGCCCCTTGATCTCCTCAACCCTCTCAACAGTTGAATAAAATCTGTCTAACCCAGCCTCGCAGTCTTTGAGCGCCTGCTCCGAATAGTCAATCGGATTTCTGTAATGGCTTGAAAGGAAGAATAATCTCAACACCTCCGGGTGATATTTTGAAAGCATATCCTTTATGGTAAGGATATTGCCCAGAGACTTGCTCATCTTTTCTTTCTCAATATTCACAAAGCCATTATGAAGCCAACAATTCACAAATGGCTTACCTGTGGCAGCCTCAGATTGGGCAATCTCATTTTCATGGTGCGGAAATATTAAATCCTTTCCCCCACCGTGGATGTCAATGGTCTCGCCGAGGAACTTCTGGCTCATGGCAGAACATTCTATGTGCCAGCCAGGGCGGCCTTTTCCCCAAGGGCTATCCCACCACGGCTCGCCTGGCTTGCTTGCCTTCCACAAAGCAAAGTCCAATGGGTCTTGTTTTCTCTCATCCACCTCAACCCTTGCGCCCGATTCAAGCTCTTCTATATTCTTTCCGGATAACTTGCCATACTCTTTAAACTTACGAACAGAATAGTAAACATCGCCGTCAAGCACATATGCAAAACCCTTATCAATCAATGCCTGTATTACATTTAGCATCTCGTTTATTGTCTCTGTTGCCTTTGGCCTGAAATTAGGAAGCTCCACGCCAAGCGCAGCCATATCCTCATCAAAGGCTTTTATATATCTCTCGGATATTTCATTCCAGGCAACACCATCCTTATTTGCCCTGTTTATTATCTTGTCATCAATATCTGTATAGTTTCGTGCATATTTGACATTAAAGCCTTTGTATTTCAAATACCGATAGATTACATCAAAGCTAACTGCGCTCCTCGCATGACCGATATGGCTTAGGTCATAAACCGTGGGGCCGCATACATACATGGTAACCTCATTGCTCTTGAGAGGCTTAAATTCTTCTTTTTGTCGTGTGAGGGAATTGTAGATTCGTAACGGCAAGATATATCTCCTCTTAGTCTGAAAAATTAAATTCACTTATTAGTAACGCCGGCACAATGCTCGCCCCCACATCACTCCACGGTATAGGAAATGCCTGCCTCACGCTGGATATTGCCTCTACCCTTGAAAACGCCTCAAGCATTGACTCTGTAAACCTCATATCCTTCACAGGATATTTTATCTTCCCATCTTCAATATAGAATGTTCCATCCCTTGTCATGCCAGTCATTGAAGCAGTCTTTGTATCCAAAAGACCATTTACATAATGTAACCTTGTAACAAGGATGCCTCTTTCAACTCTTGCAACCATTTCTTCGATAGTAACATCCCCTTCTTTTATAAAAACATTTGTTGGGAACGGCCCTTCTATATCCCCTGATATGAGCGCATGGCCGGTTGTCTTTTTTCCGCACTTTTTTGCAAGCAGTGTATCATAGGCAACATTTTTTGCCACACCATTTTTTATAATATCCATTCTTTTTTTCAGCATGCCTTCAAAATCAAACGGCACAGGAAAACCAGATAAATCAGCGCCATCATCATATATCGTCAATTTCTTATCCATAACTTTCCTGCCAATATTTCCTGACATAAAACTTGTGCCGTCAGTAAATACCTCAGCGCCAAAGCCTATATAAACAAGCCATTCAAGTATTTCATTTACTGCAGGAGGCTCAAGGAGAACCGTATACTTGCCATGCTTTAGTTTCCTTTTCTTTTTAAAACCAACCTTTTCACTTGCTGTTGAAATAAGTTTATCTGTATCTATGTTTTTTATATTTCTATCAAATTGGCTTGCAAAACCGGATGCAGAAGCAGACGATATTATGAGGTTTATATTTGCAGATGTGAATGGTTGATATGCCTTTATGCCGTTTGAATTTACAATACCTATCTCTGTTTCCAAAGTTGAAAATGCACCGCCTGCTGTAGTTGCCGATTTATCGGCGCATTTGTTTGCCTTTTCAAAAATATACTCAAGCATTTTTATCTTGTCACCTGCTGTGGGGTTTGCAGTTTCCGGAAAATGTGTTTTAACTTTTGGATATTCAGAAGACCCAGGGAGACTATCAAAGAATTTTAATGGTTTTGATTGCTTTGCCATATCAATCGCCTTTTTCAGGCATCTCCGCAAATCCTCTAAGTGCAAAGAATTTGTAGATGCAATGCCAAGTCTTTTATCCAATAAAACCCTGAAATAGACTGTCCTGTTGGATTCTTTTACATTTTGAATTATTGCCGAGTTCGCAAATCGTGCAGTAGCCCCATGGCTGCCAACATAAAGCGCCTCAGCCTGTCCAGCGCCATTTTTCCTTGCCTCTCGCGTCAGACTCTTGAGTAATTCTATTATTTTGTCTCTACCTAGCATGTTCTGCTATCTGTTAAAAAGGTATAAAATCCCGCTGAACAGCAAAACCAGCATCCCAAATCCAAAATTCACTTTAACCAGATTCAGAGATAATT
>MGRL01000015.1 GCA_001798165.1 Deltaproteobacteria bacterium RIFCSPHIGHO2_02_FULL_43_33
CTTTCCTGCCAATCTAAAAGTGGACAATTCATTTGCTCTAAAAGCGGACAAATCTATTTGTTGACAACAATGTATTATTATCTTATTGCACCAAATAAGCCAATCCTATACAATAGCCATGCGCTTGTCAAGGCATCCTTGTATAATGTTATCATGAAGAATACCCCTACAACATCCACAGAACAGTCAATCCTCAGACTTTTAAAAAAGGAATCTCATTCCTACCTCTCTGGCCAGGCATTGAGCAAGGTCTTTGGCATATCAAGGACAGCAATATGGAAGCATATAAAGGCAATAAAAGAGATGGGATATGTTATAGAGGCAAGTCCTGCAAAGGGATACAGACTTAACCAGAAGAGCCTTCCGTTCAATGCCTTTGAGATAACCTCCGGCCTTAAAACATCTGTTATCGGCAGAGACCTTGTTTTTTATGAAGAGGCAGATTCAACCAATGACATTGCCCGCACAGTGGCATCGAATGGCGCCGGGGAAGGTTCTGCTGTAGTGGCAGATTCGCAGAAGAAGGGGAAGGGGAGGCTGGGGAGGAGATGGGAATCGCCTGCCGGAGTGAATATCTATACCTCCGTCATTCTGCGTCCCGACATACCCCCTGTATTTGCTCCACAGCTTACGCTTGTTTCTGCAGTTGCGGTGGCGGAGACGATTGCAAAATATTTAAATCCCCCTGCATCCCCCTTTTTCAAAGGGGGAATAAAAGATTTTTCCCCTTTAACAGAGGGGGGAATGGGGGGATTTTTATCAGTCAAATGGCCGAATGACATTCTGCTTAATTCAAAAAAGGTTGCCGGTATTTTGACGGAGATGAGCTCAGAGATGGACAGGGTAAACTTTGTTGTAATTGGGATAGGCGTAAATGTGAATATGTCAAAGAAGATGCTTCCTGAAGAGTTAAGGCAAATTGCAACATCTTTAAAAGAGGAGGCAGGCAGAGAGATTTCAAGAATAAATTTTATACAGACACTTTATTTGAATTTGGAAACATGGTATAAAAGGTATCTGAATTATGGCTTTGAGCCGGTTCGCAAGGCATGGACAAGCTATTTCACTATGGCAGGCAAATGGGCGAAGATTCAGCAAATGGATAAGATTGTTGAAGGCATTGCCATGGGCATTGATAACGACGGCGCACTTTTGCTGCAAGAAAAAAGCGGCAATATAACAAGAGTAATATCAGGGGATGTAACAATTTGAAAAGAGTCAAAAGTCAGGAGTCAGAAGAACCTAATGAAAATCAATTTCACAAAGATGCACGGCCTGGGAAATGATTTTATCGTCATTGACTGCCGTAAGAAAAATATTCCAAGTCTTTCAAGACTGATAAAAAAACTCTCGCACCGTCAATTTGGCATCGGCTTTGATCAGGCTCTTATCCTGCTTCCATCAAAAAAGGCCGATTTCAGGATGGATATTTATAATGCAGACGGCGGCAGGGTGGAGATGTGCGGCAACGGCATCCGGTGTTTTGCAAAATATATCTGGGATAGGAAATTATCCAAGAAAAGTATTCTGGAGATAGAAACCCTTGCAGGCATAATCAGGCCGAAAAAGGCTGGGAAAATGGTCAGGGTTGATATGGGAGAACCGATACTTGAAGGGGAAAAGATACCAACGACAATGATGGACAGGATAATCAATTATCCTCTTTTGATAGAGAGCGAGGCGTTTTTAATAACATCTGTTTCCATAGGGAATCCGCACTGTGTCATATTTATAGATGATGTTGATAAATTTCCGGTAGCACGGTTTGGTCCGCTGATAGAAAATCACCAGCTATTTCCCAAAAGGACGAATGTGGAATTTATTCAGGTTGTCAATGATAAAAGGCTTAAGATGCGGGTTTGGGAGAGAGGGAGCGGCGAAACCCTTGCCTGTGGCACAGGCGCATGCGCCGCAGCTGTGGCTGCCAATCTGAATAATCTTGCCGGAAGAAAGGTAACTGTCCATCTTGCAGGCGGGGATTTGAAGATAGAGTGGTCGGAAAAGGACAATCATGTTTATATGACCGGCCCTGCTGTGGAGGTTTATGAGGGGATAGTAGAAATATGATGGAGTAATAAAAATAGCGGGAGGATACAAAATGTATATCCAGTGCCCAAGCTGTCTCTTTGCAGACGAAATACCGGAATCAAAAATCCCTGAAAAGGGAGGCAATGCAAAATGCCCTAAATGCGGCCATAAGTTTCCCATAAAGAGACATCATAACCCGACACCTTCACCTGATAGATTCTCTGAGCCGACAGTAATTATAACTCCTGAAAAGCAAGCTCCTGTTCATCAAGCTGTCAAAATATCCCAACCGGCTGCCGGCAAGACATCCCGAGCATCTGTCAATAAATTTTCGTTCCATGGCAGCGGCGGCGCTCTGTTTGGTATTCAGATAGTGAATATCCTCCTTGCCATTATTACCTTGGGCATCTATCACTTCTGGGGTAAGGTGAGAGTGAGAAAATATCTTTACAGCCAAACTGAATTAATGGGCGACAGATTTGCATATCATGGCGCAGGCAAGGAGTTGTTTATCGGCTGGCTGAAGGCAATGATATTCATCATCATCGGATATGCGATAATATTTGGGCTATCCGCTTTGATACATCCTTTGTTTACCATGTTATTCTATCCCGCTATGCTTGTAGTGATTCCGGCTGCAATGGTGGGCGCCATGCGCTATCGTTTAAGCCGCACCTCATGGCATGGCATCAGATTTTCATTCCGCGGCGCATTTAAGGCAGCTATTTCTCAATATGCAGGAGGGTTGTTCCTGACAGCAGTTACGCTTGGCATCTACTATCCCTTTTTTCATGCCAAGATGCGCCACTTTTGGGTTAGCAACAGCTACTTCGGTAATACGCAGTTTCAATATGACGGCAATGGGAGGGATTTGCTTGGCAAGTTTATGCTTGCCGGATTTCTAACCATTATCACACTGGGCATTTACTGGTTTTGGTATAAGGCTATGGTTCAGCGATATGATTGGCAGCATACTGCCTTTTCTTCTGTTCGTTTTCAGTCAACGATTACCGGCGGCGGTTTGTTTGGTCTGACATTAGTTAATCTTCTTTTGATTGTCTTTACTCTGGGGCTGGCCTTTCCATGGGTTATTGTCCGCAGCCTGCGGTTCCAGTTTGAACATCTTGTATTGGAGGGGAATGTTGAATTTGATAAGATTAAGCAAGATGCCCAAAGCGCTAAGGCTACAGGAGAGGGGTTGGCGGATTTTTTGAATATAGACAGTGGATTAGTTTAATTATATGCAAATCCACTGGCAAGGACATTATCTTGATGGTTTAACCGCAGTTCGTCAGCCTGTCAATATTATACTTACCCCTGCCGGGATACAGATTGCAAGAAGCGATGGCAGTATTCTCCTATGGCCGTATCATGAGATAAGCCAGACCCAGGGCTATTATGCAGGCGAGCAGGTAAGGTTGGAGCGTGGTGTAACCCCTGTAGAGGCTCTGATTGTATCAGACGCAGCATTTCTGCATAGTCTGAGGTTCATGGCATCTTCCTCTTCCGGCAGGTTTCACAACCCTGTTGTCCGCAAAAGACGATATCAATGGATTGCCCTTGCTGTCATTGGAATTGTGGCAGGATTGGCTGCTGCATATATCTGGGGCATTCCGGCAGGCGCCAGGATAGCGGCTGACCATGTGCCGCCGACGTGGGAGGCAAAATTGGGAGAGGCAGTAGTAAAACAGTTGGCAGCGGATGGTTCTGTATGCACCGAGCCTCTGGTTCAGAAGCCTGTTGATAGTATTATGGAGACGCTTAACTCAGCTGCGCCTCAGCACCCTTATAAACTCCATATTACTGTTGTAAAAGATAAGACGGTGAACGCCTTTGCAGCGCCAGGCGGGAACATCGTTATCTTTAGCGGATTGCTTGAGCAAACCAAAAGCGCAGAGGAATTGGCAGGCGTGCTGGCGCATGAAATGCAGCATGTGCTTCAGAAACATGCTACAAAAGGCATTTTTCAAAATCTTTCTATCACACTTTTATCAGCGGTTATTATCGGCGATTTGAGTGTTGTTGGCGATGTGGTGCGCACCATGGGGAGCCTCAATTACAGCCGCAGTTATGAGGAGGAGGCAGATTATAAGGGGATGGAGCTTATTATGAAGGCTCATATAAACCCCTCCGGCATGATAAACTTCTTTGAAGCCTTGAATAAGAAATATGGCAATGAGCCGAAGCTGTTTAGATATATTTCCACGCATCCGCTGACGCTTGACCGCATTCAGAGGCTTAAGAGTCAGGCAAAGACAGCTTCAACACGCCCTGTGCTGCTATTGCCGGCTGTATCATGGCCGCAGGTGGCGCAGGGGTGCGGAGCAGGATATAGGCAAAAGACACAGAGAGAGGAATGAAGTTTTGAAATCCAAGATAACATTCTTGCTTATAGCAGCCCTCTCCATCCTTGTTTCAATAGGATTTTTCAACGGTCTGCTATTCCTAAATTTTGCAGCTCTTTTGACGTTGCTGCTTTCAATCTCCTATCTTTTATATATCAGCATATCTTATTTTACAGGCGAAAAAACCTCTTTCTATGATGAGCTTAGCCTTGGTCTTCTTTTGATTATAACCGTAAAGGCGGCCTTCTTAGGTGTTGCAGGAAATCTTTTAGGTATCTATCCAATAGACATTTTGCTTCTTATTATATTTGCCTACTTCCAGCCATTCCTGAACACTGTTTTATACGTCTCATTCGTATCTATAGTAGACATAATCCCGGATATTCTTCAGCATGATAAAGAGCTCTTACAGCCAGCCTTCAGCCTCCAATCTATTTTTACTGTTGGTATGATGCTTCTTACATCTGTTGCCGTCAATCTATTATCTGCCAAGGGAAGAAAGGCAAGAAAAAAAATGGAAGGTATGATTAAGGGCATGCAGACAAGCGCGAGGGTTTTAAATCAGAGCGGGTCTGAAGATGCATCCATACCAGCAGTATCCAGAGATGAGGCAGAAAGGGTTTCTTCCAATTCTATCCATAAAGCTGCTGAGTCTGTGATGAACACCTTAAGAATGTTGAAGAAGGTCCTTGGCTGTCATAACTGTATCCTCTTTGAGGCAGGCAAAAAGACGCTTACAGTTATTGCCGCTGCTTTGCCGGATAAGGATATCTCTTATGAAATCCCCAATGAAAGCGGCGAGAGTTTTTTGGGCTGGATAGCTGAGCATAAGGTTCCCTTGCGCATTGCCGATGTCAGAGATAGAAAAGGCATCGGCTATTATGCAAAGGATGAAGGGATTAATTCTTTTATTGGCGTCCCGGTGTTTGGTGAGAAAGATGAGCTTAAGGGCATTCTATGCGCTGACAGCAAAGAAAGAGAGGCCTTTACATCTGAGTCAGAGCGGCTTTTGCTGCTCTCTGCCCACGGTATTTCGGAATTTCTGAAAAACATCTCCATTCTGCGCAGAATGAAGACAGAGACAAATGAGTTTACCGTATTCTATAACTTGAGTAAAAAATTAGGTTCAACCCTTCATCTTGACGAAATCCTTGACATTGCGCTTCATTCCAGCAAAGAGATTGTTGACTATGATTTTGCCGCATTTATTCTGAAAGAGGGCTCAAAGGAATTAAGGGTTGCGTCAGCGAAAGGGTTAAAGGCTGCTGAGGCTCTCAATAAAATTTTTAAATCAGAAGAAAGCGTAGCAGGCCTTGCAATGAAGAATGCAAAGCCGTTAACCTTTTCAGACTTTCAGGAAGGCAAGAGGGATGTCCAGATTTTTCCTGGGATATTTCTGCCTATTCGTGCGTTAATCTGTCTTCCCTTGCTGCTGAAGGATGATATTATTGGAGCATTCATCATGGCGAGCAAGAGAGAAATTTTTTTTTCGCCCTACGAAACAAGGATATTTGAGGTTATTGCAAGTCATACGGCAATTGCCATATCCAATGCCGGGGCCTATTTGCAAATGGAGAAAATGGCTACAACAGACGGCTTGACCGGATTATTTAATCACAGATATTTTCAGAATAAGCTGTCTAAGGAGATAGACAGGGCAGACAGATATAAAGAAAGACTCTCCCTTCTTTTAGTTGACATAGACCATTTTAAGCGGGTCAATGACACATACGGCCATCCTGCAGGCGATAAGATTTTAAAGGGTGTGTCAAAGATTTTGGCTTCTGCTGTAAGAACTGTTGATATAGCTGCAAGACATGGGGGGGAGGAATTTGCCGTTGTGCTTGTCAATGTATCAGGGAGAGGCGCCTTGGATACGGCAGAAAGAATTCGCAGGATAATAGAGGATAGTGAATTTGAAATTGGCAGCGCATTTATAAAAATAACCGTGAGCATAGGGATTGCGGTCTTTCCAGATGATATGACTTCCGCTAACTATGATAGCAGCCAAAGGTTTCTAATATCAAAGGCAGACAGCGCCTTGTATCTGGCAAAAAGAGAGGGGAGGAACAGGACGTATCTGTTTAAAGATGTGTCAGAGAGGATAGGATAATCAGGGACTGGTTCATATTTTTTATGTTTACTGGCTTTAACGAGTTCTTGGGTTGTCTGTTTTTAACTTTAAGGCTATTTCAAACTCCTTCCTGCCTTCATCCACTTTACCCTGTTTATAATAGGCAAGCCCCAGGTTATAATGGATTTCTGCATCATCAGGTTTTAATCTTAACGCTCTTAGGTATTCTTGTATTGCCTCATCAAGCCGACTCAAACTATAATAAGTGTTGCCAAGGTTAAAAATAGCATCTGGATAGTCTGGTTTAAGTTTTAATGCAGTAATGTACTCTTTTATAGCATCACCAAACTGTTTCTGAATAAAATAGATATTTCCCAGATTATTATGCGCCTCCGTATGATTAGGTTTTAGTTTTAAAGCATTTAAGTATTCCGTGACAGCTTCATCAAACCGACCTTGATTAACATATGCAAAAGCTATGTTATAATGTATCTCAAAAGAGTAAGGGTTTATTTTTGAAGCAACCAAAAATTCCTTTATAGCTTCATCTACTCGACCTTGCTTAAGATAGACATTTCCTATATTACTATGAGCCTTAGCAAAATCAGGCCTTAGACTTAATGCAGTTACATATTCCTTTGAAGCATCATCTAAGCGACCTTGGTCATAATAGATAATCCCCAAATTATTATGAGTATCTGTAATATCGGGTTTTAGTTTTAATGCGCTCATATATTGCTTTATAGCCTTATCTAATTGATTGCTCTTATAATATGCGAGCCCAAGATCATTATACCCCCTTGCCTTCTCATGGCTTTTCCTTACCACATCCTTCCACAGTTGTAAGTCATCCTTCCATATTCCATTTCTTTTATAAGCAGCAAACGAAAAAGAGATAACAAAAATGATAAAGATAATAAGGCAGGAAGATTTGAAGTCAGACGGGATGTTTCTACCCTTTTCCAAGAAAATTCTTTTCTTCTCACTCTTTTTGCCTTATCCACAGAATTTTTATAGCATAGTAAATCCGTGTTTGCAAAATTGGTTTATGGCGGCACATCATAAGTTTTGGTTTTGTGAAAAATAGTTTTTGTGAACCCCGCACCACGGCTTTACAGCCGTGGCCTCAAGGTCATTACCCTTCGGGACAACTGCGCCATTCCTCCCCGCCTTGACAGGCGGGGCTTCCTGTGGTGCGGGATGAAAAAGCAGCTTTAAAAAATTGTTGCGGAAACTCTTCAAAAACAGATCATCCTTCAAAAACCCCTTGCCTACCAATTACATACAAAGTATAATCACGCAATGCCGCTCTTTAATTATAGAATTGTTACTGATAAAGGCGCTGTGTTGGAAAAGGAAGCCGATGCAGCGGAAGAGAAATCTTTACGCCGCGAGCTTGAGGAAAAGGGTTATTTTGTTTTAAAAATCCAGCCATCCGCTTCATCCGCCTCAGGCGGTGGAGGCGCTGTAAAAGATTTGGGAGATGCTTATCGCTCCTTTGGAGAAATATTAAGCAGCGCCAAATCTAAGGATCTCTTTCATAGAAAGAGGGCTATAAAAGGCAGGGACTTAATAGTATTTAATCAGGAGCTTCTGGCGCTTATAAAGGCAGGGCTTCCTATTCTCCAGTGCCTTGATATACTCATAGAGAGGGTAGGGAGGGGAAGGCTTGCCGGGATATTAAGCAAGGTGAGGGAAGATGTAAGGGGAGGCAGCCATCTCTCTGAATCATTGGAAAAGCACCCGCAGATTTCCCGTCTCTACGCAGCATTTCTAAGGGTTGGCGAGACTAGCGGCACAATGGCAGAGGTGCTTCAGCGTTATATCAATTATCTTAAGATTGTAGAGGGGATACAGCAGAAGGTTATAAATGCCATGATATATCCTCTTATCCTCTTGGCTGTTGTAACAGCGGTAATTTTGTTTCTTGTTACCTACGCTGTCCCTACCTTTGCGGAGATGTATAAGGATTTTTCCAGCCATCTCCCTTTGCCGACCATAGTATTGATGAGATTTACCTCGTTTATCAAGACGAATATTATTCTCATTGGTTTTCTTGTCTTATCTTCGGCAGTTGCCTTTCGTATATGGTTTAAGACGCCTTCGGGCAGATTAGCTGTATGGAATTTTATTCTTAAAGTTCCGCTCATAAAGGATGTTATAAACCGTTACTTTATATCTCAGGTAGCGAGGACCCTTGCGCTTGTCCTCGGCGGCGGCATACCGCTGCTTCCATCTTTGGAGATTGTGAGAGACTCAGTAACTAACCCTATCCTTGCCGGCAGGATAAAAAATGCTGCCGTAAAGGTAAGGGAGGGAACGAGCCTTGCTGCTGCATTTGAGTCAGAAGACGTCATGGAGAGCCTGCCAACTCAGATGGTGCATGTAGGGGAGTCAACCGGTTCTCTTGAGGAGATGTTAAAGGCCATTGCAGATCTGTATGATGAAGAGATAGCGCTCAATATAACACGAATGACAGCGCTTATGGAGCCGTTGTTAATGATTTGCATGGGGGTATTGGTGGCTGCCATTGTAGTCACCATGTATCTGCCGATATTTTATCTCGGAGGCGCTGCAGGATAGACAACATTCTTGCGAATGTTGAATTGAAGGTTGCTCGTTGAAATCTTTATCTCTTTAAAAGTTGCTCAATGATTTTTCTTTCATCTGCTCTATGGCTTTTCTGTATCGGTTGAAAAAGGAGATTGTATGTTTTTCTATCTATGGTGGGCGTGGGCTGTGTGTGAATACAGGCTCCGCTGCCTGTTTGACTCTCTTTTTCAGGCAAGATTTTATCAGAGATTTGGACGAAAGAAACCATGTGTTGAGAAGTTCATATTTTATCGCTGACCGCCAAAACCTGCATGGGTAAAACAGGAGATTATTCGCCTTAAAGCATTGATGACTGAATCTGGATGCAGAAAAATAGCTCATACTTTCAACCGCAGATTTGCGCACGATAAGGAGATGACGGTGAGTAAGAGTTTTGTGAATGAGGTTGTAAGGAAGCATAAATATGAGATTCGGGTATTGAGAAGGAAAATTAAAAACAGCAAACCGAAAGATGTGCCGAAGAATCTTGTCTGGGGCATGGATTTGACAGGCAAGACTGATGAACATGGAAATCTTAATAACATTCTCGGAATAGTTGAACACAAAAGCAGAATGAGTCTTGGCCTAACTGTGATAAAAGATAAAGCAGCAATTACAATATTGCGTTTTCTGCTTGATGTGATTGAGAACTACTGTAAACCAAAGTTTTTACGCACTGACAATGAACCTGTCTTTACCTCATGGATATTTAAATTAAGCCTCTGGATTGTGGGTATTCAACATCAGACAATTGACCTTTGCTGCCCATGGCAGAATGGACGGATAGAGCGATTCTTCGGGATTTTGAAGGAGAAGCTGAACAAGTGGGAGGTAAACAGCAGAGAACAACTCAATGGCGCGCTTGGTCAATTTAGATTCTGGTATAACCATGTCCGTCCTCATCAGAATCTTGATGGAAGGACTCCGGCAGAGGTTTGGAAGGGAGTTGATGTGTTCAAGACAAGGCCGAAAAAGGAATTCTGGTTTGAGGCGTGGGATGGACTTCTGACAGGGATTTATCTGAGACTGTAGCAGTTGAAAAACATTTTTTGTGTCATTCCCGAAGTCTCTATCGGGAATCCAGTTTCTTGCAAATTCAATAATCAGATGACCTTGAAAATGAGGTGTCCGCCGGAGGTTTGCGCTCATGGGCTGAATCGGATGGAAAATGTTGTTGAGAGGCAAAAAAAGATATGAAATGGTAACGAGGAGAAGAAAAAAAGTTAAAGTTGACGGCTGATTTTTGAAAGGAGGTTAGGTTTTAGGAGAATCGGGGGCTTGCGGACAGACGGACAGGACACCGGATGCCCCGTAGATGTAATACTTCGTAATCTGATTTGTGCCGTCAGTCTCTGCGATGAGATTCCCCGCCGCATCGTTGATGTAACGCGTTGATCATTATTTCCATCTGATGTTGGTAATTACTTCTCCATTATTTACATCAACAAAAATACAAATATCTCCACCTAATACAAACGCATTAAATTTTGTTACATTTTAGCCTGGCTTATATTATACTGGGGACATGAAAACCTCCCCCGTGAGATCAGAAAAGGTATCCAAAGAGCAATTACTGGCCCTCGCTGAGAAAGTACCAGGAGCATGGATCGGCATAAAGA
>MGRL01000016.1 GCA_001798165.1 Deltaproteobacteria bacterium RIFCSPHIGHO2_02_FULL_43_33
GTATTTGGCGGTCTTTGAATCTCCTATTACTACAGGGAGCATGGGGATTCCTGCCTTTGCATATTCTTCTCTGTGGACTATGGCAAAACTCCAGAAGTGGGATGGTGTCCAGAAGAACATGGTTATTGCCAGCAAGACCGGCAGCAGGCATAATTCCGCAGCGGCAGATGCGCCTCCTGCGAGGACTGCAAAACTGCCTGCCAGTCCGCCGATTATTATGTTCGACCAGCTCCGTCTCTTAAGCCATGCAGTGTAAATTACGGCGTATACCAAAGCCCCAAGAAAGAGGTGCAGGCTTACCATGTAATTAAGGGCATTAAACGAGACAAGGATGGCGGCGATAAAAAGAACGGTTGCTATGAGCAGGGTCTTTCTTCCTCCATCTATGCTGCCTGAGGGTATGGGCCTTGTCTGTGTCCGCTTCATGACCGCATCTATATCCATGTCGAAATAGTGGTTAAAACAACTTGCGCTCATAGAGGCGAGCATGGTGGCAATGATTAGAAAGAGGATATTTGTTATGGAGATATTTGCCGACGCTGTGGAGATGAGCCCGACAACGGCGCTGAATGTAATCAGCGAGCATATCCGAAGTTTGAAGAGAGGAAGATAGTTTTTTAGGGCTGTCTGCATGGTTTTATACCCCCTATGCTAATGATAGGTAATGGGGGCAGGTTTGAAATCTTGAAATCTGCCCCCATTATTTCTGCAATTATTTTCCGTAACCGTATGGGTTCCAATCTTCAGAGACCTTTACCGGCTCAGTGTAATTCCCCTGAGGAGGAGGCGATTGCGTGTGCGTCCATTCAAGAGATTTTGACCCCCATGGGTTATTGGGTGCTTTTTCTCCCCAGATAAGCGAATGTATCCACGATATCAGGACAACCAGCGCGCCAAGCAGTATTATATACGAACCAAACGTTATTACCTTCTGGATGCCTTCAATTTGAGGGAATTGCGCATAATCATAATAACGTCTCGGCATTCCGTAAACAACACCAATATACATGGTGAAGAAGAATGTGATATTCACACCTATGAAAAACAGTAAGAACCCCAGCTTTCCGAGGGCTTCATTATACATTTTGCCTGTCATCTTCGGCCAGACATAATAGGTGCCGCCGATGATAGCAGTGGTTACAGACACGGCCATAACATAATGGAAGTGGCCGGTAATCCACTGCGTGCCGTGTATATGGATGTATATGGCAGACATGGCATTAGGTATGCCTGTCAACCCGCCTATCAGAAAGAGGAAGAAAAACCCTGCCACATACAACATTGGCGTTTTAAATTCAATAGAACCCTTATAAAGGGTGCCAACCAGCCCTATCACCAATAAACCTACAGGAATGCTTATAAGAAGCGTAGTAATAGTCTGTATCATAACTAACCAGTCTGGAATAGCCGAGACATAGATGTGATGGCCATGGACTATGCCGCTTAAAATAACAGTGCCCCAGATGCCGCCGTATACGACCCCTTTATAATTAAATATCCGATTTTTAGAAAATGTTGCTACTATTTCATAGATTATACCGACCGCGGGTAGAAAAATTACATAGACCGCAGGATGAGAGTAAAACCAGAAGAGGTTTTCATATAGAAGCGGTGTTCCGCCTGCTGTTGCATCAAAGAAATGCGTGCCTAAATATTTATCAAGAGAGAGCATGGTAACAGCCACGCCCAGAATAGGGACAAATATGAGCTGTATTACAAACGCTGCCATAGTGCACCAGATAAAGATATTCAGCTTATTCCATGTAATGCCAGGGGCGCGCATCCGTATTATGGTGGTTAAGAAATTAACACCGCCGGCAATGGATGAAAAACCTATAAGCAGAACAGTAAATGTGTAAAGCGCCGTATTGCCCGGAGTGATGACGGAATAAGGCGGATAGCCTGTCCACATAATATCGGGCGGATCAGGAATTACAAATGTTAGAAGCGCCAGCACAATCCCCATCCAGAAAAGCCATACGCTGAATGCATTGAGTCTTGGAAATGCAACATCCTTGGCTCCGATCATGAGCGGAACATAATAATTTGTAAAGAAGCCTGTTAGCGCAGGAATCTGATAACCCAATATCATTGCAGCGCCGTGGAAGTAAAGCCACATATTATATGTTGTTGGGTTTGATGTTACTGTCGGCCCGATGGACGCAAGCTCTGTCCTCATGAGCATCGCCATTATGCCGGCCACAAAAAAGGCTGCAAATGAGCCTACAAGATAAAGCACGCCCACTCTCTTGTGGTCTGTAGTAAATATCCATTCTTTAAGGCTGAATTTAGACTGTAATGTTATGGCTTGAGATGCTGTTGCACTCATATTGCCCCTCCCTTGGGTTTATTATCTTCAACCCACTTATTATATTCATTCTCAGGCATGACAATAATCTTGCCGTACATATTTGAATGAAGAACGCCGCAGAATTCCGTGCAGGTTATGACATGCTCTCCAATTGTTTTAGCGGAAAACCACAGGTAATTCTGTTTGCCTTTTACTGCATCCCATTTTTGCCTGAAATCGGGTATAAAAAAACTGTGAATCACATCCCTGCTGGTCAAATTTAATTTAACAGGCTTGCCTACCGGCACCCGCAGTTCATTGGTTGTCGTTATGCCTTCAGGGTATCTGAAATCCCATCCCCACATAAAGCCTTCAACATCTATTACCATGGCATTTGCAGGGACATTTCTATATTGATTCCAAAGTGTAAAATTTTTTGCGGCAAGAAAGATGTCATCGGCCATAAATATAAACACAGGTATAACAATCCAGCCGAATGCAGCCAAAGGGGTGAGTTTCTTAGCGCTCCCTTCCTCATTCGGACTTTTTCTCCTGTATTTAACCAGCAGATATATGGTTACCGCCAAAAATACAATGCCAATGCCAAGAATGTCTATCATCATTTCCCGCCATAATTCATCCCAACCAGCCCTTAAGTCCGGTATGCCGTCCGCATATCCGGAAGCTGCAAGCCGGAGGATGAGGATAAGTAGAATTCCAGCTATAATAAAAAAATTTTTACGATTCATGATATTCCTCCTTTACTAAGTTTCATAATCACCAGAAGTAGACCTGCGACACAACAAAAAACCACACAACATCCACAAAATGCCAGTAGATGGACGCCGCCTTCACAAACGGCTTGTTTACCTTTCCTGCAAAGGCAGGTATAAGAGCACAAGCAAATATGCCTAAACCTACCAGCACATGAGAGCCATGGAAACCGGTGAGCGAGAAAAAGGATGTAGAGTAGATATTTGTCTTGATGTTAAACCCTTTGTGCATAAGCTCAGACCATTCATAGGCTGATAAGCCGAGAAATGTCGCTCCCAATATAATGGTTATAATAAGCCAATTCAAAAACCCGCCCTTGCTGCCCGGCTCATGTTCAAGATTTTTCTCTGCCATGTGAATGGTGATGCTTGATGCCACCAGAATGGCAGTCATAATAAGCGGTATAGTAACCGGCATATCAGGCGTCCCGGCAGGGGGCCACACAGGGGCAGTAAGCCTCGTTGCCCAATAGGCAGCAAAAAACCCGATAAAAAGCATAGCCTCAGCCACAACAAATATAGGCATAGCCCAAACACTGTGCCCCTCACTATACCCGTGGGCGTCTTCCATGCCTTCTTTAACCCAGCCTATTATTGATATGAGAGTCAAAGGGGCGCCTATGCCGAGTGTGATTGCCGAAATCATTGGATTTTTGTACACGAAATAAAAAATAAAAGACAACGGCGCCAGAAAAAGCACCCCAATGCTTAATGCCAGCGGCCACACGCTTGTGTGCCAGCTTACTTCATGTTGTATTGCATGTTCATGCATAATACATACCTCCCTTTTTATTTAAGACTATTCAGATATATTTTATCCTAAATTATAGCAAAATTTTTTTAGCCTGCAATACGTTGATCTAAAATTCAGCCTTTTTGCTTCTGTTTTTTCCGTGCAGAGGCAGCCAGCTGTTCAAAGGTGCAGTTATTCAAATAATCCAAAAATTTCTTTTGCGCCTCATTCCACACATCGTGCACTGGACATACATTATCTCTGGGACAATAGCCTTCGCGGATGAGGCAGTCGTTTAGGAAAATACGGCCTTCTATTGTCTCTATGATTTCTAAAAGTGTTATGTCTTTAGGGTTTTTTGCAAGGGCAAATCCGCCTCCTGCGCCTCTGAATGAGCGTACATATCCTTTTTTTGCCAGCAACTGAAAGAGTTTTGCAAGATATGCAGAAGGCACATCCTGGGCCTTTGATACCTCCTCTATACCTAACGCCTCTGAATCGGATTTGCAGGAAAGATGAAGCATCCCTCTTATTGCATACTCTGCGGCTCTGCTTAATCTAAACATTTAAGACCTTCTTTATCCGATTTTTAACTTCTTGTCAAGTTTTTTTTGAGGGCATTTCCTTGGTTTGAGTGTTTTCTTGTTCTTATATCACGAAACGCCTCCTGCCTTAATGGAACAACTGCTTCTCTGCCTGGTAGTCAAAAATTAAAGGTTGAGTTTGAGAATTTGATATAGTATAAAAACAGAGAAATTGCATTTCATTTTTAAAACTAAAAGGGGGAAATATGAGTGTAGTAAGAAATGTGGTCGTTCTCGTTTTCTTGTTTGCGGCAGGATGCGCAAGCTATCCAACTGCTATGCAACCTATCCAGCCATCTGCTCCTCTATTGGATGAAAAGGTTCTAACGCTCATCAATAACGCCGTATATGAGGTTATAGTGCAAAAGCCTGAAAAAGACAGTTTAAGCTATGAAAAAACACTGCCGTTAGACCTTATCCCTTATTCCGTCAGGACGGACAAATATTATTCAGTAGGAACGGCGTTTGCTATTGGTCCGAACCAATTTGTGTCCGCATCGCATGTCATGTATCTTGATATTGATAGCCAATTTAAGGAGGTTTACCTCAGAGATAATGAGGGAAAGGTATATAGTATAGACAAAATATTGAAATATTCTGATCATAAGGATTTTGCGATCTTTTCTCTCAAAAACAAAAATGCAGAACATTTTTTTCAGGTCAATACGTCACCTCGGGTAAATGACAAGGTATATGCGGTAGGCAACGCCATGGGGCAGGGGGTGGTTATAAGGGACGGCCTCTATACCTCAAGCACTCCGGAAGAGGAGGCTGGGGAATGGAAATGGATTCGTTTCTCTGCCGCTGCCTCTCCTGGCAATAGCGGCGGGCCGCTTCTTGATAAGGATGGAAAGGTGATAGGTATTGTATTGGGAAAGTCAGAAAATGAAAATCTGAATTATGCGCTTTCGTTGTCAGAGGTTATGAATGCCAAACCAAATAAGGCAGCGATTCACAAAAAACTAAAATACTTTATTGACAATATGGATATGACAAAGATAGATACGTTGGAAAGAGAGACAGCTCTTCCTAAATCGTATCACGACTTAAGGCAGGAGATAGTGAAGAGCGTCAATCAGACTGCCGAAAAACTTCTCAAAGACCTTTTTACTGAGAATAAAGAGAATATTTTTCCCCGCGGCAAAGGTTCGACGCTGCTTCTGAATAGTACCGTTGATGCAGTTTTCCCCAACCTTATCATGAAGGCAGACGACGGCAACTGGGATGCCTTTTACCCCAAAGAAACGCAAAAGGCGGCGCTTGATAGCAATGGCTATATTACATACGGCGGTTTAGGCAACTCCCTTTTCCTTTATATCAGGAAACCGGATAAGATATCACATGAACAATTGCGTAATGATTCTAAATTGTTTATGGACCTCATATTGAAGGGATTATATCTCTACAGAGAGATTGGCACAGAAAAAATAAAAATAACATCTTTTGGCAAGGCTCAAGAAGAGAACACCCTTACCGATGCCTATGGAAGGAAATGGCTCATAAGGACATGGCTTAAGGAGTATGATGATGAAAAGATAGTAACATTTTCTCTTCCGGTTCCAAGCGGATACATAACGATGATGAGGGAAGGACAGACCGGCCTTGTAGACAATGGGTTTATACCCGACATGAAGGCGCTGGCAGATTTTATTTATGTATCCTATTATGGAACATTTAAACACTGGCAGGATTTTCTGCAAATGAAATCACTGCTGCCAGACAGCTTTTCAACGATTAACCTCTCTATAGACTATAACAAGAGGTTTAATTTTACCTCGAAAAGGCTCGCCTTTAACTATGCTCCGGATGTGATGAAAATCTCCGAAAAAAGCGCACTACAGCTGTCATTTACCTATTTTGATGACCATGGGAAGGTGGTATGGGATATAGGGAATATCTGGGTAGGGGAGGACAAAAGCACGGGAAACGGCTTTGCTGTCGCCAGAAATATAAAGCCTCCAAAGACCATGGATGACAAATATCAAAGCAAATGGGAAAACATAGCAAAACAAAATTTTCCGTACAATGCATCGGCTTACTATGATGATAATGCCACGTCCCTCAGCACTGTTTATATAAACAAGCAACCTGAAAAAGGTGAAGGTAAAATGGGGGATATCCTTTATACGGTTTCGTATTGGAAAGATGGCAAGGCTGAGCAAGACGAGATGAAGGCCAAAATAGACCAGTTTATACAGAATCTCACTATCCATGAAAGCGGGCGGGGTAAATGAGGGTGCGGTGCAGTTGTCTAAACAAAGGGGGTTACTCTGAGTGTGCGGAGGATATGATGCAGAGAAAGACACAAGTAGTTAGAAAAACGAAAGAAACAGATATAACCCTTCTCTTAAATCTGGACGGCAAAGGGATTTATGATATAAAAACCTCTATCCCTTTTCTTGACCACATGTTGTCTCTCTTTGCCAAACATGGCCTTTTTGATTTAAAGATAAAGGCAAAAGGCGATATTGAGATAGACTATCACCATACGGTTGAAGATATCGGCATATGTCTTGGCGATGCATTGAAAAAGACGCTTGGCAACAAGACCGGCATTAAAAGATACGGCAGCGCAACCGTGCCGATGGATGAAGCGATTGCATCAGTTAGCCTTGACATAAGCGACAGGCCATATCTTGTTTATAAGGTTGCGTTGCCTAAGAAGAGCAAGATAAAGAATTTTGATATTGATATTATAGAAGATTTTTTTCAGGCTGTTGTCAGCAGAAGCGGGATTACGCTTCATGTTGGTGTGCCGTATGGAAGAAATATTCACCATATGATTGAGGCTGTTTTCAAGGCCATTGGCAGGGCATTGAACGAGGCCGTGACTATAGACCCAAGAATAAAGGGTGTAATGTCAACGAAGGGAAAACTGTAAAAAAACAGACAATGGGCAATAGGCTATAAGATTTTCCTATCACCTCTTGCCTCTTGCCTATCGCCTATTTTTTATTATGATTGCCATAATTGATTATGACATGGGTAATTTAAGGAGTGTCCAGAAAGGCTTTGAAAGAGCCGGACACCGATGTATTGTTACAAGAAACCCGAAAGATATTTCCAATGCGACTCATGTGGTTCTTCCTGGCGTTGGCGCATTCAAAGATTGCATGGACAATCTGAAAAACTACGGTCTTGTTGAGCCTATACTGAATGCCATTAAGTCCGGCAAGCCTTTTTTGGGTATTTGCCTCGGGCTTCAGCTTTTATTTTCAGAAGGCGAGGAATTCGGAATACACAAGGGGCTGGATGTAATAAAAGGGCGGGTAGTCAGATTTTCCCCCGAACTCCGAACTCCGAACTCCGAACTTCTTAAAATTCCCCACATGGGCTGGAACGATATAAAAATAGAAAAGAGACCGCCTGCTCTAACAGATATTGCAGACGGTTCTTATTTTTATTTTGTCCATTCATACTATGTTGTGCCAAAGGATGATGGTGTAATAGCGACAAAGACCAATTACGGTGTAGAGTTTGTAAGCAGTATATGGAAGGGCAATATCTTTGCCTGCCAGTTTCATCCTGAAAAGAGCCAGAAGCTCGGCCTGAAGATATTAAAGAATTTTGGAGATATATCATAAAAACCGTGAACCGTGACCGTGTTCCGTGTCCGTCCTCCCCCTTTATCCCCCTGTGGGGGCAGATTTCAAATCTGTCCCCAGAAAAGGGGGACAGGGTGAGGACGGTAGCGAACACGAATCACGGACACGGAGGACGATTTCATTATGTTAATCATTCCAGCAATTGACTTAAAAAACGGTAAATGCGTCCGTCTCACCCAGGGCAAGATGGATGCAGAGACAATTTATTCTGAAAGCCCTGTTGAAATAGCAAAAAAATGGGAACAGGACGGCGCAAGGCTCATTCATCTTGTTGACCTTGATGGTGCAATAGAAGGAATACCTAAAAATCAGGATACCATTAAGAAAATAATTCAATCTATAAAAACACCGGTGGAGATCGGCGGCGGAATAAGGGACTTGGAAACTATTAAGGGTTACCTTAACATTCAGGGTGTTAAAAGGATAATCATTGGCACAGTGGCGCAAGAAAATCCTCAAATAGTAGAAAAGGCGTGCAAGATATTTCCGGAAGGCATAGCAGTTGGTATAGATGCCAAAGACGGGATGGTCGCAACACGAGGCTGGGTAAGGGTTACACAGGAAAAGGCTGTTGATTTGGCAAAAAGGCTGGAAGGCCTTGGTGTATCCTGCATTATTTACACCGACATATCAAGAGATGGAATGCTTACAGGCCCTAATGTAAAGGCTACTAAGGAAATGGCACATGCTGTAAATATTCCTGTAATTGCATCCGGCGGTATGAGCTCTGTGAAAGACATAGAAAGCTTTAAGAGTATAAGGCTTGAAGGTATAATAATCGGTAAGGCACTCTATACAGGGGCTATAGATTTAAAAGAGGCCATAGAAGTGGCTGAAATGCGCTGATTTTGTATTCCAAGAGATACAAAAAGCCCTCCCATGCAAAACTTATATCCCTTTTATTTTATCCTTGACAGTTTATTTGTTTCTGTATACAGTATACATAAGGCCGTGACCGTTGATCGTGTCCGTGAATTATGTTTTTGCGGTCACGTATAACGAACACGAATCACGGTATTTGGGAGGTGATATGGCCCGAAAAAAGATAACTATTGTTGGTGCAGGAAATGTAGGCGCACATGCTGCTGTATGGGCAGCTATTAAAGAGCTTGGAGATATTGTCCTGATAGATGTGGTGGAGGGGGTTCCGCAGGGTAAGGGGCTTGATTTAATGGAGGCCTCGCCTATTGAGGGTTTTGATTCCACTATTACAGGGACGAATGATTATAAGGATACTGCAAATTCCGATGTGGTGATTATCACCGCCGGCATAGCGAGAAAACCGGGCATGAGCAGGAGCGACCTCATCAATACCAATACCGGCATTGTCAAAGCCGTTGTTGAGCAGATTGCCAAACATTCGCCCAATGCCATTATCCTTGTTGTCACCAATCCGCTGGATGTTATGGTCTATGTGGCGTGGAAGGTGAGCGGTTTTCCTCATAATAGGGTCATCGGCTTATCAGGCGCGCTTGATGCAGCAAGGCTAAAGGCATTTGTAGCTATGGAATTGAAAGTATCGGTGGAGGATGTCCATGCAATGGTCATAGGCGGACATGCTGATGAGATGGTGCCGCTTCCGAGATATTGCACGGTTTCGGGCGTCCCGATAACTCAGCTTCTTAAAAAAGAGAGAATCGACGCAATCATGGAGCGGACAAAAAAGGCGGGCGGCGAGATTGTGGGGCTGTTGAAAACCGGCAGCGCATTTTACGCGCCGTCTGCTGCTGTTGTTGAGATGGCGGAGTCAATCATCCGGGATAAGAAGCGCGTTATACCATGTGCGGCCTATTGCAACGGCAAATACGGCGTGAACGGCATTTTTGTCGGCGTGCCGGTAAAACTCGGAAGCGGCGGCGTGGAAGAGATAATCGAGATTGAATTGAATGCGGAAGAGAGGAAGGCGTTTGATAATTCGGTTTCCGCGATAAGGAAGTTGGTTGAGGAAATCAAAATATAATTTATGAGAAAGATTTCTTCATCAGAAATAACTTCAAAAGTCAAAGAACTTTGCATCAGGGCTGCGTGTGAACTGGGCAGCGATGTCGTGCTGGCATTGGAAGGATTCAGGGGAAAAGAGGAGTCTCCTCTGGGCAAAGAGATACTTGACCAGATTATAGAAAATGCCCAGATTGCCTTAAAAGAAGATGCGCCCATGTGTCAGGACACTGGCATTGCAGTTTTTTTTGTTGAGGTTGGCAGAGGTGCGGTAATTGACGGCAGTTTAGATGATGCAATAAATGAAGGGGTGAGACAGGGATATAAAGAAGGTTATTTAAGAAAATCAGTCTGTCATCCGCTTACTAGAAAGAATACAGGAGACAATACGCCTGCGATTATCCATACAAGGATTGTTGACGGCGACAGGGTAAAGATAACCATCGCGCCCAAGGGCGCGGGAAGTGAGAATATGAGCAGGCTTGCTATGCTAAAGCCCTCACAGGGGCTGCAGGGGATGAAGGATTTTGTAGTAAACACAGTGAAAGAGGCTGGCGGAAACCCATGCCCACCGATTATCGTAGGCATAGGCATAGGCGGGAATTTTGAAAAGAGTGCAATCTTGGCAAAAGAGTCGCTTTTAAGAGAGGTTGGCAGTGATAATCCTGATAAGGAATTAGATGCGCTTGAAAAAGAATTGCTGGAGAAGGTTAATAATCTTGGCATCGGGCCAATGGGTTTTGGCGGAAGGACAACAGCCCTCGCTGTTCACATAAAGACAGCGCCGTGCCACATTGCAAGCCTGCCGGTGGCGGTGAATATACAATGCCATGCGGCAAGGCATAAGGAAGCGATAATATAAAATTACGATTTGCGATTGCCGATTTTCGAATTCGTAAATCGAAAATCGTAAATCGAAAATGGAAAATATGACTCAGCCAATAAAAATAACATCGCCGCTTTCTAATGCGGATGTGGAGAAACTCAAGACTGGTGATAAGGTTTTAATAACCGGTGTGCTTTATACAGCCAGAGATGCTGCGCATAAGAGGCTTATTGAACTCCTTGATAAAGGTGAGAAGTTGCCATTTGATATAAAGGGTCAACTTATATACTATGTTGGCCCAACGCCTGCGAAACCGGGTCAGGTAATAGGCTCTGCAGGCCCAACAACCAGCGGCAGGATGGATGTATATACTCTGAGCCTTTTAGAACTTGGTTTAAAAGGTACAATAGGCAAGGGACAGCGCTCGCAGGAAGTAATTGATGCGATGAAGAAGCACAAAGCTATTTATCTTGCAGCAGTAGGCGGCGCAGCAGCCTTGATTGCCAAGACAATAAAAAAAGCAGAGGTTGTTGCGTATGAAGATTTAGGACCAGAGGCGATAAGAAGGCTTGAGGTTGTGAACTTTCCGGCGATTGTAGTGAATGATGTTTATGGGAATGATTTGTGCAAGATAGGGGTGGAGAAATACAGAAGACCGTGAACCGTGACCGTGTTCCGTGTCCGTGAAGAAAAGTTTTTAACGGTCACGGATAACGGACACGGTCAACGGTATTTAATTATGCTCATCAAACTCGGAAAAGAGAATTTACAGAGTGAATTTGTTAA
The DNA here is from genome assembly GCA_001798165.1 of Deltaproteobacteria bacterium RIFCSPHIGHO2_02_FULL_43_33. Taxonomy (GTDB): domain Bacteria; phylum Desulfobacterota; class GWC2-55-46; order UBA9637; family UBA9637; genus UBA10170. The sequence continues at coordinate 11,536 of MGRL01000016.1, forward strand.
GCTCGTTGAGAGGATAAGCGGCGAGGAGCTTGCAAACTGTTACCAGTGCGGCAACTGCACAGGAGGGTGCCCTGTTTCATTTGCGATGGACTTCGGGCCAAGGGAGATAATAAGACTGCTTCAACTTGGGCAAGAGGATGCCGTTAAAAAGGCAAACTCTCCATGGCTCTGTGTCGGATGTCTTCAATGCTATTGCAGGTGTCCAAAGGGTGTGAGTGCTGCAAAGATTCTTGAGGCATTAAGGCAGATGACTTTAAGAAAAGGCGAAGACCACGAAAAGATTAGAGAGATTCCGTTCCCGTTTTTGAAAAACGCCCCGCAGCAGGCGATTGTGTGCGGGTTCAGGAAATTTGTAAGTTAGTTTACGCTGAAAAATGCCAATCTGCTGCGTTGTCGCTGCGGCTTCTTCGCTCAACATACTAAAAAGTATGCCTCCCCCCGATAGATTCAATCGGGGGCTTGCTCCGCCTTGCATCTGGACGATTTTTGAGCGTGAACTTAAAAAACAGATGCATTGCGAATACAAAAAATTATGAAGATAGCTTATTATCCCGGCTGCACCTTAAATACCGTTGCCAAAGGTTTTGATACCTCGGCAAGAGAGTCCGCTGTTCTGCTCGGTTTTGAGCTAAAGGAACTTGACCAGTGGAATTGTTGCGGGGCAACGTTCCCTCTTACTCCGGACAATGTCATGGGTCTGACCGCTCCGACAAAGGTTCTGGTTAATGCGCGCAAGGAGGGGGACACGGTAACAACCCTCTGTTCCGTTTGTTACAATGTTTTAAAGCGCACGAATAAGGTGGTGAGGGATGACAAGGAGAAACGAGGGGTAGTTAATAGTTTTATTGAGGAAGAATATGACGGCAGCCTGAATGTGATTCATTTCCTTGAGGTCTTGAGGGATAAAGTAGGCTTCGAAAAAGTAAAGGGTGTTGTAAAAAGACCGTTAAAGGGGATAAAGGCTGGTGCATATTATGGCTGTATGCTTTTAAGGCCAGTTGAGGATATGGGAATTGATAAGGCAGAGGGCCCGACGATCTTTGAAGATTTGCTCAGGGCACTCGGCTGTGAACCAGTAGAGTTTCCAAATAAAATAGAGTGCTGCGGCGCACATTTGGCAATGGGAAATGAGGATATTGTCACAAAACTTTCCGGCAATGTTTTGAGTTCTGCGAAAAACAAAGGCGCTGAGATTATCGTAACAAGTTGTCCGTTGTGTCAATACAATCTTGAGAACAGCCAAAAGAGACTTGCAGAAGGTGCAGGAAATACGCAGATGCCGATTTTATATTTCACGCAACTTTTAGGATTGGCGCTTGGGCAGGATGAGAGGAGTCTGGGACTGGAGAAGAATTTGTTTGATGTAAGGCCGGTGTTGAAGGAGAAGGGGATATATCTGTGAAGATTACGCAAGTTAAAACCCTTCACGACCTCGGATTTAAGAAGGAGAGACAGTTTCCAAAAGAAGAAAAAGATAAAATAGTAAAAGCTGTAGAGAATATTCAATTCAAAGATTTTAATAGTTACTCAAAAAATTTTGAGAAAGAATTAGCGAAAGAATTAGGAAGTAATTTTTGTATCAATTCGCCAATTTTTGAAGGCAATAAGCACTCTTTGGATTTTTACAATCCGGAATTAAAAATTGGTATAGAGATTGAAAAAACAAAAACAACAACATTACTGTTGAACGTAATAAAACTTATCGTGGGATATAAAAATGAAAAAATTGACTTTGGTGTATTAATGTTTCCTGATAAATATAGAAACAAAACCACACCAGAAGGTCATCAAGACAAATTTTTGAATCGGCTTGAAAATGAGTTGAATTTAATAAAGAGTATTTTGGAAATAAAAGATATTTTAATAATTGAATACGATACAAGTTGTTTCTTTTAATTTTCCTGCGGGAGTAGGTTTGTAACCTGCTCCTCTAATGTTTGTAATGAAAAGTTAGGGGTCAGGTTGCAAGCCTGAACCAGCAAGAGTTCACGCTCAAAAATATCCCAGATGCAAGGCGCCGAGGAGCGAGTAGCGGAGCATGCTGGGGACAGATTTGAAATCTGTCCCCAAGTGAGCAGCGCAGCGACGAAGGTAACACAACAGATGGGTGTTTTTCAGCGTGAAATAAAAGGGGATTTGATATGCCGCGAATAGGCGTATTCGTCTGCCAGTGCGGGACAAACATAGCATCTACTGTTGACACCAAAAAGGTCGCAGATGAGATGGCGAAAATTCCAGGTGTGGTTTACACAGGGGATTATAAATTCATGTGTTCCGCGCCTGGGCAGGACAACCTTAAAGAGATTGTGAAAAAGCACAAACTTGACGGCGTTATTGTGTCTGCCTGCTCTCCGCACATGCACGAAAAGACATTCAGAAAGGCGGTAGAGGCAGCAGGCTTAAATCCCTATAAATGCGAGATTACCAATATCCGTGAGCAATGCTCATGGGTTCACCATGACCCGACAAAGGCAACAGGTACAGCAAAAAGCATTGATTTAACCAGAATGTCAATTGAGAGGCTTAAAAAAAATAAATCTCTCTCAAAAATCAAGATACCCATAAAGAAAAAGGCGCTGGTTATCGGCGGCGGCATTGCTGGGATTCAGGCTGCGCTTGATATTGCAGAGGGCGGAAGAGAGGTAATCCTCGTTGAAAGAGAGCCGTCTATCGGCGGCAACATGGCAAAACTATCC
>MGRL01000017.1 GCA_001798165.1 Deltaproteobacteria bacterium RIFCSPHIGHO2_02_FULL_43_33
CAGGAGATGTCAGCAGTATATAAGATTTCTGAAAAGATAAGACAAATGGGGAGACAAAAGGGTTGGAGGAAGAATAAAGAGAACCGTCCCCTTTAGTTGCTTTTTAGTTGTTTTTAGTTGTCCAATTATTAGGAGGAAAAGTGAGACAACATAGATACAGTGATTTTGCTCCAGCAAAGCCTCATGCTTCCCTTACCACGGGCGAGGTAATCCAAATGCTTCGTGAACTAAAGGGCCGGACTCAAAATGAGTTGGCCAGACGTTCAGGAATAAGCGCTACCAATATTAGTCTATTGGAAAATGGCAAAGTTGAAATTGGGAAAAAACGTGTTGAACAGTTGGCTAAAGCCTTTGATGTTCATCCAGCTATTATAATGTTTCCTGAGTACGAGGGCATAGAAATTAAGAGGGTAGCTTAGTTTTGGCGCTATAATTTTAAAGCCCTCACAAACATTACCTCATAAGTGGCATAAATACAATTGCGATGCGGGGTTTTAACTCCAAACTTTTGTTCATACGTTTCTGCCATCTTCTTTAACAAAGAGCCTCTGGTAAGGCTTTTATCGCCCTCTTTTAATGGATTCCCCGCGCCGATGGATTTCATGGTCTTTAATAGCGTCCACATATCAGGATAGGTCTTTATCATCCTCGTTGTTTCAATGGATATGTTTTTAAAACCCACTCTTTCAAGAACGGATTGGATAATCTGCTTTTCAGAAAATACCATAAATGGCGGCAGGCCGTCTTTATTAAATTTTGCTGATGCCTCAGCATAACAATGCCTTAACTCCTTCAATGTCTCCAAGCCAAGCGTAGAGAAGACGAATATACCGCCAGGTTTTAAAACCCTACGTGCCTCTGAAAATGCAGTTTTTATATCACGAATCCATTGGTAAACAAGATTTGACGCAGCCATGTCAAAGGCTTTATCCTTGTAAGGCAATACTCCGCCATCGGCAGTAAGAAGGTATATTTTATTGCCACTTGCCTGCCCCTTGCTTCTTGTAACATCTATCATTTCATGGGCAATATCACAGCCAAAAATATTCGCTTGGGGAAGCAGTCTCGCCAGACCGTGTGTCAGAAAGCCGGTTCCGCAGCCAATGTCAAGAATAGTGGTGAGAGGTGAGTGGTGAGTGGTAAGTGGTAAGACAAAACTATTCAATAGTTCTTCAGCCATTTCTTTCTGGAAAAGAGCAAGGGCGTCGTAATTGTTTGCTGCTCTTGAAAAGGCGAATTTAATCCCGTCTTTATTATTCAATACTTCACTGATTGGCTTCATGAATCACACCTTTTAGAAATCCTTTAACCAGAGAATTGAATTTCTTATGTTTTGTCAGGAACGGGGCATGTCCTGAGTCTTTGAATATCTCAAGTCTTGCATCAGGCAAATTCTCTGCAAGATATTTTCCTGTCTCAACAGGACAAACATTGTCTTTTTCGCCGTGTATGATAAGCACAGGAATCTTTATATCAGGAATAATATCCCTTAAATCAATTGCCAAAAGCGCCTCAAGGGATGTAACAGCGCTGTCACGAAAGGGTTTTGCGCGAGGTTTTTTATAAAGCTCTATAAAACATCTTACCTTATGGTTTGAAATTTCATCCTCTGTAAAATTCAGCGGATAAAACCTCTCCATTGTTCCTGTAAAGTCCTTCTTCATATCTTTGAGCATCCGTTTTGCAACGCCTGCAGATTGCCCCCAAGGGAAATCTCTTTTTGCAACAAAGCATGGCGATACTCCGATGAGCACGAGTGCTTTAAAATAGCCGGGCAATTTTGCTGCTGCATCTAAAAGCGCCTGACCTCCAAGAGACCAGCCGATGGCAACTCCCCCCAGCCCCCCCTTTAACAAAGGGGGGGAGAGAGGGGGGGGTCGTGGTGCGTGATGCGCGATGCGTAAAACTTTTTCTATCGCAGGTTGCAATGTGGGGACATCCCATGTATCTTTTTTACTATGCCCGGGTAGGTCAAGGGCAACAACCTCATAATCCTTGGAAAATTCTTCAACTTGATATTTCCATACGCTTGAATCAGTTGCCCAGCCGTGAACAAAAAGCAGCGAACTGCGAACTGTGGACTGCGAACAGTTTTTATCTACCGGCATGTTGTTACCGCCTGCCGTATAGTGTCAATGGCATACTTTAAATCATCCAAAGAGTGGTTCGCCATCAGGGTAATCCTTAGTCTGCTTGTGCCTTCAGGGACTGTCGGAGGCCTTATGGCCTGGACAAATATGCCTTTGTCCAGAAGATCCTTGCTTATCCGGACTGCCTTATCAGCCTTGCCAATGAATATGGGAATAATCTGTGTTTCTGAATTCATAATATCAATGCCTGCCTTTTTAATGCCCTCTCTGAAAAACTTAACCCTATTCCATAAATCCTGTCTTATTTGCGGTTCATTTTCCACAATGTCAATTGCGACGATGCTCGCCGCGCACACAGATGGGGGAAGGCTCGTTGTGTAGATAAAAGAGCGGGCTTTATTTATAAGATAGTCTATAAGTTTTTTACTGCCTGCTGCATAAGCTCCAAAACACCCCAGACCTTTACCTAGGGTTCCCATCTGGATTATGTTCGGATTATCTATGCCAAAATGCTCCGGTGTCCCTTTGCCATTTGCGCCCAAAACCCCGGTTGCATGAGCGTCGTCTATCATAAGCATACAGCCGTATCTTTCTGAGAGTTCTGACAGTTCCTTCAACGGGGCAATATCGCCGTCCATGCTGAAAATGCCGTCGGTAATAATCAGCGAGGTGTGAGGTGTGAGGTGTGAGATGTGTTTTTTCAAAAGGCCTTCAAGCACATTCATGTCTTTATGGGGGTATCGCTTAATCTCTGCCCTGCTCAAGATGCAGGCGTCTACAATGGAGGCGTGATTGAGTTTGTCGGAAAAAACCACATCTCCTCTTCCAATAAGGGCTGAAATGATTCCAATATTTGCATGATAGCCTGAGTTGAATACAAGCGCAGCCTCTGAGCCTTTGAATTTTGCAAGCCGCTCCTCCAATCCCCTGTGCGGCTCCATATTTCCTGACACAAGCCTTGACGCGCCGGAACCAAAGCCATATTTTTCAATGGCCGAAATTGCGGCCTCTTTGACTTTTGGATGATTGGCAAGCCCGAGGTAATTGTTTGAGCAGAGGAGAATGGTTTCTTTGCCGTTTATTTTGACTCTCGGCTCTTGAGGGCTGTCAATAAAAGATAGTTGGCGGTATAGGCCTGTATCTTGAAGCCGAGATAGTTCTTGTTCTATGAAATCCATCATCTTATCAGTAGGGTAGGCTATGCCCACCATCTCACAAATTGCCGATACTTTTCGGTGGGCGCAGCCCACCCTACAGCCTTTTTATAAACGGCACAGAAAAAGCTCCAGATGCAAGGCATTGTAGTCTGCCGATTTATAGGCGCTTTTAAAAAACGCCCATGAATGGGCAAACTACAAGTATATTGAGCAAAGAAGCCGCAGCGACAACGTGGCAGATGGGCTTTTTACGAAGCCGTCATTTCCTCGGCCTTAACCCCAAATCTTCTATCATCTTTAAATCCTCTTCCGGCGGCCTTCCCAAGGTTGTAAGATAATTTCCTATCAACATGCCGTTTGCGCCTGCTGCAAATATCAGACACTGCATGTCTCTGAGATTAACCTGTCTTCCGCCGCAGATGACGATATCCTTTGCCGGAAGCATAAAACGGTAGAGCGCAATTATCTTAAGACATTCTATTGGGGTTAGATTGTTTGCTTTTTCTAAGGGTGTTCCCGGCCTTGGATTTAAAAAGTTTATAGGTATGGAATCTACATCCAACTCTCTAAGGGTTTGTGCCAGCTCTACCCTCTGCTCCCTTGATTCACCAAGGCCAAACACCCCGCCGCAGCAAGTATAAAACCCAAGCCTTTTGGCTATTCTTACGGTTTTTACATCTTCTTCATAAGCATGGCTTGTGCAAATATTGGGGAAAAAACTTCCGGCTGTTTCAAGATTGTGGTGATAACTCTGAAGACCTGCGTCTTTGAGTTTCTGCAGGGTTTCAACATTCATAATGCCCAGCGAGGCGCACCTTTCCATAGGTGTTTCAATTTTCATATTTTGAAGCGCTTCCACAAGCACAGAAACATCACTATCTTTGTTCACAGACGTGCCGCTCGTAACAATAGAAAACTCCCTTGCGCCATTCAGGGAAGCAGCCTTTGCAGTCTCAACAATTTTTTGAGGCTCAACCATTGGATATGTCTTAACATCCGTATCATAATGCGCAGACTGGCTGCAGAAGGCGCAATCCTCATGACAAAGCCCTGATTTGGCATTTATGATGGAGCATAGATTTACCTCATAGCCTTTAAAAAACCGGCGAACCTTTTCACTTGAGGCAAGGATGTCAAAGAGATGAGTGTCCGGCAGATTTATAAGCTCACATCCTTCTTCATAAGAAAGGCCCGCCCCTTTCAAGGCCTTTCCTTCAAATTCCAGCAGCATTGTTTTAATCATGGCGAGTTTTATTAACATATATGCGCCTGCATTGTCAACCACATATGTTGATAGAAGTTGACAATTGCGCCATTGACATTTTTCCAAGAATGTCTTACGCTTTTGAGCATGGAAATCAAGTCAGACTTTCTTGTCATAGGAAGTGGAGTTGCCGGCATAAGTTTTGCGCTCAAAGCGGCAAAATTCGGGACTGTATCCATAGTTACAAAACGAGAAAAAAGAGAATCTGCCACCTTCTATGCCCAGGGTGGTATAGCCTCTGTGCTGAGCGTAGATGACAGCTTTGATGCCCATGTAAAGGACACCATTGAGGCAGGCGCGGGCCTGTGCCATCAAAATATAGTTGAGATGGTGGTAAAAGACGGGCCCAACAGGATACAAGAGCTCATGGAGCTTGGCGCACGGTTTACCAAAAGGATGGTGAACAACATAGAAGAATTAGACCTCGGAAAAGAGGGCGGCCATTCAAAACGACGGATAGTTCATGCGCAGGATATGACAGGTCAAGAGATAGAGGAGGCTCTGTTAAAAGCTGTTGAAGCTGAGAAGAATATTACTATTTATGAAAATCATATTGCAGTAGATCTGATAACCCATTCCAAGTTCGTAAAAAACATGTCCTTGCAGGCTTTAAGCAGGGAACAGAATGGCGATACCTGCTGGGGCGCTTACATCCTGAACAAGAAGACAGGCGAGGTTCGCACATTTTTAGCCAAGGCTACAATCCTCGCCACTGGCGGCGCAGGCAAGGTTTATCTGTTTACCAGCAACCCGGACGTTGCCACAGGGGACGGCATTGCCCTGGCATACAGGGCAGGCGCAACTATAGCAAATATGGAATTCATCCAATTCCATCCAACCTGTTTGTATCATTCAAAGGCAAAAAGCTTTCTCATCTCTGAGGCAGTCAGGGGAGAAGGCGGCATTTTAAGGCTAAAAAACGGAACACCATTTATGGCAAATTATCACCCCATGAAAGACCTGGCCCCGCGGGATATTGTTGCAAGGGCTATAGACTTTGAGCTTAAAAAAAGCGGCGCTGATTGCGTATATCTTGACATTACGCACAAAGATCCTGCATTTATAAAAACACGATTCCCCAACATATATGAAAAGTGTCTTTCCTTTGGCTTTGACATGACCAAAGAACCTATCCCTGTAGTTCCTGCTGCTCATTACACATGCGGCGGGGCCATGACAAACGATTATGGCGAAAGCTCTATTAAAAGACTTTTCACTATCGGTGAGGCAGCCTGCACAGGTCTTCACGGGGCTAATCGTCTGGCATCCAACTCTTTGCTGGAAGCCCTTGTATTTGCAAACAGGGCATACATGAGGGCAAAAGAATTTATAAACAAATCGGATTTTACAATTCCGCAAATACCTGCATGGGAAACCGGCGGAGCGGTCAACAGCGACGAGGCGGTTATCATCTCGCAAAACTGGGATGAGGTAAGGCGGTTTATGTGGAATTATGTCGGCATTGTCCGTTCAAATAAAAGATTAGAGAGGGCGCACAGAAGGATAGAAAACCTCAAGGCCGAAATAAACGAATACTACTGGAATTTTACTGTAACAAGCGACCTTCTGGAACTCAGGAATATTGCCACAGTGGCAGAGCTTATTATAAAATGTGCTATGATGAGAAAAGAGAGTAGAGGGCTTCATTGCAATATAGACTACCCGAAAACAGATGACAAAAACTGGAAAAGGGACACAATTATATGAAAGTATTTACAGAATATCTATTTTTTGAAACAAAGAAAAAACGGGAGTATGTCAATATCACAAATGAAGTGGAGGAAATAGTAAAAAAGAGCGAGATTGAAGACGGGATGGCGCTTGTATCTGCTATGCACATAACAGCTGGGATTTATGTGAATGATGCGGAATCAGGGCTTATACAGGATATAGACGAATGGCTTCAAAGGCTTGCCCCGGAGGGGCCGGATTATAGACATCACAGGACAGGCGAAACAAACGGCGATGCGCATTTGAAAAATCTTCTTATCGGCCATCAAGTGATTCTACCAATCACAAAAGGGCGGCTTGATTTAGGCCCCTGGCAGCAAGTATATTATGCAGAGTTTGATGGGCGGAGGAGAAAGAGGATTGTTGTAAAGGTTATGGGTAAATAGGTCGGGCTTCCAGCCTGACATCAATGCTATTCCACTACTACATTAGTCAGTGTCTTCCTCACCCCTGCAACACCTTGTATCTTTTTAATCACCACATCACCCAATACCTTAAAATTAGAGGCTGTAACATTGGCAATCACATCATACGGGCCTGTTACAGCATGCGCCTCTCTTACACCTGCGATACTGCTTACCTTATCTGCCACTGCCATTGACTTGCCATGCTCACATTCTATAAACACATACGCTGAAACTGACATATTGCCTCCCATGAAAAGACAGGTTTAGGTTAAGGCTGAGGCTGAGGCTGAAAAAACTATTATTTGTCTTTCCTTAACCTTAACCTCAACCTGTTTTTACTTCTTATTTGGCGCCCCCGAGACGATTCGAACGTCCGGCCAACAGATTAGGAATCTGCTGCTCTATCCATCTGAGCTACGGGGGCAGAAAAACAGTGAACAGTGATCAGTGAATAGTTAAAAACTCCAATACTCCAATACTTAGTAAGGATTTATTATTATCCATTAAATGCTTTTTTGTCAATGGTTTTTCAACGTCTAATTAAGAGAATGCCTTTACCCCCAGCACATGACCGGCTATGATTAACTTCTGTATCTCTGATGTCCCCTCATAGATGGTTGCCACCTTTGCATCTCTGAAATATCTCTCAACAGGATATTCATTTGAATATCCGTATGCGCCGAATATCTGAACAGCGTCTGATGCAGCCCTGTTTGCCGCCTCGCTGGCAAAGTATTTTGCAATGGAGGTCTCTACAGTATTTTTTGCACCTTTATTTTTAAGATGCCCTGCCCGGTATACAAGAAACCTCGCCGCATCGCAGTCAACCACCATCCTTGCAATCTTATCCTGAATCAATTGAAACCCGGCAATGGGTTTGCCAAACTGATGCCTCTCCTTTGCATATTTTGTGCAAGCATCTATGCATCCCTGTATAATACCAACGCATCCTGATGCAACACCGTATCTCCCGTTATCAAGGGCGCTCATGGCAACAGCAAAACCATTGCCCATACCGCCTAAAACAGCATCCTTTGGAATCCTGCAATCCTCAAAGATAAGCTCCGCAGTATTGGATGCCTTTAAGCCCAGCTTTCCCTTTATGTCTTTTGTAGAAAAACCCGGGCTTTCCTTTTCCACAATAAACGCTGTTATGCCGTGATGGCCTTTGGTTTTATCCGTCACTGCAAAGACAATGGCGATGTCTGCAATACTGCCGCTGCTTATCCATGTCTTTGTGCCGTTCAATACCCATTCGTTGCCTTTCAAAACTGCGCTGGCCATAATGCTTGCGGCGTCGCTCCCTGCGCCCGGCTCAGTAAGGGCAAAGCATCCTATGAATTCGCCTTTGCAAAGTCTTGGAAGATATCTCTGCTTTTGCTCCTCGCTCCCCCAGTTTAAAATAGTAAGCCCTACAATGGATACCTGCACAGATAATGCTGTTCTGAGAGAAGAATCCGCCCTGCCAATCTCTTCAAAGATTATCGCATCGCTTATAAAGTCAAGACCTGCGCCGCCGTATTTTTCAGGAATCGGACCGCCTAAAAAACCCAGCTCCGCCATCTTTTTAAATATCTCTATGGGAAAATGCTCCTTTACATCATTTTCTCTGGCATACGGCATTATCTCTGCATCAGCAAATTTTCTTGCCGTATCCTTTACCATCTTTTGTTCTTCTGTGAGGTCAAAGTTCATGTGTTACCTCCCTTCATACTTGATGAGCTTATACAACTCCTGCCTTGTCTGCATCTTTTTCAGCAAATCCTTTTGCGTCCCCTTGTTCTTTAATTCAAAAAGTGCATTTTCCATTGCCTTCATACCAATCCTAAAAGCTGTCATGGGAAAGATTACTATTGCATAACCCATTGCCCCAAATTCTTTCACTGTAATATACGGCGTCTTTCCAAACTCTGTCATATTTGCCATAAGTGGCGCATTTACCCTTTTTGCAAATTCCTTAAACTCATTCTTTGATTCAAGCGCCTCTGGAAAAATCATATCAGCCCCAGCATCCAGATATATCTTTGCCCTTTCTATTGCATCATCCAATCCTTTTACACTTCTTGCATCAGTCCTTGCTATGATAAGAAAATCCTTATTCTTTCTTGCGCCGCATGCAACCTTAATCTTTTCTGCCATTGCCTTTGCAGATATGACTTCCTTGCCTGAAACATGGCCGCATCTTTTCGCCTCAGGTTTTTGGTCCTCTATCTGAATACCGGCAACACCTGCCTTTTCAAATGCCTGTACGGTTTTCTTTACTTCCAATGGCCCGCCAAAACCAGTATCAGCGTCAGCAATCACAGGTATATTCACAGCATTAGCAATATATTCTGCTTGCTGAACAAATTCATCTCTTGTTAAAATTCCTATATCAGGAAGACCAACGCTATTTGATATACCGGCACCGGACATATACACTGCCTTAAATCCACATTTTTCTATAAGCAGAGCAGAGACTGCGTTAAATGCGCCTGGTATGACCAGTGTGTCTTTTTTAAGGAGTTTTCTGAGTAGAGCGGGTTGTGAAACGGTTTTCGTCATTTTGTTAATTTCTCCAGCGCCTTTTTATACGCCTCAAAATCTCTGTCTGAAAAGAGCACAAACCTCACAAGGGAGAGTTCTTTATTCGCCTTGACAAAATCTATAACAGTCTTGAGTGCAATCTCTGCTGCCTCGTTTATTGGATAGCCATATGCGCCGGTGCTTATGGACGGAAAAGAAATGCTCTTACCATTGTTTTTTATTGCCAGTTCAAGGCTGTTCTTATATGCGTTTGCCAATAACTTCGCTTCATCGTGTTTTCCATCATGATATATTGGGCCTACTGTGTGGATGACATATTTTGCCTTGAGATTGCCGCCTGAGGTAATCACTGCACTACCAGTAGGACATCCGCCTATCTTTCTGCACTCCTCCATTATCTTTGGCCCGCCTGCCCTATGGATGGCGCCGTCAACACCGCCTCCACCTGCAAGCCTTGAATTGGCGGCATTCACAATGGCATCAGTTTCTTCATGCGTAATATCGCCCTTGGTAAGGGATAGTGTTGTGTTGCTAATGGTTATTTGCATATTATCCTCTATAAATACTGATTACACAGAGTAAAAACTACTATTTTGCCTTAATATGTGTAATCCGCCTTTATAATCGGCGTAATCTTTCATATTATCTCCTCTCATACCATAATAAATTAAATGAAGCAATAAGTAGCAATCTCTGGAAATATCAGTTATTATAATTATTCAGTATGTCCGAGCAAGAACAATTTTATCCCAACATGGAAGAGGCAGCACAGCGTGAATCCAGCCAAAGACCAAGACTTCTATTGCCGGCCTTACTCTTTATTCTCACCATAGCCACCACAATTATAGCAGGGGCTTTGCAGAAAGGGGTCAATCCATTTCAAGAGCCTTTACGATTAATAGAAGGCATACCATTTTCACTGACCCTTTTAACCATTCTCCTTACCCATGAACTCGGCCACTTCTTTGCATCAAGGACACATGGTGTGCAAGCAAGCCTCCCCTATTTCATACCTGCGCCGCCGCCATTTCTTGCAGGCACATTCGGCGCAGTAATAAAGACACGGTCGCCTATTATGGATAAAAGGGCGCTTCTGGACATAGGCGCTATCGGCCCGCTTGCAGGCTTTCTTACTTCTATTGTAGTAACTGTCATCGGATTGAACTTCTCAACAATAATCACCATTCCCGAAGAAAAAGAGGTGTTGGGGCTTGGCTCATCCCTCATATTTTCTATCCTGTCTTATCTTGTAATCGGCCCTGTGCCAGAGGGTCAGGATATACTCCTGAATCCTATAGCATTTGCAGGCTGGATAGGGTTTTTCATAACATCCCTCAATCTCCTGCCCATAGGCCAGCTTGATGGAGGGCATATTATCTATGCCGTGTTCGGGAAATGGCACAGGTTAATATCAATAACTATGATAGTAACCCTTACTGTTTTTGGAATATTTACATGGCAGGGTTGGCTCTTCTGGGCAATTCTGGTAACACTTCTCGGCATAAAACATCCACCTTTGATGGAGGGACAGATTGCATTGGACAGGAAGAGGAAAATCATTGGCTGGCTAAGTCTTGCAGTATTTGTGCTTACATTTATACCGTTGCCGATAGCGATTTAAAGGAAATTTCAATTCCTTGCAGACTCAATAAAAGAAGATGTATGACAAGGGTTATTGCCCCTTACATTACCTGATAGGGCATTAAATTTACAAAACTACTCAGAATAGCGTAAATACTGAAAGGTGAATTGAAAGATAAAGGCAAAAAGCCTGACGATATCCCAGATGTTCCTAATCAAGGTTACAAAAATAAAGGCTGGGTTAGCTGGCCGGACTGGTTGGGGACCCTCATAAAGAAAAAAGTTGTCAAAAAATGAGAATCGATGATGAATATGGATATTCTTAATCCGGATTATGACCGCGAGTTCTATGACAAGAATTACCAAGCGCCAATCCCAATGCTTCTGAAAGGTCTTGCTGCTGCCATTCAAGATAGTCACCCTTCGTGGCGTCCAAAACTTTCTGAACTTGTGGCATTATCTGAAGAATCAAATGGACTGGTTTTGGCAGGTTCAGCATATGGTGCTGCAAAAGTTATCAAGAATGATTTTCCCGGCCCAGCCATCCTTCTTTTCGGTGCTGCATTGAATGCAATCGGAAGTGCGCCTCAGATAGAGCTTAGTAAGAGCATTGACTCTGCAGAGGAAAAGCTTAAGGAGAACAATCTTTATGATGATCGGAATATAAAAATTGTGTTAGATGCTGCAAAACAATGTGCCAAGTTCGACAAAGTCAGTGAAATGCTAAAACAGGAATTTTTAAATGGGCTAAAGAAAACCAAAAAATACACTAATGAGCAAATTGCTAAAGTAGTACCCCAAATTGTTGATATTACACACAAAGTCCGTCATAGTGGATTGATAGAAAAGTTCTTCTGGAGAGTTTCTTCGGAGAATGAGACAAACTGCCAGGGTTCAAAAGAAATTAGTATTTCTACAAGCTCTACAAATGCTGGCTTTCTACATAAAGAAGGGCCTATCACCATCGATGATGATTTTCTTAGAAATATTCTCCCATATGCTCAAGAAGGTTGTGCACATGCAATTCTAATCAGAATGGAAATGCGCAGAAATAATATTCCTAAAGAATGTATTAGCTGGCCTAACTGGCTGGAGAAAAAGGAAAAGTTAAAACTTTATTCTTCGTACCAGAAACGCTCTTCTAACTCTTTAGCCAAGCCATCTAAATCAGGGAAAATGCTTGAAGGCGTAATCCCTAAAGCTTTGAGTTCTTTATAAATCTGAGGGGCATTATCTTTTCTGTCAATTACATACTTCTTAAAATAATTTTCTGTAACCAGTTTGCTATTTTCATTAAATATTTCCTCAAAACCTCTGTCGTCTGTACCATGAACAGTAAAACATCCTTTCTGTACAATGTACAATGGGGTCAGGTCTTGAATCTTGACATTAAACTAAAATGCTAAAAGTAAAGACCTGCCCATATGCTATTTCCGGTCCTCTTTTTTGTAAAATTAGAAATTGCCAAATTCGCAGTTATCATATCGCACCGTTTAAAATAATGGGAGAGGCAGGTGCAGTTTATCCTTAAGGCATATCAATGGGAAACAGTGCGAACCCTTCCTTTCTTGCCGCCTCTCTCAGCTTTACGTCAAGGCATACAAAGTGATGACCCTTTGGCCGCTTCCCTGCCCAGATGAGCGCGGAGGCCAACTGCAAAGCGTCGGCAGCATGGAGAGAGTGTATCATAAGAAGCCGGCCTGCGATATCTCTTATATCCGCACCCGGCTCAATCTCCGTCCATGCATCCGATAGAATGGTAAGAATATCTCGCACATGGTCTTCCTCCTCAGCCTTTAAGAACCCCTCGCGCCGCAAACGCGCAAAGGCTGAATAGCATTCTATGAGGCTTCCCCACCATGCTGCTATTGAGCCATCTTTCCTGATAAGCTGTTGAACAAGTTTTGTTTGAGGTTCCTCAATGCATAATGGAATAATAGCGGAAGAATCCCAGAACATCATCTTGCTTCCTCCCTCTCCCTTAACAGGGCATTCAGCGCCAGACCCTTTTTGTCCTTTGGCCGGGGCATATCCCAAAAGCCTGCCGGCAGTTTGCCGGCGCCGATACGGGCCAGTCCTGCCTTCTCCAATGCCAAAAGATGCGCAGGTATCTCAATTTCGCCTCTCTTCAAAGGGACAATCTTGGCAATAGGTTTGCCCCTGTCAGTGACAATAACCTCTTCTCCTGCCTTTACCTTTGACAGATATTTGCTAATGGATGCCTTCAATTCTGAAACCTTTGCGGTCTTCATAAATCTGTCCTCCGTGTCTATATGGATGTGACTAACATAGTCTAATTGATAAGGGATGTCAATGGAAAAACCAATGGGATGGTTCTAATAAAGCAGTAATTGCCAAATTTACAATCACCAATTGTCTATGCTACTGCTTTAGAAAATAATTGCACTATAGTAACAGGCGATTCGCATTTCAAATATCTTGATAGGGTAATATTTGTTAAGTAGATAGTTTCCATTATTTTGTGGTCAACTCAATACACTGTATTAAAAATTACGTCTTCTTTTCTTCCCCACCATCTCCACAGCCATCTTTATCGCAGCCTTCATACTTGCGGGATTTGCTATTCCCTTCCATGCAATATCATAGGCAGTTCCGTGATCAACTGATGTTCGGATAATCGGCAGACCGAGTGTTACATTCACGCCGTTTTCAAAGTGCAGGAGTTTTAAAGGGATAAGCCCCTGGTCGTGATACATGCAAATAACACAATCAAATTCCTTGTTTTTTACAGCCCGATAAAAAAGCGTATCCGGCGGCAGAGGGTCTGAGGCATTTATACCCATTTGCCTTGCCTTTTTTATCGCAGGCAGGATAATCCGTTTTTCCTCACCTCCAAAAAGCCCGCCTTCGCCTGCATGGGGATTCAGCGCTGCAACTGCAATCCGCGGTTTTTTAAGGCCAAAATATCTTTTGAATGTATTGTCTGTTATCTTGATAGTCTTGAAGACCTTTTCTGTTGTTAAAAGCCCTGGCACATTTTTTATAGATTCGTGGATGGTTAGGAGGATAACCTTGAGGCTGCTGCCGGCCAGCATCATGGCATAATCCTTTGTTTTTGTAAGGTGGGCAAGAAATTCTGTATGGCCATGGAATTTATATCCAGCCCTATTAATGGCCTCTTTGCTTATGGGAGCTGTAACAATGGCATCAACATCGCCAGCCATAGCCATGCACACAGCCTCTTCTATATAGGTCATCATGGCCTTTGCGCAGATTTTATCAGGTCTGCCAGGTTTTAGTTTTGGGGGATTGAGATTGGAAAGGTTTATAACTTTGCAATTTGCACTTTGCAATTTGCACTTTGCACTTACAAATTCAAGGACTGCCTCATCCCCAAGAACCACTGGTGTGCAAAGTTGTCTGATATTTCTGTCAGTTAAGGCTTTTAAAATGACTTCAGGCCCGACCCCTGTCGGGTCTCCCATGGTGATTGCGATGGTAGGTTTCATAAATTACAGGCTATGGGCGATAGGCTATTGGCTATAGGCCTTCCGATGTCTTTCCTATCACCTATTGCCTATTGCCTATTGCCTGTTTTTTACAGCCTCACCTCTATATACGCCTTCTTCATCATCTCTTCTAACCAGAGTTTGTATCGTTCATCTATAATCCTCTGGAAGATGACACTCCTAATCTCATCATCAACCTCTGCAATCGGCCTTGGCTCTCCCTTTCGCCTGTATACTACTTGTATTATGTGAAGCCCTGTAGAGGTCTTTATGATATCGCTTACCTCCCCGGTTTTTAATCCAATCGCAGCCTTTTCTATCGTTGCATCCATCTCGCCTGCCTTAAGATAACCGAGATCGCCGCCGTCTTGCGCATTCGGCCCTTGAGAGTATTCTATTGCAAGCTTTGCAAAATCTTCACCTTTTCTTGCCATTGCAAGGATATCCTTTGCCTTTTTTTCCGTCTCTTTTGTCTTGCCCGACTCGGATATAGGAAATGATATAATCCTGAGTCTATGCATCACAGGACCGGTAAATTTATCCTGATTTTGTTTGTAATATAGATACACATCCTCATCGGCTACTTTTATGTTTGAGCGGAATTGCTTGTTTACAAACTTCACCTGCCTTATTTGCTCCTTAAGTTGCTCACGATAGCCCTTAACAGTAAGGCCATTTTTTGCCAGCGCCCTTAAAAGCTCTTCATGGCTGATATTATTCTGCCTCTTGACATCTTCAATTGCATTATCTATTTCTTTCTCGCTTACGCTGATTCCAGTTTTGTTTGCCGCCTGTTCAACCAGCTTTTTTTCAATGAGTTGGTCTAAGACCTTGCTCTTTGTCTCTATAATTTTTTTCCGCTTTTCCTTATCATCGCCTTTCATGACCTCTATACCGGCGGTTGCATCATTTAATTCAGATAACGTAATTACGCCGTCATTTACAACAGCCACGATTCTGTCCACAATCTCAGCATGAGCTGCGGTAAATAGTAAGCAGTAAGCAGTGAGCAGCAGCAATCTAAATCGTAAATCGTAAATCGTAAATCGTAAGTCAATCACAACAGCTCCCCCTTCACCTCTACCTGTGCCTTTTGCTTTAATTTATTCATCCACTCCTGGAATTCCACATCGCTCTTTTCCCTTTTCAACTTATCCATTATCCCTTTCTTTACCTCATGAAAAGTCTGTGACTTTGCCGCTCGCTTTTCCTCAACCCTGAAGATATGGTATCCGTATACTGTCTTCACCACATCGCTTATCTGGCCGACAGGCAAAGAGAATACTACATCCTCAAATTCCTTTGGCATATCTCCTCTGCCGAAGAAGCCGAGGTCTCCACCCTTTCTCCCTTCAGGGCTTAAAGAAACTTCTTGAGCCACTTTTGCAAAATCCTCTCCCTTTTTCAGCCTTTCCCTTGCCTGATTCGCATCCTCTTCTGTCTTCACGACAATCATCCTTGCCCTTATCTGTTCTTTCACATTATAATCTGCTGAGTGCTCCTTATAGTATTTCCTGGCCTCATCTTCCTTAACTGAAATCTTTGCGCTAATAACCTCGTCCACAACCTTCTTTATCAAGAGCTTCTTTCTAATCTCTTCCCTCCACTTATCCATGCTTCCATATCTATTAACAATGGTGGATTCAAACACCTCTCCGCTATACTCTTTCTTTATGTTTTCCAGTTCTTTTGAAAGCTCTTTCTCATCAACCTTCAATACTAATTTGTTCGCCTCTTCCTGAATCAACTCTTCTTCAATAAGCTGATTTACCAGCGCCTTTTTAAGCTCTCTAATATCTTCTTCCTTTGCCTCAGTAGCTGACTCTCCTTCTAAATATAATCTTTTGAATATATCCTGAAACTCTTCATGAGTAATCTCTCTATCATTTATCCTGATTACCACTTCGGAGGGAGCAATGACTGCCTTTTCCTCTTCATGCCTCTTGCAGGCCGCAATCGATAAAATGCAGAATGTGGAATAAAGAATACAGAAGAAAACCGTTCTAAATTTTGACTTCTGACTCCTGGTTTCTATTTTCAACATACACTCCTCCCAACTCATTAGAAAACCAAAACGCACAATGTGTAATACTATCACCATTTTACAGGCTGTTGCAATATATATTATCAACCCTGTCAGCAACACATAAACTGTCCTTTTTATAGCACATGAATTGTCCTATTGTATGGTTTCCTAAATTTCAAGGAGGAGACCATGAAACGGACA
>MGRL01000018.1 GCA_001798165.1 Deltaproteobacteria bacterium RIFCSPHIGHO2_02_FULL_43_33
AGGCACTTCGGGCTACGCCCTACGTGCCTTTCCTGCTGAATCTAAAAGTGGACATTTCATTTGCTCTAAAAACGGACAATTCTATTTGTTGACAACAGGGGAGATAAATCGTTGTGCTTGACAATGATTCTCACTTGATTTATAGTTAACGAAACTTTTGGTGCATTAAGTTAAAATATAATTATCCTTTCTTTTATTTCATAGTGAAATATTTATGCCGTCTTCAAAGAATAATCTAAAATTGGATAAAACTCTGGAGCAAATCAAGAAGGAAAGGTTTGTCCATAGCCTCTCTCATATTATCTATGATAAGGTTTCCACTCTTTGGCACATTGATAAAGAATCAGAAGAACTCATGTCGCAGATAGCTTCAAAGGTTGTTGTAGGGATTTTTTGTTTAGAATACCTTTCGCACATCCATTTATTGGTAAAGAAAAAGGCCCGCATAAAGAAAGATATTACAGCATTAGATTTATCAAATGAAAATTTCATGGCTGCTGTAAAGTCAAGGCTTTCTCATAAAGAAATTGCTGACCTTTCCAAAAAAACTGCACATCGGCTTAAAAGGATTTTTGACTCCATAGACATAAAAACTTTGGAAGACTTAACAAAGATGGCGCATACAGGCGATTATCTTTTATCTTCTTTGCATGATATGAAGGATTCCAACCATGAAGAATATAGTCTATGGTTGTCTTCAATCCCTTATTATTATGAAAAGGACCTGCAACACCTTGGTCTTATTAAGTCAAGGCCTGATTCATATATAGATGAGTCTGTTTCAAATAGCTATACAGCATCTTTCTGGAATGCCCAGTTTCCTGCCGAATATTTTCATCAAGAAAAGATATATTCCAGCCACCGCATAAATCTTAACGCACACCTTTCGTCAGAGGCAACAGAGGAGGGCTATTTCCCCTGCACCAAATCAAGAGGCAAAGATAAAGGGGCATATTCAAGGGCAAGGAGTTAAGTCTTGCACATTAAAGAGAAACTCAAGGGTATTGATTTCCTCTTAAAGAAGGTATGTGCAAACAGGAATTCTATTTTACCTGCAAAGGTAAAATCAGGAAATATAGAAATGAAGCGGGAGGTTAAACATTCCTTTGATATTCCTGCCTCAACAAAGAGCAATAGATTCAGTATCGTTGTCAGGGATAAGGTTTCATTCTGCCCTGGCGCAGGGCCGTTTGATATAGAGATAGTCGTCATTGGTTTTGTTTTTCTTAAAGAAGAGATGAAGACATCTGCGCTGAAGACGTTGCTGAAAGATAGCAGCAATGCAAATTTTCTCATAAATCAATGTCTGCCTCATACCTCAGCGGCTGTAGCGTATCTCACCGACAGGATGGGTTTTAGCCCTATCATACTTGCCCCCAAATTTCCCCTCTTGAGGGAGGGATAAAGCCTTGCATGTAGATTTTTCTGTAGATGAAAGGTCGCTCAGATATATAGAGTCCATGGAAGATGACCCTGATATCAAGGCAGTTATTTCCATTCTTTTGGATAAAAGAAAAGAAGACTTCCACAACTATGCATCCATAGTGTGTTTTTGTTATAGAGAAGAAGACCTCATAAACTTGCCCGATGTGAAGCACCTTCCCAATAAAGTAAAGGCGTGGATAAAGAGAAAGAGTTTTGACCAAGACCCCGCCTATTTTACCTTTTTTAAACACCTATTTTCGCTCTACTCAGGCTTTGTTCAGACATACGAGGGATGGGATAAGCTGGGCAAACATAGAAGCGTAATTCCAGAAGCCTATATCTATCACAGGACAAAAGAGAAATATGCCTCAAAGCCTAAAGTTAAGATAGAGAGGGAATGTTTTGTTATTATAGACGGATGGAACAGCCGCGTCAATAGAACTAAAGATGAAGGCCAGAAGGTGGATATTGGCGTGTGGGATGATGATGCACAGCACGGAGAGGTTTATGAGATAAAGGTCAAGATGTATATAAAAGAGAAAGAGCATCAGCTCGAATTTCTGGAGACAATAAGAAAAATATCCAATAATAAGATTAATGTTTTTCTTGCGAGCTTTGCCCCAAAGCATGTTGTGCTTCAGCATCTCAAGACATTTTTCCCAAGCAGGGATTTGAGCCAGATAAATGTGTTGGGCGTCGATGAACTACAGGAACTATAATAAATTTTATGGAGAAGAAGGCGATAAATACCGATAAGGCGCCTAAGGCAATCGGGCCTTATTCACAGGCTGTAAAGGCGAATGGTCTTATATTCGTTTCAGGCCAGATACCAATAGACCCGAATACAAATGATGTTATTAAGGGTACTATTGCAGAGCAGACAAGGCAGGTCTTAAAAAATATAGGCAGTATTCTTGATGCTGCCGGAAGCAACTTTCAACATGTGGTAAAGACTACGGTATATCTGGTAGATTTAAAGGAATTCGGAGATATGAATCAGGTATATGGTGAATTCTTTACCGCCCCTTTTCCAGCAAGGGCTACCGTAGCGGTAAGCAGTCTTCCCAAAGGGGCTGATATTGAGATAGATGCAGTGGCAGTGACTAAAGGATGAGGTTGAGATTGCAAAGTGTCCTAAAGAAAAATTATCTTAACCTTAGCCTTAACCTTAAGTTTTAAGCTGCCTTTGTTACAACGCCTGATCTTAAGCATCTTGTGCAGACGCGAATTCTTTTTACTTGTCCATGGGAAACAGCTTTAACCGTTTGGAGATTGGGATTTCTGCGTCTCTTAGTCTTATTGTTTGCATGGCTAACGTTGTTGCCAAAACTCGGGCCTTTGCCGCATATTTCACAAACCATTGACATAATTTGTTACCTCCATAAAATATAAAAAGTTATATTTTCTACCATATCTTTACATTGATTGCAAGAATTTTATGAGAGCGTCATTTAAAAAAAGTGTTTTTCTTGTGTGTCTGGTAATTTTATTATTTGTATTTCTCATGTATCTGAATTTTGCTTATGACGCTGGAACATACAAGGAAGACGCAAGAACAGCAGACGCAATAGTAGTTCTTGCAGGTGGCTTTGGGAGGGTTGATAAAGGGGCCGAACTTCTTGCCAATGGCAGGGCGGGTTATCTTATTATTGCAGGCACTGATAAAGATGCAACCCTTAAATCAATATTCTTTAAGAATGATGTCAGGATCAACACAAAAAAAATTATATTGGAAAAGGTATCAAGAAGCACATATGAAAACGCTGTTGAGGCAAAAAAAAATATTGAAAAAATGGGGCTCAAATCAATAATCCTCATAACCTCGTATTACCATATGAAAAGGGCATCCTATGTCTTCAGCCGGATGCTGCCGTCTCATGTCGCGATACGCCTTTATCCTGTTACAACTCCTAATTTTGACGAAACAGCATGGTGGAAGGGGAGGGGGCCGATTCTGCTGACCGTGGAGTTTTTTAAATTTTACTGGTATAGGCTTTGGATATAAAAGAAAAGTCATTAGTCAAGAGTCAGGAGTCAGGAGTCAGGAGTCAGGAGTCAGAAGCAGTAAGTCTTTAGCTTCTGACTTTTGACTTTTTTATGACTCTTGACTGTTATTCTGGTAGTTTGTATCCCTTGCCAGCAAATTGGATATTTGCAGGGTCATCGCATCTTGGCGGCGACACTGCATGTACTCCCCCGCACTTTGGGCACTTAGCCACAAAGGTTTTCATGATAAAAGTCTCACCGCATCCCTGGCATTTAGCCTCTAAGCCGCCATCTGGGATTGGCGCATTCTTTATAGCGCCGCCGTGTGCATTATACACAAACTCTACCAGTTCTGCACCTTCAGAAAAAGGCCCTGCGCCTGTAGAGCAGCTTCCGCATTCACCCATAATAAACCTCCTTAATATCTAAATAAATTTATGATGTATTAACATCAAACTTAAAATATTGTATCTAACATGCAATTTAAAATCAATATATAATTGAATGTCTTTTACTATGACTTGAAGTGGGCAGGCAAATAAGGAAAAATAAAACAGTTAGTATAAGCTAATTTTTCAGAATTCCCTCTTTTAAACAGTAATATACTGTTTAAAGATTTTTGGATTTATAATTCTAAATCCTCACCTGCTCCAAGTATAATGCCTTTTGTGAGAGAACCCTTGAGCCCGCCTACAAACAGTTTGGGATCCTGTTTTATAATGTCAAAGGTGTTATAATGCATTGGTATTGCTATCTTTGGCCGTAAGAATTCAACCGCCTTTATTGCATCCTCAATGCCCATGGTAAAATTGTCACCAATGGGAAGAAGGGCTGCATCTATTCTGTTTATCTCGCCTATGAGCTTCATGTCAGAGAAAAGTCCGGTGTCTCCGGCATGATATATTGTTTTACTCCCCATGGTTATTACAAACCCGCATGGATTGCCTGTTGCGCCAGTATCTGTGGTTGAGCCGTGATGGGCGATTGCCAATTTTATCCTTCCAAACGGGAAGTTATAGCTTCCGCCTATGTGCATTGCATGACCAACAGCGCCCTTTTCAATGCAGTAATTCACCAGTTCAAATGTTCCGATAATAGTGGCCTTGTTGTTTTTGCTTATCTCAACAGCGTCGCCAAGATGATCTGCGTGTCCGTGGCTTACAAGGATTGCATCAATTTTTACATCACTTGGTTTAATCTTTGATAGTGGATTTCCTCTCAGAAAAGGGTCAATGATGATTTTGTGCCTGTCGGCATCAATAAGAAAGCACGCATGTCCGTGATAGGTAATTTTCATAGGTATCTTCTTACTTCTTTGTTGAATGGGGGTTTGACATGTTGAATGTGCCGTTTCTGTATAGCTATTGTAAATAATAGCTGATTCTTTTATAGAGTCAACACTTGATAAATCAAGAGATAATTCACAACGATACAGTTTAGCCCAAGATTTTTCTTGAGTTATTGTTATAGTATGTTTACAATTAACCGACAATACTAAAGGGGACGCTATGGATACCACATATGTAATAATTGGCTATGCCTTAATATTTATAACAATGCTTGCCATTATATTTATCGGAGGAAGGTTCATAAAAAAGATGCCTGTCAATACAGCAAAAAGGGTCAATCAAATAAGTTTCAGCCTTGTAATAGCCAGCGGCATTCTCCTTTATCTATTTCATAAATCAGTATTTATGTATCTATTCCTTGCATCTCTTGTTGTATTTTTCCTGTTTTTCAATTATAAAGAAGAAAAGGAAGGGGCTTAAAAAACAGCGGCAATAAGTTTATCCGCTCCTGTGTCTAAAAACTAAAAACAAAGCCTGCTCTTTTTTGTCAAAGGCCAACGCCTTCTATATCAATTCCGTTATCTTTTAAGAGTCTTGCTGTAATACCAGTACCTTCAACTAACTTCCCATCTCTATAAATACGATTTACACCGCAGGAAGGGCTCTTTTCTTTGAGCACGGCTTTGCTTGCGCCAAGAAGCTCGGCCATCTTTAAAACCTCGTTTGCGCCGTTTGTAAACTCTTTTGTCACATCTCTGCCATTTATATTAATAACCTTAACTGCAACTTTCCACTTCTTTTTTAAAGAGGGGACAGGTGGAATTACTTCAGCCTTTGGCCGTGGTGTGGGGAGGCCGCCGAGTTGTTCAGGGCAGATGGGGATCAATATTTTATGTGAATATTTTTTGATTATTTCTTTGTGCAAGGCATTGGTTCCATCATAGCGGGTATTTACTCCCAGAAGGCAGGCGCTTATGAGTATGGGGTTATGTCTGTTTTTCATTGTAAATCCGAAGCCAGAACCAATAAGGGTTCATATAAAGACATTATCGAATTTCAATACGATAAATCCCAATGACAAAATCCAACATCCCTCTTTTCTGGGGACAGATTTAAAATCTGTCCCCACAGGGGGGGGGCAGGGGGAGGAAGCTCAAAGTCCAAAATCTAAAGTTGTTACTTCTTTGAAATTTTTTGACATTGGGGTTTTGGATTTAATTTGACATTTGAGCTTTGAAATTTGACATTTTTAAACTTATTCAAAAATCTCCACCTTCGGGTTTTCCAGCGCCCCTTCAATTTTTCGACAGCCTTTTATAATAACCTTTCTCCCTTTTACCTCAATCCTTCCTTCTGCAAAAAACTTGATTGCCTGAGGATAAATCCTGTGTTCCTCTTTTAGAATTCTTTTAGCAAGCGCCTCTTCAGTATCATCCTCATGGACAGGCACAACAGCCTGAATTACAATCGGGCCTGTGTCGACGCCTTCATCAACCATGTGAACTGTGCAGCCGGAAAACTTTACGCCGTATTCCACTGCCTTTTCCTGGACATGAAGACCGGGAAATGCAGGAAGCAGGGCAGGGTGGATATTGAGAATCTTCAGGGGAAAGGCCTTGATAAAGGCAGGTGTCAGAAGCCTCATGAAACCTGCTAAAATCACGAGGTCTACAGAGTGAGATTTAAGAATTTCCACAAGGTGCTTGTCGCAGTCTTCTCTTGCAGGGAAGTGACTGTCCTGAATAATAAATGTGGGTATGTAATGTTTCTTTGCCCTTTCAATGGCATAGACATTCGCATTATTGCTGATAACTATCTTTATTTTTGCAGCAAGTTGTTTAGCCTCTATGCAGTCTATTATGGCCTGAAGGTTTGTGCCGCTGCCTGAGACAAGGATGCCAAGGTTAATCATATAATTAAGACCTGTTCTTCCTTCCTATCTCTTTTCCCTATTTCACCAATTAAAAAGGCTTTTTCTTTTAATCCCTTTATCCTATTGATAATTTTGTGTGCATCATTTTTTGACACAATAATTATCATTCCTATTCCGCAGTTAAATGTCCTGAACATCTCGCTTTCTGATACTCCGCCGCTTTGAATGAACTGGAATATAAACGGCATTTTCCACCCATCCCTTGAAATTACTGCCTTACAGTTATTGGGGAGTATCCTCGGTATATTTTCAATGAGTCCGCCGCCTGTTATATGGGCTAAACCATTTATGGTAAATTTATCTCGAAGGGCTTTTATGGTTTTTACATATATCTTTGTAGGTGTAAGAAGCTCATTGCCAAGACTTCTTTTAAGCCCTGTTATCCTGCTATTAGGCTTTAATTTCAGTTTATCAAAAAGCACTTTCCTTGCCAAAGAGTATCCATTGCTGTGCAGGCCGCTTGATGCGAGACCTATTATCCTATCGCCTGGCTTTATATTTGAGCCGTCTATAATCTTATTCTTTTCAACTATGCCAACAACAAAACCTGCCAAATCATATTCGCCTTCTTCATAAAATCCGGGCATCTCTGCTGTCTCGCCGCCAACTAATGCGCATTCTGCCTGTTTACATCCCTTTGCGATGCCCTTAATTACTGTGGCAGCAATTTTTGCATTCAACCTTCCTGTTGCAAAATAATCCAGAAAAAACAGAGGCTCTGCCCCGCTTACAATCACATCATTTACACCCATTGCAACGAGGTCTATTCCAACGGTATCGTGCCTGTTAAGCATGAATGCAATTTTTAGCTTTGTTCCGACGCCATCGGTTGATGATACGAGCACAGGGTTTTTATATTTTTTTCGGTTCAGCGAAAAGAGGGCGCCAAAGCCGCCAATGCCTGCAAGAACCTCTGGCCGCGAAGTGGCCATGGCAAAGGGTTTTATAAGGTCTATAAGCCTTTCACCTTCATCTATATTTACACCGGCTTTTTTATAGGTAATTCCTTGCAAGTCAAATCCTCTGTCTTGTTTCTATGTTTTTGCGTTTTTTGCGTTAAAGATTAATCTAAATAGCTGTTAAAGTCAACTCTTTCATAGACAAAAATCAGTGTCTTCCACACTGTTAAGGTATGGCCTGCACAGTCTTCTTAAAAAATATCTTGACAGAGGGTAAAGCCTTCTGTTAAATTTTAAACAAAAAGTTTCTGTATAGAGAGTAATTATTTCCGCGACTGACGGAATTAAGGTGGCTACCACCGGGGAGCGGAAGATAATAAGAAAGGCCGACCGTCTGGGCATAAAGAACAGATTGAAATATCTGTTTTTAAATGTCAGACGGTTTTTTATTGCCTAAAACAAGTTTATCTGAAAAGTTTATCTGAAAAGGTTTGACAATTGTATGGCAAACTGATACTTAATTTATTCTCACTTTCAATAGGATTAATTATATTATGGGTTTAAGAACATTTGAACGCGGCATACATCCTTCTTACAATAAAGAGCTTACTCAGGGTAAGAAAATAGAGAAGGCAGCCATTCCAAAAAAGGCGGTAATCCCGCTCCAGCAGCATATAGGCGCGCCGTGCAAACCGCTCGTTAAAAAGGGCGACATGGTGACAGAGGGCCAGAAGATAGGAGAGGCAACTACCTTTGTTACAGCGCCGATTCATGCTTCTATCTCAGGTAAAGTCAAAGACATAGAAAAACTCCCGTATCCCGGCGGCGGCAAGATATTGTCTGTTATTATTGAAGGCGACGGTACAGCCAAAGAATGGAACGATGGCGGGAATGTTGGCCTTGAACTTGAATCGCTTACAGCAGAAGCGTTAAGAAATATTATAAAAGAGGCTGGTATTGTTGGCATGGGCGGGGCTGCATTTCCTACCCATGTTAAAGTAAGCCCGCCGAAGGAAAAAAAGATAGATGCCTTTATACTCAATGGCTGTGAGTGCGAGCCTTATCTGACATCTGACCACAGATTGATGGTTGAAGAGCCGGAGAAGGTTTTCTGGGGTATGAAAGCATTGATGAAGGCAGCAGGGGTTGAAAATGGCTTTATCGGCATAGAAAAAAATAAACCTGATGCAATTGAGGTGTTGGAAAAGACTGTAAAAGCGGGCAATATAAAGGTTGTTGCGCTGGAGACCAAATACCCGCAGGGCGCTGAGAAGATGCTTATTAAGGCAATTCTCAATAGAAAGGTGCCGATTGGGAAATTGCCTATGGATGTGGGTGTTGTAGTGAATAATGTGGGTACAGCAGTAGCTGTATATGATGCAATTAAGTTTAACAAGCCATTGATAGAAAGGGTTGTAACTGTAAGCGGCAACGGTGTGAAAGAGCCGAAAAACCTCCTGACTCGCATAGGCACAAGTTTTGAGGAAATACTGAATCAGTGCGGCGGTATTACAAAGGATGGTGAAAGGGAGGTATTGAACGGCGGGCCAATGATGGGCATTGCCCAGACGACCCTTGAGGTACCTGTAGTAAAAGGGACATCAGGCATAACTGTTCTGGCAGGCGAAGAGATAAAACCCAGCAAATACGCTCCCTGTATACGATGCGCAAGCTGCGTTGAGGTATGCCCTGTAAATCTCATGCCGTATAAACTTGGTGATTTAGGCCGGCTTTATAGGCTGGATGAGTTTAAGGCATGGGGCGGCCTTGTGTGCATAGAGTGCGGCTGCTGTTCTTACACATGTCCGTCTAAGAGACCATTGCTACATTGGATACGGGTAGGAAAAGTTAAGGTAAGGGAAAGAGAGAAGGTGTAATTTCGATTTGCTATTTACGATTGGCGAATGAAAATTAGAAAATCGAAAATCGGCAATCGAAAATCGTAACCAATTTTATGAACGAAAATATTCAAAATAAATCACAATCGGAAATCGGAAATCGGAAATCGGAAATCGCAGCGGAGCGGCTTGTTGTCTCTTCGTCGCCTCACTTCTTGAGGGATGAGAGCATACCTAAGATTATGCACACGGTTGTGCTGGCGCTCTTGCCTGCTATGGCCGCGAGCGTATATTTCTTTGGCATGAGGGCTATCGGACTTATTGTTGTGTCAGTTGCAGCCTGTATGGCTACTGAGTATGCTGTTCAGAAGATACGGGAAAAGCCGCTCACCGTTTGGGATGGAAGCGCCATTATAACAGGCATCCTTCTGGCGCTTACCCTGCCTCCGAGTTTTCCTTATTATGGCGTTGCACTTGGTTCTGTTTTTGCCATTGGCATCGGTAAACAGCTTTTTGGCGGTATTGGCTACAATATATTTAACCCTGCGTTGCTGGGCAGGGCATTCCTGATGGCTACATATCCTGTGTTTACTACCACATGGAGCGAGCCTCTAACAAAGGGTGTTAAGGCAGCCGTGGATGCCGTATCAGCGGCAACACCTCTGGCGCTCATGAAGTTTGAAGGCAAGATAACATCGCACCTTGATTTGTTTTTCGGCAATGTGGCTGGTTCAATGGGAGAGACATCTGCTATTGCAATACTTCTTGGAGGCCTCTATCTCCGCTACAGAGGCTATATAAACTGGAAACTGCCGCTTGGTTATCTCGGCTCCATGGCATTTTTCGGCGGTGTATTCTATCTTATAAACCCTTCCAAATATCCTGACCCTTTATTCCATATCCTTGCAGGCGGGGCAATGCTTGGCGCATGGTTTATGGTGACTGATATGGTTACATCTCCGATAACACCGCTTGGACAATGGATTTTTGTGATATGCGGCGGTCTTCTTGCAGTCGTAATCCGTCTATTTGGCGGCCTTCCTGAAGGGGTAATGTATTCCAT
>MGRL01000019.1 GCA_001798165.1 Deltaproteobacteria bacterium RIFCSPHIGHO2_02_FULL_43_33
AGTCTGGAAGGACGCATGGCAGAAATCGTTTTTTACTGTTTTTGCCGATAGGGATAGTTTTTGCTTCTTGACATGCTTTTTCATAGATGACAGATGGGGCAATCGTCATCTTGTGGGAATAATCAGCCTTTGAATCAAACGGCGGGTCAATGTAGATGAGGTTTATCTTGCCTTCATATCCCTGCGTAAGTAAAGCCTGCATTGCAAGAAGATTATCGCCCCAGATGAGGCGGTTCATCTTCTGTTTGTCAATCTCTGCCTCGCCTAACTTTCCATCTCTAAACGATAAAGGCAACTGCTCTCTGTGAGCAGGATTGGGGATTACAACTTCTGCTGTCTGAAATTCAATGTCTTTTGGATTCGGCGCCCTGCGGGGTTTAGAGCCCCACACCAGCCTTGCAGAATCTTTTTTGCGTATTTTACCGTTATCCATTACCTAATGCCCATGCTCCTTATGTTCAATAGCTCTGAAAAGCTGATTTGTAATGCAACTGTTGCACTCTGCCTGAAGTGTAGTATAGAAGATGTGGTGGTCTTTGGCAAGTCTTTGGTTTATCAAATCCAGGATTTCACCCCTGCGGCTGCGCGCCTCTTCTTTCATATCAATATGCGCGCTCATTGCATGGATATTTGAGCAGATGCTCCATATATGAAGGGTGTGGATGCCCTGCACGCCATCTAATGCTTTTATATCCTCAACAATCTTCTTAATATCAATCTCTTTTGGCACGCCTTCCAGAAGGATATGGGCTGATTCCAGAATTATCTTAACCGCGCCTATGATAATAATTATGCCTATGCCTATGCTTATGAGCGGGTCGGCAATAAACCAGTTTGTATAATAAATGATAATGCCGCTTAAAGGGAACTAAGGGGTCTAAAGGGAACTAAGGGGTCAGGTCTTGAATCTTGACATTGACAGAATAGAAAACAAACAAATAAGGAATGTCAAAAATAAAGACCTGACCCCATTTCCTACACATTTCCTACATTTCCTATTTCCTGCTGGAATGTCCATTTCCTGCTCCTGCGCCGTCCTCTCTAACAACAAAATCACTCCCCTGACCAATCGGATTCCCTTCGCTGTCGTATGAAATAATAACCACAACAGCCTTGCTATTTTCTCTAAAAATCTTTTCAGCATCAGCAAAGGAGAGGGCAGGATAGACAAGTATGAGTATAATTATTAGAGGTAGAGCGGCATACCTTTGTTTTAAAGAGTGGAAAATCATTTTATTTCCTTCCGTTTTCCGGTCATTGCCTTCATAAGCAGGACTGGAAACTTATATGGCTTTTCAGCACTGTTATCGTATTTCGTCAAGCGATGAAATATGAACCAGTCAAATTTTTATAGAGGGGCAGAGGAGGGCAGAGGGATACTTCCCGTATTTATCTTCAATCCGCTATTTCACCTTTATCCAATAGCTCTTCTCCTATCCCTGTTTTTATAAATTCCATATATCACTGTCATACCAACCCTAAATCTTGAACAAAAAATTGTCTTATTTTCCTCCTCCCTGCGCCAGCCTTTGAATATTCGCGACATATTTAAAAAAGTGACATCATTCACCCTCCCCTTAATCCCCTCCCTTTGCGGAAGAGGGTCAGAGCCTGCCCCTGCATGTATTTAGCAGGGAGTGAGGGGTAAAAGTGTCGTTGACTGTAAAAGGCGGGGCTTATGGTGGCTATGGCAGTTAAATTTTTATTGAAATATTTTTCGGCAAGTAGGATATTAGTTTTTATGGAAGAAAAACAGAAAGGCTTCTGGAATAAATTAAAGGCAAAATGGTATCATAAGGGGCTTAAGTTTAATACCCTCCCTGAGACAGCGCTTAAAATCATCCTGCCGAGAACAAAAGACTGCAAAACCTTTCTTGATGTGGGTTCAGGATGCGGAACTCTTGCCATACCACTTGCAAAGGCAGGTAAAACAGTTACAGCCCTTGACCCCTCCCCTGCCATGATAAACATATTAAAGGAAGAAACTAAAAAGAGAGGATTGAGAAATATAAAACCGGTCAATGCCGCATGGGGTGAGGTGGAGATGAAACCCCACGATGTTGTCCTTTGCGCCAATGTGCCTGAACTTTTAAAGGACTCAATAGATTTTTTAAGGCAGGCAGACGCCCTCGCCAAAAAAGCAGTTTTCCTGATAGAGGGCGCAGACCCGAATGCCGACAAGTTTTATTACAAAGAATTATATCCTCTGTTATTCAATAGGCCGTTTCCGGCAAGGACCGATTATTTCAAGACCTATACAAACCTGCACAACCTCGGCATATTCGCCAATATAGAAATTATAGAATACGACTTTGACCAGCCTTTTGATGACATGAATGAGGCGCTGGAATTCTGGAAAGAATATATAGGTATTGTTACAGGAGAGCATGATGAAAAACTTAGAAATTTCCTGAAAGACAAGCTGGAGAAATTCAAAGACGGCCTCATTGCTCGCTTTCATAAGAAATCGGCAGTGCTATGGTGGAGAAAATAAATTGATTACACAGATTATAAAGGCAGATTAACACCGATTCAGGCAAAAAAACGGCTTTAATCTGTGTAAATCGCTCTTAAAAATCTGCGTAATCAGGTATAATAATGATACCCTTAAAAGACGACAACCCTACCAGCACATTTCCCTTTGTAACCATCTTTATTATCTCAGCCAATATAATCGTGTATATCTATCAATTAACATTAGAATCGCAGGCTGGAGAGTTTTTCGTTCTGCGCGCAGGGGCGCTGCCTTATGAGATAACCCATTTTGTGGATATATACCCGCTGGCATTTATAAGGCCGCCGCTAACCTTATTTTCAGCCATGTTTGTCCACGGCGGATTATTGCATGTAGGCGGCAACATGCTGTATCTCTGGATATTCGGCGACAATATAGAAGACAGGCTCGGCCATTTCAGGTTTTTCATATTTTATATATTGACAGGGCTTATAGCAAGTTTCGCCCACATAGCTATGCTGCCGAATTCCACAATACCAATGATTGGCGCAAGCGGCGCCATTGCAGGTATACTTGGAGCATACCTTGTTTTATATCCGAAGGCCAAAGTCTTTACCCTGGTTTTCTTATTTGTCTTTGTAGATATTGTGAGAATTCCTGCTATAATTTTTCTTGGCCTATGGTTCGCCTTTCAGTTGCTAAGTTCAGGGGCCGGGGGCGGCATTGCCTGGTATGCGCATATAGGCGGTTTTATAGGAGGCATAGCGCTGATAAAATTGTTTGAGAAAAAGAGAAGAAAATTTAAAAAAGATTTGATATGATAGCAGCTATATTTTTAACAATGTGGAAATAGCATGCTGAATGAAAAACAAAAACTTATGCAAATAATCAACCTCGGCCTTGAGGTTGCACAGGTTAAGGATATTGACCTGCTTTTGGAGAGGATTCTTACAGAGGCAAGGCATTTTGTTAATGCTGACGCAGGCTCTATTTATATCAAAGAAGACCATAAATTGATGTTCAGTTACACCCAAAACGAAACCCTCAGACAAAAGCTCCCAGCAGGCAGGAAGCTCATCTACTCAACATTTTCCATTCCGATTAACGACAAATCAATCGCAGGATATGTCGCCCTTACAGGAAAGACTCTGAACATTGAGAATGTTTATAAACTGCCTGAAGACGTTTCTTACTCATTTGACAAACGTTATGACGAGGTGTCCGAATATCGCACACAATCAATGCTGGCCTTTCCTTTAAAGACACACAGGGGAGATGTAATCGGTGTGCTACAGTTGATAAATGCTCAGGACAAGAATAAAAATATCAAGCCATTTAATAAAGAGGATGAACCGCTTATCATGCATTTCGCTAATAATGCGGCTATGGCTGTAGAACGCGCATTGATGACAAGGGCGATTATTTTAAGGATGATAAGGATGGCTGAACTGCGCGACCCAAAAGAAACCGGAGCGCATGTAAATCGCGTGGCTTCATATTCAGTTGAGATATATGAGGCATGGGCATTGAAGAGAGGAATTTCCCAGAAAGAGATTGACAAGAATAAAGATGTGCTGAGGATGGCTGCTATGCTTCATGATGTGGGGAAGGTGGCCATATCTGATGTTATATTAAAAAAACCTGCCAAATTGGATATGAATGAGATTGAGGTCATGAAGCAACACACCTATCTGGGGGCAAGGCTTTTTTCCGACAAATATTCTGATTTTGATGAGGCAGCTTCGCAGGTGGCATTGAATCACCATGAACGGTGGGATGGAAACGGCTATCCTGGCTATATTGACCCAATAACCGTTCAACCTATTTCAGATTGTCGAACCGAAAAGGGCGCAGTCTGTGGGAAAAAGGGCGAAGAGATTCCTCTTTTTGGCCGGATTGTTGCAGTTGCAGATGTATACGACGCCTTATGCTCGCGCAGGGCATATAAAGAACCATGGGATGAATCAAGGATTCTCGAGAACTTGCATGAAGAGCGGGGCAAACAGTTTGACCCGGAAATGATAGACGCCTTTTTTTTAAGCCTGGATGTCATTCGCAGCGCTGCTGAACGTTATCCTGATAAATAATAAAGCCTTGACATGATTTGACAAGTTTTGATAGATTTACAGTTATAGTCAGCGATATAAATTTGTAGTCTGCCGATTTATCGGCGACTTTAAAATACGCCCATAAATGGGCAAACTACATCTACTTATTTATTTCGTTCACTATAGTTGTAAAGACATTACTCGGCTAAATTATATGAGAAGATTCTCTGCGATAATTCTGCTTGCAGGCATATTTGCCATGAATATGGATATGCTTTGCCAATCGCTATGCTCATCAGGTCATAGTGATATGGTTAATGGCCATGCGTCTCATAAGACAACAAATCACGAAATGCCGAAAGGCGATATGTGCCCGACAACACATAATGACGCCCATCAATCTCATCATGATATGCCTCAATCATCCATAAAGTGCGATTGCTCGGCAGACCAGGCAGCATCCGTTGGTTTTGAATTTACATCTGCAAACGCTGCCTTGAATGTAACGCCTTATCTGCGCATGATTTCAACAATCCAGCCGCAAAGTATTATCTTTTTAAGCAATACACCAACCCTGTTAGAGAATCCTCCGGAAATACTCTCCTGATTTTTCACATCCGTATCTAAAACTAAAAAAGGGACTATGGGTTAGCGTCTAATTTGCAGTATGCCTTTGCAGGCATATATAAATACGCTTATAACCGTCTATCCCCTATCCTCTATTTTCAGGGAGGCAATCTAATGTTTTACAAACTAATCATAGAATGCGGCCATATGGGCGCAGGCAATGGATTTGAAAGAGTTTGGTTTATCAAAGGTGAGGACCCATTGGAAGTGCTTCAAAAGGCAAGGAGGCTGCCACGGGTAAAGAGAAAAGAGACATCCCTTGCTGTCAAAATGATTCAAGAGATAAGCAGAGAAGAATATATAACTGGCATGAATAGCTACAGTGAAACAGCAGCATATTACCGTTAGTCAGCATTTGACGGGGCGGACATTATGCAGTGTCCGCCCACGGCTTCCTAAGATAAAGGAGATTTTATGAAAATATTACGTTTTTCCATTTGCACTATAGCTTTTGTTTTATTGTCTTTTAATGTCAATGCAGAAGAAGGTGTTACTAAGCTTGAAGATATTGTAGTCACCGGCACACGAGAGGCAGAACCTTTAAAGGAAACACCGTCGACTGTCAATACGCTCAAGTCAGACGAAATTAAAGCTGTAAAGTCTACACATCCATCTGAAATAATGAACAGGATTCCCGGCGTTTGGATTAACTCTACCGGCGGAGAAGGCCATATTACTTCAATTCGCCAGCCGCTTACTACTAATCCGGTCTATCTCTATCTGGAGGACGGTGTTCCAATCAGGTCAACAGGATTTTTTAATCATAATGCCCTCTATGAAGTAAACATGCCTGCCGCAGACCGCATAGAGGTCATAAAAGGGACAGGCACTGCGCTTTATGGAAGCGATGCTATTGGCGGCACAATAAATGTCATAACAAAGGCACCGCCATTAAAACCTGAGATTGAGATTAACCCTGAGATTGGCCAGTATGACTGGTATCGTTTATTGATTAGCGGCGGCCATACAGTAGGTGATAATGGGTTTAGTTTTGACCTTAACGCAACCCATTCCGGCGGATGGCGTGAAAGGAAGCTATACGACCGCTATTCTACAACCTTAAGATGGGACCATAACTTTTCGGTTACAAGCAATGCCAAGACCATAATTGGCTATTCCAATATTGACCAGGAGACCAGCGGCGGAGCGCCTCTTACAAAGGCAGATTATGATTCACGGCCGTGGTACAACTACAACACCTTTGATTATAGAAAGGTAGAGACGTTCAGGCTTTCCTCTGCCATAGAAAGTGAAATTGGAGAAAAGGCATTGCTCAGCGCTATTCCTTATATCCGCTGGAACAGGATGGACTTGCTGCCTGAGTGGGGAATATTTAAAAGCGGCGCTAATTATGCCGGATATGAATCCACTACCCAGTTTTATTCTCTCGGCCTTCTTACAAAGTACCGCCGCGACTTTGAGCCTTTAAGAAGCCGCTTCATTATTGGCGTTGATATGGACTATAGCCCGGGCAGTTACCAGGAAAAGCGGCTGATAGTAAACAGAGACACTGCAACCCTTAAATATACATCTTACAGATATGATACAAGCACAGCCAACAATTATGACTATGATGCCGCATTCACCGGCATTTCGCCGTATACACAGATAGAGTTGTCGCCTGCTCCGAGCCTCCGCTTTACCATTGGAGCACGGTATGATGACTTGTCTTATGACTATACCAATAATATGTCCACATCCAGCAATCGTCCTGCGTCAACTGAGAAATCCTTTTCTCATCTGAGCCCAAAAGTCGGGGCAACATATGCTGTTTCCGATGATTTAAGCGTCTTTGCAGCTTACAATAACGGTTTCCGTATACCCTCTACCGGAGATCTTTTCAGGGCCGGCGGCACAGCCACTACTGCCGTTGACCTCAATCCAATAAAGGTGGATAGCTATGAAACAGGCGTCAGAGGCAAGGTTGGTTCTATGGTTACCTTTGACACAGCTATCTATTACATGCAGAAAAAGGATGATATTGTGACTTACAATATTGCCCCAGGAAATTCTCAGAGACTCAATGCAGGCAAGACAGAGCATAGAGGTGTTGAGGTTGGTGTGGGTGTGCAGCCTATAAAAGAGGTTGGCATGAATGTGAGCTATTCTTATGCAAAGCATACATACGATGAATGGAAAGTTTCAACAACAACAGATTACAGCGGTAAAGAGATGTCCATTGCCCCAAGGCAGAATCTGAATGTGCGCATGGATTATACCCCAGCGTTTTTAAACGGCGGAATTGTGGAACTGGAATGGTCCCATCTTGGGAGCTACTGGATGGATGATGCGAATACAGAAAAGTATAAAGGTTATGACCTTCTGAATGTGAGGACATCCTATACTATGACCAAACAGTGGGAGTTGTATGTAAAGGTTTTGAATCTTATGGACAGGGCTTATGCAGACAGGGTGTCAAAGAGCAGCACAGGCGAGACACTCTATGCGCCCGGCCAGCCACAGACATTTTTTACAGGGGTTGTGTATAACTGGGGGGAATAATGAGAATTGCGATTTACGATTTACGATTTACGATTTTATTTTTGTGCGTTGCTTTGCTGCTGATTGTCCATGCAGGTTGCATGGCAGGAGATAGCTCCTTTGGTAACCACATTGGCATAAACCACCCTGACAAAAAGGTTTCTCCGCCTGTCATGGCAGTATATGAAGGAAAAATATTTATTTCCTACATCAGAGAAGAGGAAGATGTCTATCTCACTGTTTTATCTGAAGACGGCAAAACCCTGATTGCCCCTGCAAAGATAAATGACAAAACATCCCCTGCCAACGGTATCCATCAAAACCCTGGGATGGCAATCGGGCCAAATGGTGAAATCTATATAACATGGACAAGCCCCCGGGAAGGCGATGAATTTGCGGCAGACATAAGATTTGCAGTTTCTATGGACAGCGGAAAGACATTTTCGCCGTCCATAGCGGTAAATGATAATACGACATCCAGCTCAAGAGGGTTTGAATCCATTGCCACCGGCAAAAACGGAGCTGTCTTTGTTGCATGGCTTGACGGAAGGGAGAAAAAACAGGGCGTATCATCCGCATATTTTTCCCGTTCTACAGACGGAGGCAGGACATTTGAAAAGAATATCAAGCTGGATGACAATGCCTGCCCCTGCTGCAGAACAGCAGCGGCTGCGGCAGATGACGGAACTATTTATGTTTCCTGGCGAAAGGTCTTTGACGGAGATATCCGCGATATGGTGGTTGCCGCCTCAAAAGACAATGGCAGGACATTTCAGCAGCCTGCTGTGGTAAGCCGCGACCAATGGGCTATTCAAGGCTGCCCTCATAGAGGGCCGTCTATGGATATTGATGAAAAGGGAGTTCTTTATTACTCATGGTATACAGAAGGGAGCGACGGCCTGCCGGGTATTTATCTTTCCGCCTCAAAAGATGGCGGCAAGACGTTTACATCCAAAGAATCTCTGCCTGTGGGCAACAGGGTTTTCCCTGACCATCCGAAACTAACTGTTGGAAAGAATGGGACAGTCTATTTAGTATGGGAGGAAAAGACGCCGGTCTTAAGCAAGATTATGTTTGCGTCCTACAGGGAGGGCAAGGGGTTTTCCAAACCGGAGCAATTGAGCCAGGGTGTAAGAAGGTCTTATGAACCTGTGGTATCGGCAGGTGATGACGGAACTGTTTATGCTGCATGGGGATACGATGAGATACGGTTTTCAAAGGTAATAATCAGGGCAATGAAACCATAAAACCCTCTCCCCTTGCGGGAGAGGGAAGGGTGAGGGGTAATTATGTTTGAAATCATAGCAAAAGGCGGTTTTGTAATGGCGCCGCTTATTATATGTTCGGTTATATCATTAGCTGTCATCATAGACCGAAGCCTCTTTTGGCTAAAACAACGAAAGGAAATTTCTGCTGAGGAGTTTTTAAAACTCGTTGAGGCAGGCAGAGAAAAAGAGCTTGCGGAAAAGACAAACGAATCTTCTCTCATTCAAATGCTTGCCGCAGGGATTGCAAACAAAAACTCTTCGGCATCCGTTGCAATGGAGTCCGCTGCGACAAAGGAGGTAATAAAGATGAAGAAATACCTTCCTGCAATGGATACGATAATAACGCTTGCGCCCCTTCTTGGACTTCTCGGCACTATAATCGGCATGATACGTTCGTTTGATGTGATGAGCCTTGCCGGGCTGGGTCAGCCCCACGCTGTTACAGGCGGAGTGGCTGAGGCGCTTATTGCGACTGCGACAGGTCTCACTGTTGCCATAATAACGCTTATACCATACAACTTTTTTCTCAATAAGGTTGAAAAGGCGGTCGAGGAGATGGAGCATTATGCGACAAGGCTTGAAATGATTTTTAAGAATGAGAAAAAATAACCCCACCCTCACCTTAATCCTCTCCCTGAGGGAGAGGAAGAAAAGAGGAAAAATCCTCTCCCTGAGAGATGAGATTTTTTATTGTTTTCTCTTCCAGAGAGGAAATTTTTCAGTTCCCTCCCCTTCAAGGGGAGGGTTAGGGTGGGGATGGGGTAAAGAGGGTATTTTCAGATGAAGATACGGTCATTTGCAAAAACAAAGAAAAAGGCGCGCATTGAGATAATCCCGATGATTGACACTATGTTTTTTCTTCTGGTCTTTTTTATGATCGCTACCCTTTCCATGACTGTTATGCGCGGCATGCAGGTAAATCTGCCAAAGGCGGACGCAGTTAAAAAGGATATAAAAGAGAACCTCTCGGTAACTATTTCAAAGGATGGAAAAATTTATTTCAATAAAAAAGAGACAAGCATCCCTGAACTGCGAGGCGCGCTCGTTGCAGAGGTTTCGGCTAATCCCGATACTATGGTAATCATCAATGCGGATGAAGAAGTTCTGCACGGCAAAGTTGTAGAGGTAATGGATGCGATAAAGCTTTCCGGCGTAACTAAACTTGCAATAGCAACAAAACAGCCAGCCCCTGCAAGTTTTAAGCAGGGAAAGGATAAAAAGCAATGAGCAGCCTAAAAATCCCTTTTATTATTTCTGTTTTATTTCACAGCATTGCGCTTTTTTCTCTAACTGTTTTTTATCAGCCGGCAAGAGAAGCATTTATGAATGTTACACCTCTTGAGTTTATCCATGTATCTCAAAAAGAAGATAAGAGTGTCCAACCAAATCCAAATAAAGAAAGGCCAAAACAGGCCGCCATTACTAAAAAGGTAGAGGCTGTTCAGCCTTCAAGAATGGAAGAAAAAGTTGAAACCGAAACTCCGCATATTGACCAGGCTCCATTGCCGGTCGTTAAGCAAGAAGAGGCCGCATCAATCAAAACAGAGGATGTTGAAGAAGACAGTAATGCAAAAAACAATTTCTCGGATAATAATAAAACCGGCGAAGTCAATGAGCGCACTCTGTTTGAGGCTATGGTAAAGAGCAGGATAGAAAAGGCCAAGTTCTACCCACGCTGGGCAAGGCAGAAGGGTTACGAAGGTGTTGTGGGCGTGCATTTTACAATACAGCCTGATGGAAATGTTGTTGGCATTAAAGTCGTCAGACCCTGCCACTGCGAGATATTAAACAAGGCAGCATGCGAGGCTATAAAAAAGGCAGCGCCATTTAGTCCGATGCCAAAAGATATGGAAAATCAGGAGATGGCAATGGAGGTGGACATTGGGTTTAGATTAGAGTAGAGTAGTAGCTTACACTATCTCATACTGCTCCTGATGTAACGAACTCAATATTTTTATAACCACCTTCTTTTTAAACCTCTTTTCTAACTCTTCTATGACATTTTCATTCTCTCCGTAGAGAAGCTCTGCAATGGCAGGATGCGCATAAATAGTAGCCTTTCGTCTCTTTTTGGGCAGCTCTTTTATAAGCTCTCTGTAGAGCTCCATTATCACCGTATATTTTGACCGTATAATGCCGTTTCCTTCGCAGTATGGACATGGCTCGCAGAGGAGTTGGTTTATGCTCTCCCTGCTTCTTTTCCTTGTCATCTCTACAAGTCCCAGCTCTGAGATTTTTAATATGTTTGTCCTTGCCTTATCTGCCCTAAGCGCCTCTTTCAGGGCATTGTAGACCTTTTCCCTGTTGGCTGACTTTGCCATATCTATCAGATCAAGGACTATTATGCCGCCGATGTTCCTGAGCCTAAGTTGATAGACAATCTCCTTAACAGCCTCCATATTTGTTTTGAGAACTGTCTCCTCTGAGCTTTTTTTGCCCACATATTTCCCTGTATTTACATCTATTGCAGTTAATGCCTCCATCTGGTCTATGATAATGTAGCCGCCTGACTTCAGCCATACCTTCTTTTCAACAGCGTCTGCCAGCTCTATCTCAATGCCGTATGTGTCAAATATCGGCTCTTCAGACTCATATAATTCAATATGCTGTTTTAAGTCAGGCAGAAAATCTTCTGCAAATTTTATCGCCCTCTCATATTCTGCTCTATCATCTATAATCAGCCTGTCTATATCAGTAGTAAATATATCTCGCATTGTCCGTAGTGTTAAATCCAGTTCTTGATATAAAAGGCCCGGGGGAGGTGTTTTTTCCCGCTTTTTCAGTATCTCAGCCCACAATTTTACAAGAAATTCCATATCTGATTTTATATCCTGTTCATACATGCCTTCACATGCGGTGCGGATTATGAAACCAGAGCCCTGGGGTCTCAGCCGTAAAACAATATCCCTGAGCCTCCGCCTCTCCTTCTCACTTTCAATCCTTCTGGAGATGCCGATGTGATCGTCTGTGGGAGTAAAGACAATCTGCCTCCCAGGAAGCGAAACATGCGATGTTATCCTTGCGCCCTTGCTCCCTATAGGCTCTTTTGCCACCTGCACCATAATCTCCTGGCCTTCCTTTATAATATCCTGAATGGGCATATGCTTAGGATGCCGCTCCCGCGCCTCTTCTTCTGCCTCTTTTGCAATGTCCTCAAACTCTTCAAACCGCTCATAGATATCTGATGCATGGAGAAATGCTGTCCTCTCTAATCCTATATCAACAAATGCAGCCTGCATACCGGGCAATACCCTGACAACCTTTCCTTTGTATATATTCCCGCTTAAACCCCTGTCTTTTGGCCGCTCCAAGTAAAATTCTACAAGCCTGCCTCCCTGCAGAACCGCGACCCGCGTCTCGTGAGAGCTGTAATTTATAACAATTTCATTGCCTGAGTGTTTCATAATGCCCTTTCGTTTTTAAGATTGAAATAAGACGGCTGTCATTGTGAGAAAGGCCGAGAAGGCGCGCTATAACCTCATTAGGTTTCACACTCCCCTTTTCTCCTCTATCAATAGTCAACCGTATCGTAGCCGTGTCTATAAGAGAAAGGTTCTTTATCAGCGGCCGTATGTCTATGCTTCTCTGTTTCCCTTCTCTTTCCTGATGAATAATAATCTCATCGCTCCTCATAAGTCCATTGATAAGTTCATCTAATTTATTACCATTTTTAAGGTTTTCCAAAAAAATCAGATATGTTGCCTCTTGTGGAATTTTAACAACAAAATCAGGTCTTGTTGGAAGCTCTATTGCCTCTAATATCTTAATCCCCTCTGACAGTGTGCTGTTGAGCCTTTCAAGTACTGCCTGAGGTTTCATATGCCCTCTCAGTTCCAAATCCACATACTCTGCAACACTTTCAATACCTACTGAAAGAGGCGGACTAAATACCATCTTTGGCAAGGGGTGAAAACCTGCAGAATAGGTTATAGGGATTTCCGCCCTTCTGATTGCCCTTGAAAATAGAGTTACAAGCTCAAGGTGCCCAAGGTATTTCATAGCGCCTGTCTTGGAAAAGGTGAGCCTTGTTTTAAAGGTTGGAGGCTGGAGGTTTGAGGTTGGAGGATTTCTTGCCTCTAACCTCTTGCCTCTTACCTCTGACTTTTCATAGAAGCTCACATTCTTTATCACCTTATGGTCGCATATACCGCAGATACTGCACTTATCAGTCTTGCAGTCAGACGTCTGTTCTGTCATTACAGACCTTTCATATTCTTTGTACAGAAATTCTTTATCAACCCTTGCGTTGAGATGGTCCCAGGGGAATATTTCATCCCTGTCTCGCCTTCTGTATGTATAAAACTCTGGATTA
Source organism: Deltaproteobacteria bacterium RIFCSPHIGHO2_02_FULL_43_33 (assembly GCA_001798165.1). Lineage (GTDB taxonomy): Bacteria > Desulfobacterota > GWC2-55-46 > UBA9637 > UBA9637 > UBA10170. The sequence continues at coordinate 13,192 of MGRL01000019.1, forward strand.
ACCCCATTATCTTTGAATATCTGTTGCCAAATGTCAAATCTGAAGTGGTCTCCCCAACTGTCAAAGCGGCAGCCTGCGCCGTAAGCAGCCTTTACAACTTTAGATAATCTTCTGTCGCCCCTTGCAAATACGCCCTCCAAAAAACTCATCCTCGCATCATGCCATTTAAAGTCCAATCTTCGCTTTTTAAGTTCTTGTCTCAGGAACGTCTGCCTTTCTAAAGATTCTTCTAATTGTATTTGAGGCTCCCACTGAAACGGCGTATGCGGCTTTGGTATAAATTGAGAAACGCTGACATTGATTGTGGGTCTGAAACCGAGTCTTTTCCCTGTCTCCTGAACCCTGTTGGACAGTTCAACAATCCCTCTGACATCATTCAAGGTCTCTGTAGGAAGCCCTATCATATAATACAGTTTAATTGCCTTCCACCCCATCTCAAAAACATTTTCGGCGGTTTCTATCAAGGCATCTTCTTCAATGCCTTTGTTTATCACATTTCTGAGTCTTTCGCTTCCTGCCTCCGGCGCCATGGTGAAACCGGTCTTTCTTACCCTCTTTATCTCCGCAATAAGCTGCGGGCTAAGCGTTCCCACACGCAAAGAGGGGAGAGACACAGCAACCTTTTTATCGGCAAACCGATCCATGAAATTTATCAAAACATCCTGAATGCATGAGTAGTCGCCGGTGCTTAATGATAAAAAAGAAACCTCATCATAACCTGTATTCTTTAACGCCTCTTCAACCAGCTTCATTATATTTTCAGGCGACCTCTCTCTGTTCGGCCTGTATATCATACCGGCCTGGCAGAACCTGCACCCCCTTGTGCATCCCCTGTTTATTTCTACGGTAAGATGGTCATGGACAATCTGCGGAAAAGGCACAACAGGTTTTATGGGCAGAGGCAGCTTATTAATATCGGATACGATTCTTTTCTTCACACCTTCATAACCATTGAGCAGAGGGGTTATCTTTTTCACAGTGCCGTCCTGATTATACGCAACATCAAAGAATGACGGCACATACATTCCCTCAATCTTTGCCAGCCTTTTAAGCAAATCCTTTCTTTTCCCCCTCTCCTTTTTCCACTCTATTACAACATCTGCAATCTCCAATACAACCTCTTCACCATCGCCCAGAACAAACGCATCAAAAAAATCCGCAATCGGTTCAGGATTAAATGCAATCGGACCGCCGCCGATTATCAATGGATGGGTTTCATCTCTGTCCTTTGAATAAAGCGGGATGTTGCCAAGATTTAAGATAGTTAGTATGTTTGTATAAGAGAGTTCATATTGGATTGAAAAGCCCAGTATATCCAGTTTATTTAAAGGAATACCAGACTCAAGCGTTGTTAATGGAATATTCTTTTCCCGCAAGAGCTTTTCCATGTCAACCCACGGCGAGAATACCCTCTCGCAAGCTATATTATCCCTGCTGTTCAATATCTGGTATAGAATCTGCATACCAAGATGGCTCATCCCAACTTCATAGACATCAGGAAATGCAAGGCCAATCTTCAACTGTATATGGGAGAGGTCTTTCTTAATAGAGTTGACTTCACCGTTTATATACCTGCTTGGCCTTGAAACGAGGGCAAGGTAGTTTTTTATGTTTACTTCTGCCATAATTATCTCTTAAATTAGCATAACAAATAGTTGATTACAATTCCTAAAATTATCCCAAAAATAGACTTTGATTTTTGGGGAAACCTGCAAGTTGCCTGTCAGACGAGGCAGAGGCCATTTTTGCGACGAGCCGTATATCACCAATACGGTGAGGAGCAAAAATGCGCCGATAACGAAGTATGGCAGGCATCCGCCTAAGGCGGACGCAGGTTTGTAAAATAGCGAGATTTTTAATCGCTATTTTACGGATTAGGAGAATAGGCATCCCAGGGTGTATTGACATTGAAGTTTGTTTGACATAGTGATAATCTATTTTTAAAATATCTACAGAAAAAGGAGGAAAAATGCGGCCAACGATATCTTCTATTGGAAAAATTGCTTTAATCATTACGCTCCTTGTTGATGTATGGCACATATCCTATCTTAAAGCCGAGGAGAGCCAATTCAGGAGGCAGTTCATAGAAAACTATACAACAAACAGCCTTATGGCTCAAAGCATGCTCATAAAACAGAATAAGGATAAAATAGCAGATGAGGTTAACTCTCTCATAACTGAGGCGATGATGCCCGAAAAGAGCTACCAGGATAGGATGTATCTCTTGGATATTGCAAATGCCGTTGCTACGATGAATATACACTGGAATAATGCCGGTGAAGAATTGTTAAAAAAGGTAGAGGGCCTGCAGAAAGAGGAATTTGCAAAAGAAAAGAAAAGAACCGAGGAGCTTGAAAAACTCAAAGAGACGGAAAAAGTCCCTGGCAATTTCATAATAGCAGCCCATAAAGAGGAACTAGCTGCAAAGGGCCTCAGCCCGGTAATCTATCCTCACTGGGTGCATAGGTCATTCTTCAGATGCAAGGTCTGTCATGAGGATATTTTTATTATGAAGCGCGGGGCAAACGAAATCTCACAGACAAAGATACAGGAAGGCAAACAGTGCGGGACATGCCATAACGGCGCCATATCCTTTAATGCAAATGCTCAGGAGAATTGTGTAAGATGCCATAGTGCAGGTAAACCAGAGGCAACTCCCCTTATTGATTTGAGTTATTACAATCCCAACAAATTTAAAGAGATTGCATCGCGGGTGAGTTCTGAATGGAAGCCTGAAAATATGCCGGGCGGAAAATTACCCCTTGATAAACTCGGATTTATCAACTGGGTTGAGCTTGATAAGGCAAAGGCATTCAACCCCCGCACTACCATAAATGGCAGTCAGGACACAGAAGGGGTGAGAGAGACATATATACTCTTCGAAACATCCAGCACTTTTCTGAAAAATGTGCTCTTTAGCCATAAAATACACTCAACATGGGTCAAATGCTCTCTGTGCCATCCAAATACCTTTAAGCCGGAGCTTGGCGCTAACAGAGTAAAGATGATTGAAATGAAGGATGGAAAGAGCTGTGGCCGCTGCCATGGGAAAGTCGCCTTTACTTATTCCGATTGTCTGAGATGTCATAACCAGACAAAAGAAAACCTGCCAGAAGGCGTGCTTATTAACCATCCAGCAACCTCTGCCACATCTCAATAATATACCCACACCCAAAAATAGACTTTGTTTTTTGGAGGAATATATACACAGCGACATAAATAGAGCCGTATACAGAGCATCAGAACAAAGCAGACCAAGGCGCGACGAAAGCGAGGAGTGAGGCGTATTTTAAGCATACGCCGCAACGACGAGCCGAGGAGCAACGCAGGTATGCGAAGTTATGACGCTCTGTATAGAAAAGGAGACTCCCTATCTCGCAACTTTACGGAAATACCAAAGGTCTTAAAGCAGACCAGTTAAGAAGATTACAGCACATCTACCGCCGCCGCATTCCACCCGGTTTGCTTATCACGCCAGAATTGGGAAGATATCTTACGGAACTTTCCAGAGACATAGGCAGACAACTCGGCGTTATCGTTAATCGTCAGGGTTTTGTTGTCTGTGCCATTGTCGGTGACGAAAAGGAAATAGTCATACCTGTCTTATCCGATTACCCGCTTGGCAGAAAACGGCTCAGAGGCGTTCGCTGCATACACACCCACCTGAAGAATGAACCGTTAAGTCAGGACGATCTTACAGACCTTGCCTTGCTAAGGCTGGATATAATGGCAGCCATAGGCGTTCTTGAGGACGGTTTACCAGGCAATATCTATATGTCGCATCTTCTGCCGTTAAACCCTGAAGGCAAAACCTTTGAAACAGATCCGCCGATGCCATTTCATAGACTGGATGTAAAAGCAAACGAGTTTATTGAGGCATTGGAACATGAAATGGGGAGGGCTGTTGTAAGGGATATAAAGGATAAAAGGGAACGGGCAATCCTTGTAAGCGTATCCACAAAAAACAGGGAAGGCCAGCTTGAATCCATGGAAGAGCTTAAAGAACTGGCGCGCTCCGCAGATGTGGTTGTGCTGGACGCAATCATACAGAGGCCAAAGGAGTTTAACCCGAAATATCTCATGGGCAGCGGAAAGCTGAAAGAGCTTGTCATAAACGCCCTTCAAAAAGAGGCCAGCCTTATCATATTTGACCAGGAACTGACTTCTACGCAAATGCGGGAGATAGGCGAGATAACGGAGTTGAAGGTAATTGACAGGGCGCAGCTTATCCTTGATATATTTGCCAGAAGGGCTCACTCAAGGGACGGCAAGGTGCAGGTTGAACTGGCTCAGTTGAAATACCGCTTTTCAAAATTGACCGGCAAAGGCACAGCTATGTCAAGGCTTGCGGGCGGCATAGGCGGAAGGGGCCCTGGCGAGACAAAACTCGAGGTTGACAGGCGCCGGGTGCAGGATAAAATCAGCCACCTCGAAAAACAGCTCAAACATTTAAGCCGGGGCAGGCTTGAGAGAAGGCGAAGCAGGAGAGAGAGCGGCGTCCCAATAATATCCGTTGTCGGTTACACAAATGCAGGCAAATCCACGCTCCTCAATGCGCTCACAAAAAGCGAGACAAAGGTGGAAAATCTTTTGTTTGCAACACTGGATACCGCTTCAAGGAGGCTCAGATTTCCGCGGGAACGAGATGCGGTGATAACAGACACAGTCGGCTTTATACGTCATTTGCCCGAAGACCTGCTCAAGGCGTTCAAGGCAACGCTTGAGGAGATGCAGGATGCGGACTTGCTCATCCACCTTGTTGATGTGAGTAATCCCAATTTTGAAAAACAGATGAAGATAGTGGAAGATGTTTTAAGCGAGATAGGGCTTGACGCTATAGAAAGGCTTCTTGTGTTTAATAAAGAGGATATGGCTGACCCTGATATAGTAAAAAACCTTTGCAGGCGGCACAATGCAATCTCCATATCGGCTATTCACACCGGGACATTAGGGAAACTGCTGAATGTGCTTGAAAAGAAATTATGGCCGGAAGAAAGGTTAGAACTATCCTAAGAAGGCGAGCAAACTGGGTTGTGCCATTTACAGTGGACGACAGAAACAAATAGATGTAGTTTGTCCATTTATGGGCGTATTTTAAAATCGCCGATAAATCGGCACACTACAATTTATATCGCTGGCTATAGTTACACTAAGGCCTCCATTGCTATAAGTGATGCGCTGACGCGATTTTCAACGCCGAGCTTCTGGTATGCCCTCTCAAGATGTTTTTTTACAGTTCCTATGCTTATGTTTAAAATTGAGGCTACCTCCTCATTGGTTTTCCCCTGGGCCACCCAGTATAGCACGATACCCTCCCGTGCGGTGACCCCGAAAGATTGAAGCCGCTCAACAGGCAAAATTTTTAATTTCTCCTTGATAAGCAGGATATCTTCCCCTCTTTTATCATTATGAATAAATCGGATTATAAGGCTTTTGTCCTGTTTGTCTATTAACAACGGAGTTGGCGGCGACGGGATATCCGTTTTTGCCGACAAAAGCATTCTCTGGTATCTAACCCATTGCTCAAGCTTTTCCGGAAGCCTAGACGCAGAACGGAAAGATGTTTTAAATGAATCCGCCAGTAAACGTTGGACGCTCTTAGTGCAAAACAAGATGCGATAATCCTTGCCAATAACAATTACTGAGCTTCCCATCCCCTCTATAGCCCCTTCTAATGCATCAGCCTTTTTCTGCGCATCGGCGACTGTTTCAACATTCTGATATGCTTGAATTATATGGGGGCAGAGCAGATTTAACATCACCCTTTCCTGCTCTGAAAAATCCATGCGATCCCTGTTGAAGGTAAGCGCAGTATGAATAAATTTGTTATTCAGGAGAGGTATGCTTATCTGATATTCAGCGCCTATTTTAAGGAAGAGTTCGTTATACAAACCAAGCTTGCGCCACTGTTGAGCGGTAAGAAAATCGGATATTTTTATTGCCCAGCCTGTCTTAGGTATATTATTAAAAATATGAAGCCTGTCAGCCTTTTTTTCCAAATCTCTTTTAAAAGGGTGCGGCAGCATTTCTTTGGGATACAAAAGGTTTAGATACGGATGCTCATGCATATATTTAGTATAGAGAACGTGGTTTTTTGCGCTGCCAATTTCGGATGGGATGGTAAAATGAACACTTTTGTGTTTAAGGGGAAAGATAGTTCTATAGCTCATTATCCCGGAAGGGATAACTTTAGACATAGCTGACAGGACATGACCCGGAAAACCCTCACTGTTCAAGCCGGAGTAAATATCACGGATGCAATTATTGAGCAAACCAATATCCCTTGCTGCTAACTGTCCCATATAACCCTCCCGGTTAGTAAATATACGCTCAGGTACATATACGCCTAAAGTCGTATTGCCCTTTAATCAGATTTCTGCTTAATTGTCAATATGTATTAGAAGAAGCAGAAAAGCAGAAGAAGTATATATGGTTCATATTTGTTTAGAGTATTTTCAGTAAAGGGTAACCATGGCTGAACAAGTTGTATGCTCAAATTGCAATAAGAGTTTTTTTACAGCTGCCTCTCATGGCGATTTGCCGTGTCCGCATTGCAATTATATTATCTCCTTAAATAGGGTGGATAAAAGACTGTACCCTCGTGTATCAGGAGAAGTCCCCTTTTCCCTCGCATTAAGCGATTCTGTCACACCTGCTACAGCCTTAAATGTCTCCATAGATGGGATAGGAATTAAGCTTTCTGGTATGCATGATATAAGTATCGGAAAGATTTTAGATATCCATATCCCAGAACTTGGGATTAACACAAGGGCAAAGGTTGTCTGGCAGAAAATATATCAAAAAGGATATGCTTCAGAAACCCATATCGGCGCAAGATTCCTCTAATGAGGGGGTTTACATACCCTTATCATCAACAGCACATTAACATCAAAGGAAGATTTGACCACCCCCGGGCTTCAATTACCCAATCTCCTTCATTCCGCTTCCTGAAAATAAAAAGATTTGAAAAAATGTGAAAACCTGAAAAACCCTTGACATCCACTTTGATTGGGCTATAATATAGACATGAAAAAGATAATCAATTTCAATTATGATTAAAAGGAGGTGAGTGCAATGAGATACCTACTTGAGTCCCCGCATACAAAAGAAGAGTGTTTAAGGGAGTTAGACGAGGTTCTGGCAGAGGGTCAGAATGTCCTGAATAAGTTCAATTGGGGCTGTTCTGCAGGCAATCACACAGGTTATGCTATTGTAGATGCTGCGGATGAAGCAGAGGTGCTGAACATGGTGCCAAGTTTCCTGCGTAGAAAGGCTCGGGCCATCAGATTAGAAAAGTTCACCCCTGAGCAGATAAAGTCACTCCACTAATCTGGTATAAAAAGTCTACCCTTACTCCTGGGTGAAAGAGCAATTTACACCCAGGGGTATTTTTTTAATCCTTCAGTAATCCGGAAATCTTAACCCCAACAAGCCTTACCTCTTTTGAAAAATCCACTTTATTAAGTATATCAAGGGTAGTAGTCCATATATCGTTAGAGGAATCAGTTGGCTTTTTCATTGTCTTTGCTCTCGTTATAGTGTGAAAATCTCTATAACGTACCTTTAAAGTTACCGTCTTTGCCTTGTATTTATCATATTTCAGCCTATCCGCAATATCTTTTGCAAGCTCAAACAAGGTCTCTTTGATGAGATACAAATCCCTTGTATCTTCCTGAAATGTAACCTCCCTGCTGAATGAACTTGGCTCATAGAACGGGATAACAGGGCTTTCATCAATGCCGCGGGAATGTTCATAGAGCATTCGTCCAAAAACCTCTCCAAAGTTTCTTACAAGGTGATAGGTAGTCACCTTTGCGAGTTCTCCGATAGTCCTTATCCCCAGCTCGTGTAAACGTTTTTCTGTCTTCTCGCCCACACCCCACAGTTTTCTTACAGGAAGAGGCGCAAGCACTTTTTCAATATCCCTCTCCCGTATCACGGTAAAACCATTGGGCTTGTTCATATCGCTTGCCATCTTTGCAAGAAGTTTATTCGGCGCTATGCCTACCGATGCTGTAAGGCCAAGCTCGTCTTTAATCCTCCTCTTTATCTCTCTTGCTATATCAAGGGCGCTTTTACTATTTTCTGTAACATCCATAAATGCCTCATCAAGACCGAAAGATTCTATAAAAGACGTATATTCTCTTAGGATTGCCATAAACTTTTCAGATTCGTTTTCATACGCCTCAAAGTCCACTGGCAGAAAGACTGCCTGATGACATCTCTTATAGGCAGTCCTGAGAGGCATACCGGACTTTACACCAAACTTGCGCGCCTCATACGATGCGGCAGATACAACACCACGTTTTGCGGGGTCGCCGTCTCCGCCTACGATAACAGGCTTGTCTTTTAACTCCGGCCGTTTTTTTAACTCTACAGATGCAAAGAAGGCATCCATATCTATATGGATTATGGAACGATTTGGCATGTACTCATTTAAGCAACTATGCTTAACAGAGTCAAGAAAGCAAAAAAGTCCTGTTGTCAACAAATAGATTTGTCCGCTTTTAGAGCAAATGAATTGTCCACTTTTAGATTGGCAGGAAAGGCACGTAGGGCGTAGC
>MGRL01000020.1 GCA_001798165.1 Deltaproteobacteria bacterium RIFCSPHIGHO2_02_FULL_43_33
AAGAAAGAGTAATAATGCCTGCCTTACAAGATTAGATGTCTACTGTTTTTGTCGTATTTTATATACACTGCCGGAATAATCCACCACAAATACTTCATAATCTTCATCTACACCAAACGAACTGATGGCAAACTTCGTATCCAAGAGCAATTTGTTTTCTATAACCCTGGGACTGGTATGATGCAATGCCCACATCCTGCGACTTCCCCAATCACCATAAATATACGAACCGCACAAGGCAGGAATATCAGTGCCACGATAAACATAGCCGCCTATCACTGAAATGCCTTCATCCCTTCCGTAATCTGCAATCGGAAGTGTAAGACCTGTCATGTCACACTTTGGATTTACACCCGGTGTGCAGATAGAGCCTTCCATAATATTCCATCCGTAATTCTTGCCTCGTTCAACAATATCTATCTCTTCCCTGTCGCCCTGTCCGACATCGCCTGCATACAATACTCCTGTTAAGGGGTCGAAACTAAATCGCCACGGATTGCGTAGACCATATGCCCATATCTCAGGTCTGGCATCCGCTCGTGTTGTGAAGGGGTTGTCATCAGGTATGCCGTATTCCAAGCCAGCGCCCTTTTTATCTACATCAATCCGCAGCATGGCGCCTAAAAGTGTTGAAAGGTTTTGACCATGGCTGTGTGGATCATTAGCGCTGCCGCCATCGCCCATGCCAATATAAAGATAGCCGTCCGGGCCAAATGCAATCTGGCCTCCATTATGATTGGTAAAGGGCTGCCCTACAGTTAAAATGACTCTCTCGCTCTTTTTGTCTGCAATGTCAGGGTTTTTGCTTATCTGAAATTCTGATACAACAGTATGGAGGCCACCCTTGGGAGAGGTATAATTTACAAAAAACCTTCCATTTTCTGCAAATTCCGGATGGAAGGCTATGCTTAAAAGGCCCATCTCACCGCCTGATTTAACCTTTTTCTTTATATCAAAAAAAGGAACAGGGAGCAGTTTTCCATCTTTTAAAATTCGCACCACGCCTGCCTGCTCCACAATAAATAACCTTTTGCTGCCATCGCCTGCGTTGGTTATATGTACAGGGTCTTTAAGCTCTTTTACAGCAATTTCTAATTTGATGATGGGTAAAGGTAAAATCTCTTTTACACCACATAGTTTTGTGGTTGCTGTATTTTGTGGCTCAGCGCTTAGACCTTGTTGAGATATAAGGACAATAAATAGAGCAAATAATAGAAGACGCATATATATATTATAACCCCCGTTTAAATATAGTGGTTGCGATTGTTATAGTGATAATAGCAAAGACAGCAAGAAAAACAATATCTCCTTGTACAGCCATTAGACCCGCATTCTTAAAGAGTATAGACCGTAGGGCATGGACTGAATAGGTTTCTGGATTTATGCTTGCAAATGTTTTTAGCCATGCAGGGAAACTTTCTATGGGATATATTGCACCGCTTGGGAAAAAGAATATGACATTCAAAAATCCTCCCAAAACCCCGACTATCCTTGGGTGATTTGCCCTGCCAAGAATAATAAACATCATGCCGAGCAGACCAAGGGTAGAGAGCATTATAATACAAGTAACCAAAATTAAGCTGTAGATGTTCAAGATTTGCCACAGATATATGCCTGCAATAAGGGAGCTGAAAAAGAGGACCAGCATGGCGATGATGGTTGTAATCAAAAGCCCGCTTATAATAAGGCCCATGACAATATCCAGTTTTGTTAGCGGAGTTAAAAAATGGCTTTCCTCAATTCCCAGAAACTTATCCATCACGATATTGAATACGCCCGTTGTCATGGCGCCGAGGAATATGGCCATAATCACCACTCCAGGTATCAGGGTCTGGTCATAATCCACCTTTTTATAGAGCTCTACTTCACGGAGTTTTGTTTTTGTCTGCTCTTCGCGCACAGAGATAAATTCATTTTTAAGCTCAGCCAATGCCCCTGATATTGCAAAACGGATTGAATTGGCAGATATAGACTCTGCATTATCCAGAAAAAGCCCAAGCTCCCCGCCTTTGCCGTGTATCACATCCCTGCTGAAATCCGGCGGAATGATAAGCGCGCCCTTTAACAGTCCTTGTTTTAAATTTTCCAGCGCTATTCCCTGGTCTGACAGGTGATACATCTTGATTGTTTTTGGCCCTGCCTCAAGCGCATGCAGCAATTCAACTACCCTATGGCTATAAGGCCCGTTGTCCATATCAACAACGGCAATAGAGAGATTTTTCAATTCGCCCTGAAATGAATTGCCCAGGATTATCAGATAAAGTATGGGCATGACAATGCTCATAGCGATTACTATAGGGTTTCTTAAAAATCGCCTTAAATCTCTTTCAAGCACTGCAAAAAAACGAGTCATGTCGTTTCACTCCATTTTGGATTTCGGATTTCGGATTTGGGATTTAAAATCTGCAATCCAAAATCGCAAATCCGAAATCATCCTTTCATCTTCCCCACTTGCTCGGCACGCCTGCGCCTATGAAGAAGCTCACCTTTTTTGCCTCTTCTTCCCTGATAGGTCTGCCGGTAAAGTGAATAAACACATCTTCAAGGGTCTGTTGTTTTAAGATGACGGATGTAACCTTTGCGCCAAGCCTTTCCACTGCTGCCATCAATTGAGGGATTGCCTGAGCGCCGTTATCTACGGATACCCGCAATATGCCGTCAGTTGTAACTGCTGTGTGCACAGAGGGAATAGTCTTTACTTCTTCTACTGCCTTATCTGCATCAACGCCGCTGAAGGCAAGCTCCACCACATCCTTTTGAGGTATCTGTTTTTTAAGCCCTGACACAGTATCCATAGCCGCTATCTTGCCGTAATCTATTATAGCGACCCTGTTGCACAGCATTTCTGCTTCATCCATGTAATGCGTTGTTAAAAGTATGGTGAGCCTGTCTTCTTTGCGGAATCTCTGCAAAAGCTCCCAAACAACATGCCTGCTCTGGGGGTCAAGGCCGATGGTAGGCTCGTCAAGTATAAGTAAAGATGGTTTATGTATAAGCCCCCTTGCAATCTCAAGCCTCCTCCTCATCCCGCCTGAATATGTCGCAACCAGCTCCTTTGCCCTTTCCTTGAGGCCGACCATTCCAAGGAGATAATCTATCCGTTCCTTACGCTCCTTTTTCGGCATATCATAAAACCTGCCGTATATGTCCATATTCTCATAACCTGTCAGATCCATGTCACTGGTCATTGCCTGAGGCACAACGCCTATGGCCTTTCTAACATTATTTTGCTCTTTTACTACATCAAAGCCCATTACCCTTGCATTGCCGCTCGTGGGTTTAATAAGAGTGGAGAGTATCCTTATAAGCGTAGTCTTGCCGGCGCCATTAGGACCGAGCAGGCCAAAGGTTTCTCCCTCTTCAATAGCAAATGAAACATCATTAAGCGCAGCAAGACTGCCGTATTTTTTGATGAGGTTGGAGATTTGTACTGAGATTGGCATAAAGTTCTTTACAAACGTAATCCCCTGATAAAAACCTTCACGGGCAGGCTCTAGCTCAAATCTTGCGTTTGTTGCAAAAATAAAAAGCAAAAAGCTTCTTTAATCAAGCGTATCAAAAAAGGTCGGGAAAATCATTAGGGAAATGAGAGCATGGAAAACAATATGATAAATACGCTGTTTGAGAATGTTAAATAATCAAAATGCCTCGATGCCAGTAATTTGTTGATTTTCCAGAGGTTCATTGATATATTTGTCAAATACCTAATGCCGAGAATGTTAAAAAACTAACAAGGTGATTTTATGATTACGGAAGTTCTAAACAAATTAAAATACCTGACGGACAAAGAGAAGACGGCTGTTCAGGGGTTTGAAACCTCAGTCAGGGATATGCTGTCTCATAATCTTATTCTGTTGGAAGCCTTTGGCTCAAAAGTACGAGGAGATTATAAACCTGAATCAGATATAGATGTTTTTGTGCTGGTTAAGAAGTTTTCCACGGATGTTATGGAAAAGATAGCGGCAATATCATCAGAAATAAGTATAGCGCAAGGGATTTTGATATCCGCTGTGGTTTTGAGCGAAAGCGAATATAACAACAACCGCGATGCAAATACTCTCTTTGTTCAGGAGATAGACAAGGACGGAATTATCCTCTATGCAGCATAGCAACGGATTGGCTCAACATCGTCTTGAAAGGGCAAAAGAGCATTTCCAGTCTGCAAAGGAATTGTTTGCAAATAACCACTTTCTGGATTCCGTCAGCCGTTCCTATTACGCTGTATTTACCGCTGCCCGTGCTGTTCTTGCAACTGTGGATAAGGACAGCGCGAAACATTCCGGCGTTATATCCCTTTTTGACCAGCATTTTGTCAAGACCGGCAAGATAAGCAGCGATGCAAGCAAAATTATCCATGAGGCCAAGGAGTATAGGGAAAAGGCGGATTATGCCGACTATCCAGAGATAACCAAAGAAATCGCAGGCAGTGAACTGGTCAAGACAGAGAGGTTTATACAAGAGGTTGAAAGATATATTGAGAAGTTGGATATCGCAGGGCATAAAAAGGGAGATGTGTAGGAGGAGCGGTAGCTGTTAAATATCTCTTAATCAAAAATAGTAAAGATTATAAAGAATTAGATTCCTTTGTTACCCTTTTAGCGAAAAAATTGACAATTCTGATAAATCTTAATATAAATTGAAAACAGAGGCAAAAGCGGTAATAATTTACATACCTTAGTAAATTCCAGTTTCAAACAAAACAAGAATCAATGAGCGGAAAATCAAAAGATAAAATTCAAGAAATAATCGAAGCCAGCGGAAATAACTTTCATGCCGACGTGATTAAATTTCTGAGAGAAAAAGGGTGGACTGTTTTGATCAGTCCTCAGAAATAAACAGAAATAAAGGTGTCTGATTTATTTACCCGCTGATTTTAGACTTTCACCTGCAGTATATCTTCGCCTTCACCGTCATCCCAGTTTTCAGCAATCCGTTGGAATCTTTTATGCCTATCTTTACCCTGAATGTCCGTATATCAGACCTTCCTCTGGTTACATCCCTCTGGGTGGCGAATTCGCCTTCTCTGCCGATTTCAATTACCTCGCCCGCAAATTCTCTATTCGGCAAGGCCGATGCTGTTATCACTGCCATGTTGCCGAGCCTTATCTCGCCTATGATTGTTTCTTCAATATCAACCCTTGCCCAGATGTTTTTAAAATCATGGATAGTGTAGATGGAGGCGCCGGCATTTACAATCTCTCCTGTCTCAAATGCCTTGTATACAACAACGCCGTCTATGGGCGAGATTATTTCTGTATCCTTAAGCTGTGTCTCCAATACATTCAGCCCTGCCTGCGATTCCTGCATCTTTGCCTTTGCAGAAGATACCTGTGCTTCGGCTGCCTTTATATTGGATATAGAAGTTTTCAATTTTGCATCAGCCGCCCTTTTGTGCGCCATTGCAGAGTCAAGCTGGGCAGAGTTGGCATAGTAGTTTGTCTTTGCCGCATCCATTTCCCTTTCGGATATCAAGCCATCCTTGAAAAGCCCGCTTACTCTCTGAAGGGTTTTTTTAGCATCTTCCACCAAGACATTCATTCGCGCAACCTCTGCCTCTGCTGCCTGAACCTCTGCCCTAACAGCATCTACCTCAAGCTTTGTGTTTTCTAAATTAGCCTCGCTTATCTTAAGAGAGGCCTGTGCCGCATTCAACGCCTTTCTTCCCTGCAGAACCCTTGCCTTTAATTCTTCATTATCCAATCTTACAGCAAGGGCGCCGGCCGTTATAGAATCTCCTTCTTTACAGCAGAGCCAATCTGTCCTGCCTGGAATCTTTGAGCTCAGCCCTACCTCAGTGGCCTCTATAAGCCCTGTGGTTTCAATACAGTCAGAAGGTTTTTCCGGTTTTTTAAGTTTAAGATAAACAAACAACCCGGCGATAATGATTATAAGAATGGGAATAATCAATGCAATCTTTTTCACCTAAGCACCTCGGATAAATAATTATTAGGAAGAAAACAAGAAGCTATTTGGAAGGCTTTTCTTCTACCTTTGAATAAAAATAGTAGCTGATAACCAGTATCAATACAATAATGGCATGGATTCCTAATTGCAATACGCCTCCCTGCCATTCTGCTTCTCCCATAGCCAGTTTCATCTGCACAAGCAGTATTCCCCGTATGCTGGCGATGACTCCTATAAAAAAAAACGGATTAAGCGAAAATACATGGCGGGTCAACTGCCGCAGCACCTGCCTGAAAAGCTCCATGATAATGAGGACAAACATTAAATCGCTGATGATGTGAGAGATTGAGTGCTTTGTATAATAGATAAAATCGGTAACAGCTTCTACTGCTAAGAGTATAGCAACGCCAATAATGCCAATAGCAACCATGATAAGAATAATGTCATCAAGATAAACGAGCCAGTGGTTGATGCGGCTAATAAAATAACTTTCCTTTGCGGATTCAGGTTGTTTTATTTTTTCCATACATCCTCCTGTTGTCTGTTGGTGAGTATTTTTTGCCTTTGCTGTTTTAAATTAACAGGCTGTTGAAAAAGGCATCAACAGCCTTGATTACACAGATTAGGAAAAACGATTACACAGATATTTCAATGGGTTTTAATCTGTGAAATCTAATCTTTTATCCGTGTAATCGGAGTTTGTTGAGTTTTTCAACAAACTGTTAAACATATCTGACGGGATTATAGCAGATTGCTTGGCTGTTGCAAAAACTTTTCTGACATGTGAGGGTAAAATATTCTTTAGTTTGTTGCTTCCTCATCCACCCACTTCATATCTTTACCGTCATAGAAAGGAGTAAATATCGCATAGGCTATAGATGGCTTGCTGTCTTCATTCACAAAATAGTGAGGCACGCCTTTTGGGATAAAGGCAATATCGCCTCGTCTCATTGGGAGTTTGTCTTTGCCGAGATATAAAACCCCCTGCCCTCGTTTCACCACTACTGTCAAATCATGAGTCTCATGGATATGCGACTTTTCTCTGTCCCTTATCTGTATGATAAAATGGCTGGAGTCTTGATTTTTGAAAAGAAGAGCAACCTTTATATTCTCATCTTTGCCTATCGGGTTTTCCTGAACAATTTCGCGCCAATTTTTTGAGAAAAGCCCTGCATCACTGGTTGAATAAATTTTTCCCTTGGGACAGGCGCAGCCTATGAGGGAGAGGAGGATTGGGATAAGAAAGATGTGGTTTCTATTAAGCATAAGAATTGCAAGTATAATACGGAATAACATGCTGATTTTCAATGAATTTTTTGGCAATCTTTTCCTTGACTCTCCACATAAGTTGACCTAAAATCCACTAAAAATGTATGTAGACATAAAAAAATGTTAGGCACATAAATAGGAGGCAAAATATGACGAGACTTCCCGACGAAATATACGAAGTGCATGGGATACTGGAAAGATACATCGTAATACACGACGCAATATTCAAATTTTCATGGCGTAAAGCCATTCCAATTCCATGTCTTTTCAAACCCATAAACTACGGTCAACATGTTGCCAATATAGATTCTTTTATTTCGACTTTGGACAAGCTTTCTGTCAGCTTGGGTACGAAAGCTGGTGTCCCAGATGTTTTTAACCAGCACATTCTATCACTACTTGATACAATGTGCACTTCCCCCGAATTTTAGGACACTCAGTTAGGTTAGGCTACCATAGATTCCAGCTCAAATGATACTGGGGAAAGATACCCCAAAGTTGAGTG
>MGRL01000021.1 GCA_001798165.1 Deltaproteobacteria bacterium RIFCSPHIGHO2_02_FULL_43_33
TGGGCGCCTGACTTAAAAGTCCTGCCATGTCTTGTTTTATTAAATGTTGCCATGTAGTCTTCATGGCACTCAAAACATTTAGCCGTATCATTCACATAGGTTGCATCTGCAAATTCCGGATTGATTTCCGTCCAGTTTACCTCAGTTGCCTCTGCCCTGCTTATATGAAAAACCAGGGCAGCTGCCATACAAAATGCCAGCCTATAAAACTTACTTTTAAATCCACCTTTCATAATACCTCCTGATAGCCATAGAATTTATTTAATCCTCTCTGCCTTAATATCCCCCTCGGCTCCCAGACCAATGCTCATAGGAAAAGATACATAGTGTTTCCGATGATTAGTCTTTTCATCATGAACAGCAATGCCGGTAAAGATTACATCCCCTTCTTTTAATTGAATATCCCGCGGGTCGCCTGTCTGAAGTTTTCTTGTTATGCGGACGACATATTTGCCGTTTTCCCAATTACCGTCAGCCTTAATATCTTCTTTGTCGTCTTTTCTTCTGTCTTCAAGTATCCAGCCGTCTTCTGCAGACGGCTCTTTGCCCTTAAATTCTATCTTCCAGAGGTCTATCAAACCGCTGTCTTTTAAGAAGCCTTGCAATTCCTTATCCGCTTTCATTGCTGCCCATCCATCGGTTCTTGTATAAAAGGCATACAACCGCACATCATCTCTCTTGATGGTTCCATAATACACATTCTTCTTCACTTGCTCTTTTGAGGGACTGTTAGGCATGGAATTGAGGTCATTATGGCAGGTCCTGAAACACCCGTATCTGCTCAGATATTCTTCTTTATCGCTCAGATGATTGAGCTGAATGGAAACCCTGTCAGGAAGGCCGTCCTCTGCCAATTTTGGATTGTTCCAACTTAAACCTTGAGACGGCCATTGCAATCTTAAATAAACATATTCATCATCATAGGCCGCCTGAATATTTAAATCTAAAAAACCATTCTTGCCTGATATCGGTTCCGGCTCAAAAGGTTTTTGGGACTTCTTCATCTGCAGCTTACCTGTGACAATCTCTTCCACCCGAAGGTCAATTCCTGTGTCTTTGCTCACATGACAGTCAGTGCAGTTCTTTTTCCCTTTCCTTATATTTTTGCCGCCAAGGCTGTGGTCTTCGCTGTTCAAAAATTCCCATGAGACAACACCCGGATAAAACATGGTTATCTTTTGAGTTCCCACCTTATCCCAGCTTATATCCTTTGCCTGAGCCGGGCTGTGCCAGACAAGAATTAGTGTGAAGATAAACAACCATAATTTGATATTCATAGGAGCCTCCCTTTTTAATTCAACTACTCCTTGCCCAGAAAATGCTTCATATTCACATTACCGTAGCGTTGCCCTTTATGGGCAACGGTTTTTCGTTGGGGATAAACCCCAACGCTACAAAAATCCAATTTTCATTCCCCTTTGCCAAAGACGGATGAGCCAAGGCTCATGGATGTTTTACACCTTAAAGCTGCCGACTTTCTCATTTAATGAGATTGACTGAGAATCCAAATTACTCACGGTTTTGTCAAGCCCTGCAGTCAATGTGAGATTTTCCTCGCTCTTTTTTCTTATGGTTTCAATGGCATGGACTATCCTCTCAGAGGCTATCTTTTGTTCTTTCATAGCCTTGGTTATTTCCTGCATCATCTGAGCCACATCTGCTATTACCTGCGCAATGTGCTTGCCTTCCTTTGATTGTTCTCCGGTGGACTGCTTGACCTTCCAGGTGATATCCTTCATATTTTCAGTCGCATGAGAGATTTCTTCCGAGGCCCTGCTCTGCTCATCTGCGGCCTTTTTTATCTCCTCCACCATTGTATTTATCTTATGAGTGCCATCTGTTACCTGCCCTATCCCTTTAGTCTGTTCTTCTGTGGCCCTCTCTATCTTCCTGGCCATGTCAAGGGATGCCTTTGAGCTGTTTGCAATACTGGTCAATGCTTCATTTTCACCTTTTGCAAACAGCATGGTCTCATTAATTAATTTGGAAGTGCTTAATTCTACCGAGCTTACCGCAGAGGTTACATCTGTCTGCACTTGTTCAATAAGCCCCCCGATTTCTTTTGTTGACGCCGCAGTCCTTTTGGCAAGGTTCTTGACCTGCTCCGCAACTACAGCAAACCCTTTCCCATGCTCCCCTGCCTGAGCCGCAAGGATGGCGGCATTCAGCGCAAGGAGATTTGTGGTGTCTGCTATCTCATTTATAACATTGATGATGCTATTTATTTCTTTTGACCTTTCTCCCAGCCTGCTCATGATAGAAGATGTTTTGGTAACATCCTCTATTATCCTTTCTATATTCTTGCTGGATTTATTTACAATGGCTACACGGTCAGTGACAACCTCTACAACCTTCTCTGCAAGATTGGCCTCTTCTTTTGAATGCGCGCCAATCTCTTTTATGGCAGAGTTTACCTCAGTTATTGCTGAAACCACCTGTTCCGTTTCTCCAAGCAAAGTATTAACATGCACCGCCACTTGTTTCAGAGAGGCTGCAATCTCATTTATGGCAGATGCAGTTAAATCTACCGAAACAGCGAGCTTTTCGGTATTTTCCGCAACCTCTGAAATAGAGGCAGACATTTCAAGAGATGATGCAGATGCGCCGTCAGTAGCTTTCAGAAGCTCTTCTGCATCATCTGCTACTGTCTTTATTGAGGCAGCCATCTCCTCTATGGACGATGAGGTTTCCTCTACAGCCTGAAGCTGCGTCTGAGCCGAGCTATGTATGCCCTCTGATGATTGTTTTATGGCCTGAGAGGCTGAAAGCACCTGGCTGGATGTCGCAAATATGCCCTTTACCATATTCTGCATCCCTTCTACAAACTTATTGAACCACCTGCCCAGCATCCCAACCTCATCTTTGGAGGCTACTTTCAGCCTCTTGGTAAGGTCTCCGCTTCCCTCTGCTATTTCCTTCAGCATATGAGCTGTCTCTTCTATCGGCTTTGTGATAACGCCTCTTACAAGAAATGTAAGCAATATGCCTATGCCCAGGACAGTAAAGAGACCATACATAATCCAACGTGTTCTGCCGGCAGATAAAGATGCGTACATATCCTCCAGAGAGGTGGATATCATTAAAACCCCTCGCGCGCCTGCTGCTGTTGTATGACAGGCCTTGCACTTTGGCCTAAACTCTACGGGTGTGAGATATGTAAAAAGCCGCTTGCCCTCGGATTCTTCGATATAATAAATTCCTTCTTTTTTACCTTCATTAAAAAACCGGACCGCTTCTTTAAACTTGGTGTCGCCTATTCCTTTGGCAACATTGTCTTCTTTGTTGGGATGACCTGCAGTCCACTCAGGCTTCAGGTCGCCGTATTCCTTTTCAACTGCCTTCAGTGTCTTGAAGTCCTGGAATGCCTCTTCTATGCCGTTGCTCCGTATAACCTGCACCCGTTCAGTGCCTTTGACCGTCTTCATGCCTTCTACAAGATAGCGCGTCATGTCTGCCCTCTCATCCAGCATATCCTTGTATATGGTATGCAGAAGGGGCTGTGCCATAAGCTCGCTGGTTTTTCTACGTTCTTCGAGAAGGCTCTTTTTTTCTTGGGAGATAACTTTATAGATGAGAATGGAGAAACCGATGATTGTAATGCCTATCACTATAGACAGGATTTTGGCAAGAAGGCTATTTTTGAACAATGGTTTCTCCCTTAAGACAGCTTCAAAAGACAGACAATCTCTCTGAAGAAAATATCTAACCCGCTTTCATAATTCAGCCAAGACTATCACAGGTAGAGATGGTATTGTCAATTATTTTTTAGTTAGCATTAAGGTTGATTACAATACCTTAGCAGTTTGTTGAAAAACTCAACAAACTGTTAATCCTAAGCGGGTTAGAAAAGTCCTAACGCAGCTTAAAAAAGAAGGATTTATTATAAAGAAGGGGGAAATGTATTCTATAGGTCGGTAATTATGAAAACGATAATCATTTTCCTTGCATAACAGAGCAATGAGGGCTATACTATAGGCATGAGAAATCAATTATTACTGCTTATTATAACAAGCATGGTTTTTGGTCAAATGGGTATTGTTATGGCGAATTCTGAAAATATAAAAAAGAATATCGCTGCCCCTGCGCAAAAACTGGAAAAGGCAACCTTTGCAGGGGGTTGTTTCTGGTGCATGGAGCCTCCCTTTGCTTCATTAAAGGGAGTAGTGTCTACTACTGTAGGATATACCGGCGGCCATGATAAAGACCCCACCTATGAAGAAGTGTCTTCCGGTATTACAGGCCATACAGAGTCCATCGAGATACTATACGACCCTTCTCTGATTACCTATTCAGAATTGCTGGATGTCTTCTGGAGAAATATTGACCCAACTACGCCAAATCAGCAGTTTGTGGATGTTGGAACTCAATACAGAAGCGCTATTTTTTATCATAATGAAGAGCAGAGACGCCTTGCTGAGGAGTCAAAGATAAAACTTGAAAAATCAGGCAAGTTTGATAGGCCTATTGTTACAGAAATTAAGCCAGCTGCAATATTCTATAAGGCAGAGGAATACCATCAAAAGTATTATCAGAAAAACCCTATCAGATATAAGTTTTATAGATATAACTCAGGGAGAGACCAGTATCTTAAAAAGGCATGGGGAGATAAGGCAGAGATGAAAAATCAAGAAAGCAAAAAATATAACAAACCATCCAGGGAAGAGCTGAGAAAAAAACTGACCCCGTTGCAGTATAAGGTGACGCAGGAAAACGGCACAGAAAGGGCATTTGATAACGAATATTGGGATAACAAGAAACAAGGGATATATGTTGATATTGTTTCCGGTGAGACGCTCTTTAGCTCTCTGGATAAATTTGATTCAGGCACTGGCTGGCCGAGCTTTACAAAGCCGCTTGAGCCAAAGAATATTATTGAAAAAGAAGACAGAGGCCTTTTTATGACAAGGACAGAGGTGCGGAGCAAAGAGGGAGATTCTCACCTTGGCCACATTTTTTCTGACGGCCCCAAGCCAACCGGCCTTCGTTACTGTCTGAATTCAGCCGCCCTTAGATTCATTTCAAAAGAAAATCTGGATAAGGAAGGGTATGGGGAGTATAAGAAACTATTTGAAAAATAAACCAACCCTTATGCCCCAAAAATTTAGTGCAGATGCGTGCTGAAATCAGCCGCCATAGGCTTTACCAACCTCTCAAAATCCTTTCGTTTCATCTTGATTGATTCAATGTGATTTCCTGCCTGGAAAAATATTTCCTCATCTTCTGCTAATGCCTTGTCTTCGTAGACATCAAGGCCATAGAGATTGCCAAAAGGCGGCATAGCGCCCGGCTCACAGTCAGGAAAAAGGTTTTTAAACTCTGCCTCTGTAGCAAGTTTGATATTCTTATTTTCCAAAACTTCCCTTAGCTTAACCATGTCAACCCTCCAGCTTGCAGGAAGAACAGCCATAACAAATTTATCCTCTGCTTTGACCATAACCACTTTAATCAGCTCCTTCCCAGAAACATGCAGTGCAGCCGCAATTTCCTGCGCTGTGTAGACCTCTGAATGTGCGGCTACCTGATAACTAACCTTATTTTCATCTAAAAATTTTTTGAGCTTTATAGAGATAGCCATAATTACACCCTCCTTTTTTGTTTCGTGGATATATTAAGTATAGCAGAAAAAATGGAATGGGGGGGACTGAGGCAAAAAATATTACTGGTGGAGTTCGAGTATCTTTTTTATTATATTTGTTGTTGACCTGCCCTTTACCAATTTTACCCTTGCAATCTTACCGCCTGCTGCCTTTACAACATCGGCGCCGACAATCTCATGGCTTGCCCAGTCAGCGCCTTTAACAAGCACATCCGGCAGAACAGCCTCTATAAGCTTTGTTGGCGTCGGCTCATTAAATAAAACTACATAGTCAACAGCCTCAAGGCCTGATAGAACCTCTGCCCGTTCTTTTTGCGGCACAATTGGCCGTTTCTCCCCTTTTATCTTTTTTACAGACGAATCACTGTTTAGGCCGACAACTAAAAAATCTCCCAGTGATTTTGCCTTTTTCAGGTATCGCACATGGCCTGCGTGGATGATGTCAAAGCAACCATTGGTAAAAACAATGGTTTTTTTCTTTCTGCTGCTGCGAAGGATGGTTTTTAATCTTTGTAATGAGACAAACTTGTTTTTCACCATTTAGTATCTCCTATCACAGATTAACTACCCTTGCAAGCGTCAACACATCAATATCTTTAGCCCCAGCTTTTTTTAAAACCTTGCCGCACTCGACAATTGTAGCGCCAGTTGTATAAACATCATCTATAAGCAAGACTCTTTTGCCGTCAAAGGCCTTATCATCTTCCACTGCAAATGCGCCTTTCACATTCGCTACCCTGTCCTTTCCTTTTAGGTTTATCTGCGCATCTGTTGCACGGATTTTTTTTAGGTTCAGGTAATCTATCGGCAATTTATATGTCCTTGCAAGCTCTCTTGCCAAAAGCAACGATTGGTTAAACCCTCGCTCTTTAAGTCTCGCTCTATGTAAAGGCACAGGAACAATTAAGTCATAGTTATTCGGTGAAAACCTATCCAGCATTATCTTGCCCAAGGGCTTTGATAGAGAGGTCTTGCCATTATATTTGAACCTGTGAATCGCTTCCAGCAAATTCCCTTCATAAAAGCCGATGCTCCTTGCCTTTGAAAACGGCCTCTTTGTTTTTATGCAGACACCGCACAGATGGTCTTCACTTTCTTCCGCAACAAAAGGCGTACCGCAGCATGAGCAGATTGGGCTTTTGATGAATCTGATGCTATCAAAACATCTTTGGCAGAATCTGCCATCCTCTGCACCCTGCGCGCAAATAGGACAGATCGGCGGAAGAATCAGATTTAAAAATGCCTTCATCATAATTTCGATTCAAACTTCTGCGTATTTTTCAATTGACAATTAATTTTTTTAGTGTATATTACTTAACCCATTATGGCAAACAAAAAGAAAAAGAAATTGAAAACCAAAATAAAAAAGATTACAAAAAAGGCAACGGTAAAACCCAAAAAGGTTAAGGCAAAACCAAAAAAGGCCAAGACAAAAAAATTAGCAAAGCCCTCTAAAAAGAAGGTTGTTGCAAAAAAACAGCTTAAAAAGCCCGTTCTTGCACCTATACATATACCTATACCTACGCCTCAACCGCCGCAACCTGTAAAAATCAAGATAAAGGTAAGAGAGCCTTTCAAGAAAGAGATAATCAAAAAACTTCTCAAGGTAAAGGAAGATCTCTTAAATGAAGTGACAGCAAAGATAAAGAATGAAAGCAATACCCTGAAGTTTGAGATTGGGGATATTTATGATATTGCCAGCAATGAGAGAGAGAGAGAGATAACCCTCATGCTCGGCGATAGAGACAGAGAAAAACTGGCAGAAATAGAAGATGCCCTGGTAAGAATTGAAAGCGGAAATTATGGGGCTTGCGATGAGTGCGGTGAACCAATAGGAGAAGCAAGACTCATGGCATTGCCTTTTACAAAGGTTTGCATAGATTGTAAATCAAAGGATGAAAGAGAAAAAGGCGCCAGAAGACGTTATGAGGAAGAACACGGCCTGGCCATTCTGGAAAAGACAGAGGCTGAGGAAGAAGAATTTTAATTTACCGCCACACCAAAATCTTTGGTGTGGCGGTTTACATCTTTATTAATCCTATTTTTCCCATTATAGAATCAACCGATTTATTAACAAATCCACTGATTAACTAATCTGCTTCATCCCATGACCAACCGACAAAAAAACCTCCTTGCCTTTGCAGCAACTATTTTCGTTTTTTCAATCATTGCCCTTGCAATTTATAATAAAAAACCTTCTGAAATAAAATACACCCGCCCCTTAATGGGGACTATTGTAGAAATTACACTTATTGGAAAAAATGAGGCGCTATTAAACGCAGCTGCAGAGGCTGCATTTGCTGAAATAAAAAGGCTTGAAGGGTTGATGAGCCATTATAGAGAAGATAGTGATGTTACAAAGATAAATAATGCTGCCGGAAAAGAGCCTGTAGCAATTTCAAATGAAACTATGGAGGTTATTGAGGCCTCTTTAAAGGCGTCTCAAACCACTTATGGTGCGTTTGATATTAGCATGGGTGTTCTCGGAAAGGCGTGGCATTTCATAAAAGATGATAAGGGAGAATTAACTCCGCCTTCCAAAGAAGATGTAAAAAAACTCCTTCCTCTTATAGATTATCGGCAGATAATAATTGATAAAGAAAGTAATAAAGTTAAATTGGCAAAAGAAGGGATGAAGATAAACCTCGGCGGTGTTGCAAAAGGATATATTGTGGGTAAAGCAGCGGAGGTTTTAAAGAAAAATGGCATCAAAAGAGGCATGGTGCACGCAGGCGGCGATATGATTGTATTTAATGAACCAGATAGCCCTCCGCGGCTCATCGGCATTCAAGACCCCCGAAACAAAGACAACATTATCGGCACTCTTAAGGTTTATAATACAACAATCGCCACATCCGGTGATTACGAAAGATTTTTTATAAAGGCCGGCAAAAAATACCATCATATCACAGACCCGTCTACTGGTTTTCCGGCCAACAAATCTCTGGGTGTGACTATAGTGACAAAAGACCCAGCATTGGCAGACGCCCTATCAACTGGGATATTCGTTATGGGGCCTGTTGATGGCATGAAGCTAATTGAAGAGTTGACTGATGTGGAAGGGTTGATAATTGGTGCGGATGGAAAGTTAACAATGTCCTCTGGATTCAAAGAAATTTATACACCGGGTACAAAGCAATGAGGTTAGGCAAGTGATTTTCTTTTCAGTTGCTCTAAAACATATTCCCTTATAACCTTTGGCTTTGGCAGCTCCCTTACAACCTTCCCTTTCTTAATCAAAGGCTGCAAAAGGCTTTCATATTTGCCGCCGCAGTCGCATTTTGGATCAAGGCAACCATGTTGCCGTTGTCTTAACGCCGACACGGTCGGCTTGCTCCATAGAGGCACAATCTTATCATTACCGCATTTTTTGCATCTTAAGATTTCTTTTGCGCCTGACCATTTTCCCCTTTTTGCCAGAGGCTTACCTTCAATCTCCATAATATCCATAGCAAAGTCAACAACAGGCGCATTGCTTATACACGTGCCAACACCGTAAGCATCAACCAATGGTTTTAGTTCTGCAACTTCTTTTTCATCAAGCCCGCCGCTTGCAAAGAGTTTTACATCCTTGAATCCGCGCAAATCAAGCTCCCACCGCACCTCTTCAAATATACGATAAAAATTCCCCCTCCTTGACGCAGGCGTATCAAGCCGCAGTGCATATAGTTTGCCTTTCATTGCCTCTGCAACACGCAAGGCCTCAAATTTTTCATCATTGAATGTATCTATGAGCGCAACCCTTTTAACTTTTTTATCAACTACATCGTCAAATGCCTTTATCGCTTCAACCGTATCACCAA
The DNA here is from genome assembly GCA_001798165.1 of Deltaproteobacteria bacterium RIFCSPHIGHO2_02_FULL_43_33. Classification (GTDB taxonomy): domain Bacteria; phylum Desulfobacterota; class GWC2-55-46; order UBA9637; family UBA9637; genus UBA10170. The sequence continues at coordinate 9,400 of MGRL01000021.1, forward strand.
GAACAAGTATCAGGGCATGTGGCATTGTGCCCATGGGGTCTGTCTCAATAAGCTCTGCGCTTAAAATAACTGCAACACCGTCGCATCCCCCTATGTATGCGGCGCGCTCAATCATTGGTGCAACAGCGGGATGCATCCTCCTGGCGCCAAAGCTCACTACCATCCTGTTGCCTGCCGCAAGCCTTATCCTTGCCGATTTTGTTGCAACGCCACTTGCCTGACATATAAGCCCCAGCATTGCAGTTTCAAAAACACCGAAATCAGTATACATCCCCTCTATCTCCATAACAGGCTCATACGGCTTAAAAATAGTTCCCTCTTGAATTGCCCTTATATTTACAGGCTTACCTTCCATCAAATATGCTACCTCTTCCATGCCTGCAAGAACCGCCCAGTGCCATTCATTGGGCAGGTTCTTTGCAAAAAACTCCGCCCGAACCCATTTATCAATCCCCTTCTTCTTGAGTATCTCTATTGTCCTTGCAAAGTAAACATCAGTGGTACTGCCTGATTTAATGTCCTTCGGGTCTGCGATGTGGAACATAAGGCCTCCCTTTTCTTGTTAATACGAATGCAATAAATGCCTTTATACTGCCTGCCTGTGCGCTGCACGCAGACAGGCGTTGGGCTCCTCAGAAAATCCTCGACGTACAGCAAAGAGTACGCCTGCGGTCTTCCTCGGCACGCTTAGCGTGCCTCGTCATCCGTCCGCCTAGGCGGATCTAAAACCATTTCTTGCATTCGTACTGTGACAGTTTATTTAGCCCAAAAAATGTAGTTAACCGATGCTTTGCTTTATTGGGTTCTGAACAGTTTCAATTGAGAATGTTTTGCTATGTGGTCAAAGTCTTTATCGTTTGTATATAAACAACAGTCATTTACTATGGCTGCAGATGCAATCAAGGCATCAATAGTGCTTATCTGAATGCCTTTTTTACTCATGTGATTTTTAAGTTCTGCCGCCTTGATGTAGGGTTCTCTCTTTATTTCAAGCAGAGGGAAGACATCTAAATATTTTTTAACCTTGCAAAATCTTCGGCCTTTCTTATACCTTGCAATATTATTTCCTGAAGAATTATGCCAATTAGATAAATATCTTCGCCATTTTGGATTATCTTTTTAAGAGTCCCGGCCTCGGGATTTTGGATATGGCCCTGTCTTCTGAGCGCTAAAGACCAGATAGAAGTATCTACGATTACCCTCATCTGTGTCTTCGCTCTTGTTTATAGTTATAGTCCTCTCTCATCTCTATTTTCCCAAACAAAGCAAGGATATCCTTCTGCCTCCTTTTTTTAATAAACTCCTCCAGCGCCTTTACCTCATCCAGCAATTCCTCTTTTATTGCCAAAGTAGTCCTCATATATGCCTCCAAATGCACACTTTTTAGCATATTAGTATATGCTTAAAGTTGATGTCAAGGACAGAAGAAAGCAAGAAGGCTATCACTCCTATTGCCGCTGAAACAACACTTGACAACACTTACATGTATGGGCAATAATCAGCCATATCTTTCACAAAGGGGTAGTATACAGGCAAAATAACCGAAACAGGTGCTGATATACTCCTATTTTGGAGTCATATCCGCACCAAGTGATGATATAAACAAGATGGACGGGCGCCAAGACATTTTGAAAATAAAAACGGATTATGAAAAGAAGATTTCTTAACCCCACTCACAAGAACGCGCCACGTCCGTGTAGTGCTTATAATAGGAGAAGAGAAGAATGGAAATTAAGTTTATAGGACAAGGTTTAGACCCCGACAGCAATATAACAGCAGGGAATTTTATCATTGATTCTCTAGAAAGCAATCAATACAATTATTTCAAATACACCTATATCCTTTAGTTCATATATGAACACGGATTTAGAAGAAATAAAAGCGATAATATCCAGGATTAAAAACAAATTAAACCAAAACATCCCCTAACGATCAACTTCATTTGCTATAACCACCTATTGTCTGCGGTGGCGGCTGATTTGCTTGCCTCTGCAATAATATAATCCATACACTTAGCCATATATTTATATTGCTAATTCCATTATATCTGTAGTATATTATCTCTGTGAAGAAAACCAGCTTTGACTGGGATGAGGAAAAAGATAGGGAGAACCAAACTAAACATAATGTTTCTTTTGCAATGGCACAACATGCTTTTCTTGATCCTCACCGAGTCATAGTTGAAGATGTTAACCATAGTTCAGAAGAAGAACGGTTTTACTGTATTGGGCGTGTCGGCGACGGCATAATGACCGTCAGGTTTACTTGTAGAGGAAATATCATCCGCATCTATGGCGCTGGATATTGGAGAAAAGGGAGGAAGATATATGAAGAGCAAAATAAAATATA
>MGRL01000022.1 GCA_001798165.1 Deltaproteobacteria bacterium RIFCSPHIGHO2_02_FULL_43_33
AAAGTCATCAACAACCTTAATTACACGGATTAGAAAAACTGATTACACAGATATTTCAAGGAGCTTTAATCGGTGCAATCTAATCTTTTATCTGTGTAATCAGAGATTGTTTCTTTTTCAACAATCTCAAGAATCTTGCCGCAAGATTAATCCTTTGTTTACTCCACAGGGAGGGGCTATGGAGAGTAAAAGGTTGAGAAGTTGTTTAGGAAGTTCGCCCGGTAATAAACAATGGCGAACTTCTACAGTTTTACAGAAATTTAAAAAAGCCTTTCCCTTCAAATATCAGATTTTTTCCAGATTCCTCTCCAAAATATTTACGCTTTCAACCTTCACCCCTTTGAAGGTTTTTAAAAAAATGGGATGTGTCCCTGTTTTTTCAATCCTTTTATCAGTATTTTCTATCATTGCTTTATCTCCAAAAGATAGCAACGCTATGCAATCCTTCCTTACAGACCTCGTGGCTCCCTATCAAACTCCGACACCAACTAACCAGAGCAGCACATGTGCTAATTGCCACAATGCCTGGGGTGGCAGAGAGACGAGAAATAACATGGGAGTGGCTTATTATATCTTTGATAACACTAAAGCTGCCAACAGCCCAACATCTAAGTTAAGTTTGAATGACGCAGATAGGGATGGCTATAATAACTATACCGAATTCACCTATTCACAGACAACTACTCAACCTGGTGCAGCCACCAGATGGTTTGCCTCTTTTCCTGATAAAGACGGCGATGGATGTATTGCGCTCTACTACAGAACAGATGAAAATGGCATGCCTGTTCCCCAAGATGGAATAAGGGCAGAGGGTTGTGTTAATGGCAATGTTTGTTACGGAGTATCTGCAGCAACAAAAGGTTTTAATTCTTTTACTCCCATTGGGTGGGATATTGATGATAATGACCCAGCGCAAGGCTGTGTATCATGGAGTTCACTAACTGGTCCATCTGCAACCCCAGCTACTACAACAGACGCTGCTCCTCCTGGACAAATAACTGATATTAGATATTCTGGAAGCCTTGTTTCAGCACAAATCCCCCTTACGTGGACTGCTGTGGCTGATGATGGCACAACAGGCACTAATGCCTATTCTTATGATATTAGATATACAACTGAATCTCTTGCCAGTGCAAAGACATATTGTGGCGGCGGCACATCTGTCTGTAATGTAAGACTGGCATCTGATTGGGTCATCATGTGGGATAAGCCGGACTGCGATGTGGATAAATCAGCAGGCTTATATCTTGCTAAGTCAGGAACGCCGGGAGCCGGAGGAGCGGCTACAGCCTCATGTGGAACCAGTTGGAATCAGGGAGAAATTGCGCCTTTGATGAGGGCGTTGTATGAACCTGTTCCAGGAATTCCTGGAAATGTAGAAACATATTCTATTACTATGCAGGGTGATACTGTAAGCACAATAAATTCGGCTGTTTATCCCAATACAATTACTGACGGAATAACATACTGGATAGCTATACTGACTTCTGATGGCGTTCTTGTTCCTACAGGTAATGCCGGCGATGGAACTGTAGATGACCCAACCGGTTTTATAGAGAACATCTCCTCAGTCTCCAACATCATCGCCATAACCCCCGGCACGAGCACTACAGGCGCAGCCATACAGTCTTATACATCTGTTGTTGGGAAATCCGCTACGTCTATGGTGGAGGTTCATGGTTTGGGGCTTGGTTCAGGCGGAATAGTGTCTTCTGCGAGGCTTTATGATGCCACCCTCGGCACAATTACATGTTCCATTGATGGTCCAACAAGAACAAATATATATTTAAAATTAACCTGTAATACATCAGCGGCTACCAATGGCCAATATGACCTTGACCTGCGCAATGCCTCATCAGTTACGAAGGCTGCATGGGTTGACGGGGTTCAAATAACTGATGCTAATACAACTACTATTGACGACAATACCAATCCTACTAATAAATATCCGGCAGGCGGGGCGGCTAATCAGGCAGTGAGCGCATTTAACATATCAACAAACAACGGAACTGATACAGTAACGCAGATACAGATAACGCGCTCCGGCACCGGCAATGCCTCTGATATATCTGCTGTCAAGCTATGGAGGGATGTTGACCAGAATATGGAATACAGCGCTGGCGACATACAGGTTGGCGGAACACAGACATTTTCATCAAATGTGGCAACCTTTAGTAGTTTGAGCGAGGCTGTAGGCACAACAAGCACAAAGTATATTATTACCTTTGATATAGTTGCATCACCCACCACCGAAGGCACCCATTATGCCGCGGTATCTTCATTTGTATCTGGAAATGCAAGCAGGGTTAATAACGATAACACTGACGCTGTGTTGGCCATAGACTGGACAGCGCCGACAACAAGCGCATCTGCAACCGGATATACCTTTGATACATGGACAAATTCAGGCTCTGTATCAGTAAGTTTAACAGGCAGCGACAATGTATCAGGGGTAGCCTCCACAACATACTGCGTGGACAACACTAATACCTGCACTCCCACAACTGCTTATACTGCTGCGGTTAATGTATCATGCGCCACCACCTGTGTTCAGTATGTAAGGTATAAGTCAACTGACAATTCCAACAATGCCGAGACAGTAAAGTCTTCCATTGTTAAACAGGATTTGCAGGGTCCAACTGACGGCACACTAACAGCATCACCCGGAGACACACAGGTTGTGCTAAACTGGACAGCAGCCACTGACAGCGGGAGCGGCCTTGCTGGTGCCAATACATACAAGGTTGTATATCAGACAGGTGCGACTGCGCCTGCAAACTGTACATTAGGCACACAGATATACCTTGGCACAGCCCTTACCTATACGCACACAAGCCTTACAAACAGCACGCAATACTCCTACAGGGTATGCGCTTACGATGCAGTAAATAATGTCTCAACAGGCGCTACTGCAAGCGCTACTCCTGCATCAACTCCGCAGACCATAGCGAGCAGCGGCGCAACAGCTACCTCAAATAAGTATGCAAAGGGCGGCGAGACAAACCTTGCTGTGGGCACTTTTGAATTAAAGACAAACTCAGGCACAGATACTGTCAATCAGATAGTAGTTTCAAGCTCAGGCTCACTTGCTAATTCTAATGTGGCGAGTGTCAGGATATTTGAGGATAATGGCGGAGGCTCTGCCAACTACGAGTATGATGCAACTGATACCCTGATCGGCACATCCCAGACATTCTCTGGAACTACAGCAACATTCGGCCCATCGCTTGGCATAAGTGTTTCAACTGCTGCAAAGAAATACATCATTGTATATAACATACTCGCTTCTCCGAGCGGGAATGGAACCCTCCAGGGCAGGGTATCTGACATAACCTTTACCTCTGCCAACACCAAGTCTGTGACTGACACAGCAGACGGCACAATAACGGTTGATATAACTGCGCCTACTGCGCCTTCACCAGTTAACGACGGCTCAGGCGCAGACATAAATTATACGAGTTCAACGACCAGCTTACAGGCTAACTGGACTGCTTCAACCGATGGCGGAAGCGGGCTCAACCGTTACGAGTATGCAATAGGCACTGGCACGTGCGGAAGCGCCAATGAGGTGAATACAAAGACATGGACAAGCACCGGCACAACCGCGAGCATGAACTCAATCGGGCTTACGCTTACAAACGGAACAACCTATTATGTGAATGTCAAGGCGTATGATAATGCCGGAAATGTGTCTACATGCGCATCATCTAACGGCATAACAGTGGATACTGCTGCGCCGAGCGGCACAGTATCTATAAACAGCGGCAATACATATACCAACTCAACAAATGTTACACTCACGCTTACATGCAGTGATGCGACCTCAGGCTGTTATCAGATGAGGATCAGCAATGACGGCACATTTGACACTGAGGTATGGGAGACGTTTGCTGCAAGCAAGGCATGGACCATTGCCACAGGCGATGGCACAAAGACAGTATATGTGATGTTTAAGGATAATGCTGCAAATGAGACAGCCGCAGCTACAACGGGTACTATCACACTTGACACATCTGCGCCCTCGGTCAGTTCTACCACACCGACAAGCGGCGCTACAGGTGTGAGCGTATCAACAGATGTTACGGCTAACTTTACAAACGGTCCTATAAAATGCTCAACGGTTACAGCTGGAACTACATTCCACTTAAGACAGGGAAGCACATGCGCTGGAACTTTAGTGACCGCCACGCTTCAAAGCTGCGCTTCAACACAGGCGGTTCTTAGACCGAGCGCTGTCCTTTCTGGAAGCACGCAATATACCGCATGTTTGACATCAGGCATAACTGATGAGGCAGGAAATGCCCTTACAGCATACAACTGGTCATTCACAACAAGCGCTGTGTCTGATACAACAGCGCCAACGTGGAACTCCACAACCGGCGCGCAGTATGTTGGCGATAACGGCGCTGGCGGAAAGCTTGTCCTCTGCTTCAATGGCGCAACAGATGCTTCTTCGCCGCCAGCAAGTTACTTTGCGTATTATAATACAACTACACCTGCATCTGGAGGGACTTCAGTGAGTATTGGCTCAACCCCAGCAGCAGGAGATTCTGCATCCTGCGGCGGCTCTGCATACGACTATAAGTATGAGCTTACCGGTCTTACGAATGGAACCAAATACTACATAACAGCAAGGGCTCGTGATAGTGTTGGAAATTATACAACCAATGAAGATAATAAAACTGCCATACCCTACAACCGCACCCTCTCTGTCAACGGCTACAATATGATATCTGTTCCGGGCGAACTCGGCGCGGGTATACCCACAATTACCTTATTCAGCGATGATTTGAGTTACTTAAGGGTCATGGGCTGGAACGGGTCGTATACCAGCGCTTCTAATATAACCGAAGGCAGCGGCTACTGGATACTCAACTCTACAGGCGATAATACAAAGAAGATAGATATAGACAGCGTTGGCGGGGATAATGGAAGTTATACTGCATATACATTGCAAGACCCTACCGTAGGCCCAATTGCAGTAAATAAAGGCTGGAACCTCATAGGCAATCCGTGCCTCACCAATATAACAGGAACGAATATAACAGTAACCCTGAGCGCTACATCAGCCTCCTGTGGCGGCACAAGCACATGCACCTTTGCGCAGGCGGCTACTGGCAATTTTGTGAGGAACACAATCTACCGTTGGGACGGCAATAACTACACAACAGATGCGCCGCTGCTTACCACCGGCGGCAATGCTGAGCCGTGGAAGGGTTACTGGCTCTATGTATACAATACAACACCCTACGCAATGAATATAACTTTAACTTGCGGCGCTCAGTAACAACTCCGAAATTCTCCACTCCCTTGACCGGAGGGGAGAAAGTGGAGGGTGAAAACAGCCTGTGTCTTTATATGAAACTCACATGACCTTCGGTCGCAAAGGGTGATGAAAATGATATGTCAGGCGAGACGCCTGACCTACTGGTAAGACAGCCGTCCCGGCTGTCCCGAAAGGTATTTTCAAGTGAACTTATTATTGTATCAAAGCCCTTGGAGGTATATATGAAAAGATTTATGTTGTCCATATTAATACTGTCAATATTAATTGGATATGCCTCATTAGCCCAGGCTGACTGGACTGACTACTATAAATGGGAGTCCATTATCTGGCAAGATGATGGGACTGAAAAAGGCAAACTCAAGATAGGGACATCCAAAGATGCTACGAATGGCTACGACCCAATATATGAAAAGGACGCCTTTTTTGCCGGCAATCTGCGCTCCTATTTCTATCACCCTGAATGGGGCAGGAGCAGCATACCAGGGGCTACCGACTACTACTGGGATGACATCCGTTCAGCGAACCTCCCTCAGACATGGGATTTTTCAGTGGAGGGCTATCGTACTGACAGAAACATTACCCTTACATGGGACATCTCTCACTTAGCGGGCGATGCCTGTTCATCCATAGAACTATCTATGACTGATATGGTAAGCGGCCAGACAGTGGTTATGACAGACGGCACAAATGCCTCCTATTCATATTTTAATGCCTCAAGTTCGGCTTATCCTTTCAGAGTAACCGCAAAAGAGGTGCCTATTGCTATTGCTGCGCCTGCCAATTTAAGGGCAAATCAGGGCAGTGGGGAAGTTGTGCTTCATTGGAGTGCAGAAGCGGCAATGGCAGGCTATAAGGTATACAGGAGCGCGTCAGGCGGGGCATTTGCGCTTGTAAGCGGCGACTCTCTTGTTACAGATAATAATGGCGATGGAATAATCAACTTTGTTGATAAGACAGCAGATAAAAAAAGCGCCCCCACTACATATACCTACGCAGTAACTGCCATTAACCCTACAGGTTGTGAAAGCAGTCAGGCAACCGTGGAGGTGATAAGGTAGACAATTCCAACCCCCCGTTTTTGTCCCGAAAATCCCCCCTCACCCCCCGATAAATACTTCGGGGGCAGGCTCTGCCCCTCTCCCGCAAGGGGAGAGGGAACTATTTGTCTCCCCTCCCTTGACGGGAGGGGATTAAGGGGAGGGTTAAAATTTTCATGCTCCTTTGCCTGCGCCTGTGCCGTCAGCACGGCAAACAGGTTGCACGCAGACAGGAGGTGAGCCGTAGGCTCGTGACAATCTACCCCGAATTTATGATAAAAGGTTTAAAATATACACAGGATTTTTTTGTTCTGAAAATTCCCTTTCAAATCCCCCCTCACCCCCCTTTTCTAAAGGGGGGTGAGGGGGGTAAGCGTTAAAGCCCGTAGCGTCGGGGTTTATCCTCGTCAAAACGGTATTGGCCTTAATGCAGGGCTAAAGCCCTGCCCTACAATCTGTTTCTTCGCATTTTTTTCGTAGGGCAACCCTTAAGGGTTGCTTAATGTAAGACTACAGGGGACTATCCCTGACAAAAATTTATGATAGTAAAGTTTAAAATCATTCTATGTTTATCTCTGCCCGCGATCCTCCTTATATGGGCATCAACAGCCTTTGCAGGCAATGTTACTATCAGTAGTGTTACTGCCAGCCCCACAACCGTTGATATCTATCCACTAAATCTTGGCACATCAACATCAACTACTATTACTGCTGCATTCAGCGACAGTGATATTGCAAAGGCTGCTAATGATTTTTATGCCACTATCAAAGTAAGAAAGCCAAATAACATAGATGAAATAGCCCTCGTGAATTTTAAGAAGAACGGACAACTTGGAGATTACTATCCTTATGGCACACTATCCATAACAGGCGGCCCAACCAATTTTACCCTCTCTTATACATGGAATACATACGGCACAGAAACAGCCGGTCAATACGATGTATATATCTATATATTTGACGGCACACTGCCGGCGGCGAGTAATGAAAGCCTCTTTACCAATAATTTAGATAAGATAGAACTTACAACTAACGGCATACCTAATTTTCCTGTAAATCCACCAACAGTTGGAATAGCCGCAGTTACAGCGCCTGCTGACACATATATCCAGAATCCCGGGACAGATGCCGGCACAATAACCGCTTCCTTTACCGACATTGAAGCAGGCCCTGCATCGGGTTATCTGGTTACAATCAAGGCAAGAGAGCCTGACGGCAAGGCAGAAAGGACGCTTGTCTCAGGATATTCAGGGACAACAACAGGGGAGGCCGGGACACTTACTGTAAGCTCGCCATCATCCACTAATTACAATATCAGTTTTTCAGGATGGAATCCGTCAGATTCAGGCGGCTACCCTAATGGCTATTATGATATCCGCATAACTGTTACAGACCCGGACGGCCTTTCTGGCATAAGCGATTACTCTGCCAATTCAAATAAGTTTGCCATTACCACTACAGGAAACGTTCCTGCAGATACAACAGAACCATCTGTTACAGCCGTGTCTGCATCTCCGAGTTCCGTTCTTGCTAACAGCGATACAACTGTAAATCTGACCGCAACCATCAGCGATAATGCCAGCGAGGCATGGAGTTCAACGCATTTCTTTAAATTAAGACATCAAAGCGGCGCAATCTATGGTCCATTTACTGGAAGTATAACAGGCTCTTATACAGATACATATGTACTGAGTATTGCAGGCCTTCCTGCAGGCTGGTATGACATCTACTATGAGATCAAGGATGCTGATGGCAATGGTGCTGCGGCTGATTTTGATAGTTACAAAGAAAGATTATATATTTATCCCAGTGTAACAGTGAGCGGAGTGAGTGTGAGCGCCCCAACGGTTGACCGCCAGCCGGATAACTCTACAAGCGACAGCTATCCAATCTCTACTACCATTTCAGCAACTTTGGTTAGCGCTAATTCAACAAGCACAGTAAATGACTTTTATGTAACAATAAAGGTGAGAAATCCTGACAACTCTACTGCGCAACCACTTGTTTCTTCTAAAAAAAATGGTGAAGGCATTACAATATCTGGCGCATATCCTAATTACACAGTCCAATATATCTGGACACCGGCATCTACTGACCCTGAGGGCCTTTATGACATATCTATCTCAGTGTTTGATTCTGCAAAAAATACTACAACTGAGAGTGGATTCACTGATAACCCTGATAAGGTAGAGATTGTTGCAGACCCCACCATGCCGTGGCCGCCTTATGGATTAAACAGCACCCCTTATGTCAATGCGGCTTCAGCAGGAAATGTCTGCGTGGGGGGAGGCTGTATCTTTGCAACAACCGTAAGCCTTTCAGCGGAATTTACTGATGTTGATGCAGAGGCAGCCAGCAGTTATAAGGCAAGTGTCAGCATCCGCAGTCCTGATGATTCTACCGAATATGTCCTTATGACAGACCAGCCTACAGGCTCAACAACCTGTAATACAACCTATACTGATAGCTGCGCCTTAACAATAACCAGTCTTGGCAGCGGCAGATACAGGGCAGACCTTACCTGGAATCCAAAGGACACCTTCTTTGATTCAACAAAATATGGTTATTACGATGTGAAGGCAGTGATAAAAGATAGCTACCTTGCCGGCGGCGAGAGCGGTTATGACATGAATGCAAATATCCTGTCTATAATCAGCAGCGATTTTCCTCCTCCTCCGACTGCAGCGCCTGCCATCACATCTGTATATGCAACGCCGAATTCAACCCAGATTGAGACAGCAAACACTGTAACCTTTAAGGCAACATTTACAGATGATGATGACCCGTCAACCCCATCAACTGTGTATACAGGAAGCTTTAAGATTCGCGCCCCTGATAATACTGTGTATACTCCGAGCTGTACGCCGGCCTTCACCAAAGTCGGAACAGCAATGTTCTCAGCATCATGCGCATGGTCTCCTATCCCCGGCACTCTTGCTGCGGGCTACTATGACATACAGTTTTCTTTAACAGATAATGCCGGAACATCTGCTGATACAAGCGATGATGTAACGGTTATAAATTCTTATGATTCAAGCACAGATGAACTTCAGCTCACAGCCGCGGCAAACCTTGCGCCGAATGTGCCGTCTGCCTCCAATATGTCGCAGATTCGCGGCGCTGCCCTTACAGCCATACCGGTAGGCGGTTGGACAAATGAAAGCCCGACATCCGTGATATTCAGGGTAACAAATGTAACAGACCAAAATGCTATGGATGACCTGTATCTTGAGGTAGAGGTAGAGCCTGTTGTCACAGCCTTTGATAATAATGACGGCGCTGTAGGAAGCGATGCAGCCGGGGTTTCCTGTACACCCGGAGCGCTTGTCCATTATGTAACCCCAACTGCGGTTACATTAGAGGTTACCTGTTCCGGTTTTTTAACTAATACATCATACCACTGGCAGGCGAGGGTAAAGGATGTGAGCGGAGGCACAAGCGGATGGGTTTCATTTGGCGGTAATACTGACCCGAATGATGCAGACTTTAGCGTTGACACAACTGCACCTTCGGTGAATCCTCCGACAGACCCGCCAGGAGGCGGAAACGGGAGTACTATACAGAATATTACCGCTAACTTTACAAACGGTCCAATAGACTGCGCTACCGTGACTAATACAGGCATTGAGGCTACCTCTACATTCTATATAAAGCAGGGCGGTGCCACATGGGTAAATGCAACAGTGTTTTCATGTTCAGATACGCAGATTGTATTAGACCCGACAAGCGACCTTACGGATAGCCAGAGCTATACTGTTTATATTACTACCGGTGTAAAAGATAAGGCAGGGAATGCATTAGGAGCCCTCTACACATGGTCATTCACAGCACGCGCATACATTACAGCAGCCGGCGCAGCCACAGCCACAGTAGCAAGTCCAACAAGCATCTCAGTCTCTATGCCATATACCAACGATGCGAATGCAAACAACACC
>MGRL01000023.1 GCA_001798165.1 Deltaproteobacteria bacterium RIFCSPHIGHO2_02_FULL_43_33
ATATTTCAATGGGTTTTAATCTGTGAAATCTAATCTTTTATCCGTGTAATCGGAGTTTGTTGAGTTTTTCAACAAACTGCTAGGATTGAGCTTAAACGCTTTTTTATATACCTTGATAGATTCTTCAAATAATCCTTTTTTAAAATACATAGTGCCAAGATTATTCTGCATCTCAGGGTGATTTGGTTCTTGTTTTATGGCTTCTTGAATTTTCTCTATAGCCTTGTCTATTTGCCCTTTTTCTGAATACATTAGACCAAGATTATTGTAAGCCTTTGGATAAAATGGTTTTAGTTTTATAGCAGTTTTATATTCAGTAATGGCTTCATTTATAAGACCTTTCTTTTGATAGACAAGCCCAAGATTGAAATGGGCTATTGGGTATTCAGGATTAATTTCTACAGCTTTTGGATCTCCCTAAAAGCTTCCTCTAATAATCCTTTTTCTTGATAGATATTACCTTTATTACTATATGCATCAACATAATTGGAATTTAGATTTATAGCTATTTGATATTCATTAAATGCCTGATCTATTAATCGGGATTTTTTATATGCAACCCCCAAATTATTATATCCCCTTGCATTTTTAGGGTTCTTTCTTACCACATCCTCCCACAATCCTGTATCATCCTTCCATATTCCATTTCTTTTATAAGTAGGAAAGGAAAGAAGAAGGGCAACAAAAATGATGAAGAAAATAAGGTATGAAGATTTGAAATTAGATGGGATGTTTTCAGCTTTTTCTATAAGAGTTATTTTCTTCTCAGTTTTTTTGTTTTTTGCCTTACCCACAAAACTTTTATAGCATAGTAAGCCTGTGTTTGTAAAAAGGTTTTTTGGGTTTGCGCTTGCAAAATTGGGATTCCTCTGCTACATTATCATCGCAACTTAAAATTATAAAATAAAAAGGAGGAGTTGAATATGAGCAAAAAGATTATAGATGTGTTGAATGAAGACAGGGCGTATGAACTGGCGGCAATAATTCAGTATATGGGCCACCACTACGAGGCAGAGGGGCTTGAGAGCCCGGCAGTGATAGAGATATTCAAAAAGACTTCCATTGACGAAATGAAACATGCTGAAATGCTGGCAGAGAGGATAGTATATCTTGGCGGAACCCCTGTGCAAAAGCCCACCGAGATAGTGCGCGGAGGCGACCTTACGAAGATGATAAAAGACGACCTTGCCGCAGAGAACGGCGCAATAAAACGGTATAAGGACCATATAAAATTGTGCGAGCAAGAGAGTGATCCAACCACAAGACTTATGTTAGAACAGATTCTTTCTGATGAAGAAGGCCATGCTGACACATGGGAGACAACCCTCGGTATAAGAAAGTAAAGACAGGTAATAGGCTATGGGCAATGGGTGATAGGCAAAACCATAGCATATAGCCCATAGCCCATAAACTGTAATTGAGGGAAGGAATTGTTTGATTGAAGTGGAAAAGAGAATCTCAAAGAAGGATTTACAGAGCTTTGACGGCAAAGACGGCAGACCTGCGTATATAGCGCATAACGGCAGTGTGTATGATGTAACTGATAATCTGTACTGGACAGATGGCAATCATCTGGAGTCGCATTTTGCAGGCGTGGATTTAACGGTTGAGCTTGGAGATGCGCCTCATGGTCCGGAGGTTTTTGATGGCGTAAAAAAGATCGGCGTATTGGAGGATTGAACGTATTCTCCTCAGAGACGTTTGGTTGATTCCTAATCTTGAGAACAGCTTGCTACAATATACAATAATAATGCCTCTATGGAGGTAAGTAGTGGTTGACAGCATCCTTGGTCATCCTGACCTTATTTCAGAAATAAAAAGACAGGTTCAGCAAAAGGGCAGAATAACATTTGCCGAGTTTATGGATAAGGCGCTTTACTGGCCTCAAACAGGTTACTATGCATCGGACAGGGTGAGATGGGGGAAAGAGGGCGATTACCTGACCAGTATAGATGTAAGCCCTGTATTTGGCAGGCTCTTCGCATCCCAGCTAAACCAGATGTGGCAGATACTTGGCGAGCCTTCTCAGTTTACTGTTGTAGAGGTTGGCGCAGGCAGGGGTGATTTATCATCTCAGATTGAGGGCGCTATAAAAGGTTTGTTTCCACACTTCTATAAGGCAGTTGATTTTAAGTTGGTTGATGTGAACCTTGTTTCAGCAGAAAAGGCAAATAAAAAAATCTCTTACCATTCGACGATAAAAGAAATTAAGCCTCATATTGCCGGCTGCATTATCTCTAACGAGCTCGTAGATGCATTTCCTGTGCATAGGGTTATTCAGTTAGATGAACTTAAGGAAATCTATGTAGGCTATTCAGATAATGGGTTTGTAGAAATAATTGCAGAGTTATCTAACCGGAATCTTAGTGATTACTTTGACAGACTTGGAATAAGACTTGGTTACGGGCAAAAGGCAGAGGTGAATTTACACGCAATGGACTGGATTAAGTCTGTGGGGGCGCTCTTGGATAAGGGTTTTGTTATTACTATTGATTATGGTCTGCCTGCAAAAGAACTCTTTCAACATGGCAGAAATGGAAGCCTGCAATGCTATTATAAGCACACAATGAATGACAATCCATTGCAGAGGATTGGATATCAGGATATAACAGCAAAGGTAGATTTTACCAGTCTTGCGCTCGTAGGCAAGGACGTCGGCCTTGAGGTTGCTGGTTGGACAACCCAGTTTTATTTCTTGATGGGCATCGGCGTTTTTGAGGAGCTGAAAGAGGTAAGGGAACTGGATATAAATAATCTGGATGCATTTAAATGGAATCAAGGGATTAAGGAGCTTATGATGCCAGGCGGCATGGGCGATGATTTTAAGATTCTTATCCAGCATAAAGGAGTTGAAAAGCCGTTGCTTAAAGGCTTTGCTTTTAAGGACTTAAAATATACACTGTAAGAGGCGGGCTATAGGCCAGAGGCGATAGGCTATAGGTTTTTCCCATCACCTATAGCCCATAGCCTATTGCCTATTTTTAAGGAGATGATATGACAGAGGAAGTGGATTTTTCAAGCAGCCGCGAATGGTCAGTGGATGAGTGGACAAAGGAGTGGACAATCCATGTAGGCAAGGCATATCACTGTTCTAAATGCGGGGCAATGGCAATGGTTACCAAGGGCGGTGTTGGAGTTATGGAGCCTAAATGCTGCGGCAGGGGTATGGCTGTAGTGGAGAGGCCGGATGATATCAGGTAAGGCAATGGCCGGCAAAACTGTTGTGAAAGGGAGAAATATATTGGGCCGTGTTTATCGGTGCCCTGTTTGCGGCGCAGAACTCTCTGTAATCAAGGGAGGCAGCGGGGAGTTAAAACCGATATGCTGCAATACGGAGATGATTATGCTTGAGCCTATAAACACTGTGTATGTTTGTTCTGTATGCCGCAGCGAGCTCATGGTAATCAAAAATGGGGAAAATTTAGAGCCTATCTGCTGTAATAAAAAAATGAAAATAAAAACACGATTATACTGATTATAAAGGGCAGATTACACAGATTAAAAATACGAATCCGTGTAGTCGCTTTTCAAAATCTGTGTCATCAGAATATAAAAGGAGAAATCATGGAAGAAAAAAAAGAGAAAAAGCATGTTTGCACCATTTGCGGCAAGCAGTCTGAGGCTACGATATGTCATGCCTGTGAGGAAAAGATAAGGGGAGAGGCGTTGGAAAAGAAAAAGGATGTAGAAAAGGCCGGACGGACAGATACAGGAAGGCGATAGAATAGAGAAAGAGAGCAGAAGTAGAAATGAGGGAAGCCTTTTTTTGTTTTCAATCACTCATTTCTATAATTTCTGCTTCCTAATTTCTCAGTTTAATATGGAGGTGTTCAATGCAGGAAAAGGCTATAGAAAATCTTAAAATAGCGGTCCGCACTGAGATGGAAGGGTATGACTTCTATATTGCCGCCTCCAATACAATAAAGGATGAGCATGGGCAAAATGTATTCCGACATTTGGCTAAGGAAGAGCTTGAGCATATAACAGTATTGACTGCCATAAGCAGGTCAATAAATACCGGAGGCAGGTGGCTTTCTTATAAAGATGCCGTTGCCCAAGGAGATGCAAACAAGAAGGGTGCGCCTATATTTTTAGAAGAAAATGAACTTACAAAGAGATTAAAAAAGAATCCAACAGCAATAGGCGCTGTAACCATCGCTGTGGAGGTAGAGGATAAGGCTGTCCAGTTTTATTCAGGGTTGCTGAAGGTTGCAACTGAACCGGATGAAAAGACTGTCCTGACAAAGATTCTCGATATGGAGAAAGGCCATCTTAAACTTTTACGGTGGGAGCGTGAGTCTGTCATTCATACAGGTTTTTGGGCTGATTTTATGGAGTTTAGTGTGGAAAAGGAGTTGGAATAATAAAAACCGTTGTCCGTGTCCGTTTTCCGTGACCGTGAAAAATATTAAACGGACACGGTTCACGGTCACGAATCACGGTCTTTAACTATGCTATACGATGTAATTGTTTCAGGTCTCGGTCCAGCAGGTTCCACTGCTGCCTATGAGCTTGCCTCAAGAGGGTTAAAGGTTCTTGCCTTTGATAAAGAAAAATTTCCCAGATATAAACCGTGCGGCGGCTGTGTGTCGCTCAAGGCTGAGAAAATATTGCCGTTTGATTTCAAGGCAGTTATAGAGGATACGGTTTACGGCGCTGTTTTTACATTTAAATCAAAGAGGCCGATCTCTATCATGTCCCATAGGCCCATCGGTTATAATGTAAACAGAGACAAGTTTGATAACCTTTTAAAAGAAAAAGCAAGAGAAGCAGGCACTGAAATAAAAGAAGGGGAAAGAGTAATAGGCATTGAGCAAGGCAACGGCCATATAGATATCAAAACTTCTCAAGGTTCATACAAGGCAAAAATTTTGATAGGCGCTGATGGCGCAAATGGTATTGTTGGAAGAGATGTGTTGGGGTTTGATTCAAAGTTATGCGCAGTGGCAATTGAGGCTGAAATTCCCTATGATAAAGAAAAAATTGCAGTCCTAAAAGGGAGACTCCTGATAGACTTTGGCTGCATACCGCATGGATATGCATGGGTTTTTCCCAAAGCCAACAGCCTCTCCGTAGGTATTGCAGGTCTTTCTATAAAAGTTAAAGGCCAAGTAAAAAAGTATTTTGCGGATTTTGTGAAGAAGGAAAAGGTTCTTTCTCATGCTAATATAAGCAAGGTGTATGGCTGGACAATACCATATTTTTCCGGGGCAATGCAGAGGATAGTAAATGGGAGGGTTTTGGCCGTGGGTGACGTTGCCCACATGGTTGACCCGTTCCTCGGAGAAGGCATATACTATGCCATAAGGAGCGGCCAGCTCGCTGCAAAGGTTATATCAGAGAGAATAGCTGATGATACAATAAACTTGAACAGTTATAATGAAGCGATAGCTACAGAGTTATATCCTGAACTTGAGGCAGCAGCTAAGATAGGCAAGTGGGTTTACACTTATCCGAGGTTATGGTATCGCATATTGGAATCCGAGCCTGCTCTTCTGGAAAGATACTATGATGTCATCCGAGGAGAGGGGAGTTACAAAGAGTTTTATGCAACAATTGTGTCGAGAATTAAAGCGAGACCGTGGAGGCTGATAGTCAGATGGATAAAAGGCTGTTTCTCAGATACTAATCAAAGAAAAGATGTTAATCAAAACCTTAAATCTGCTGTGTAGGAAAAAATATTTCTTGTGCTGTTTTATGAAAAAGATGTGCTATAATTAATTTAGTCACAGACCGAAAGGGGTGATGAAAGATGAAAAGATTCATGCTTCCAAGGGTAGCCCATTGCAGTGACGGCTGCCATAGATAGTCCTGGGTATGACGCTAAACTGCCCAATAGCGTTCCTTTTTGTCAAGTTGCCAATCATGGGCAGATTAAAAAATCAACTCATAGCAAAAATCTTCACGAGATTTCCATTCCTTGTAGAAAGATGGGTTAAAAACACTCCGCCTATTAAGTTTGAAGATATTCCATGGGCCCCCGCAACAAAATCTCTCAAAGACTGCAAAATAGCTCTTGTTACAACTGCAGGCGTTCATCTAAGAAACCAAAAGCCGTTTAACATGAAAGACCCAACCGGAGACCCCAGTTATAGAGAAATTCCAAGAGATGCGCCTAAAGAGCAACTCATGATAACCCACGACTATTATGACCACAAAGACGCGGATAAAGACATTAATATTGTCTTTCCCATAGACAGACTCAAAGAAATGAAAGATGCCGGAGAGATTGGCGATATTGCAGAAACAAACTTTGGCTTTATGGGGCATATAGACGGCAGTCATCTTTATACGCTTATAAATGAAACCGCCCCGGCAGTTGCAGAAAAATTAAAAGCGCAAAATGTTGATACGGCTATCTTAACCCCTGGCTGAGGTCTTTGCAATCGGTCCGTTGGACTGATACAGCGAGAGGTAGAAAAACGCGGCATCCCGACCATAAGCATTTCCATTGTGCGGAAATTTACAGAAGAAATAAAACCGCCACGCACCGTGTTCCTTCATTGGCCTATAGGACATCCTTTAGGAGAACCTTATAATATCAAACAGCAGATGACGATTTTAAAAAAGGCATTAGAGGCATTGACGGATATAAAAGAGCCCGGAACTATCAGAGACCTTCCTTTTCGGTGGAAAAGGTATGAGGATTTGGAGAGGTAACGGTTTGCAGTAGTGGCGTGTGGGTGGGTGTGGATTCTGTCTGAGAGCAGAAAAAAACCGAAGCCAGAAAAATGCAAAAATGTTTGAAAATGCCGCAGAATCCCATACGTCCACTGCACGCTTTGTTAGGCAACCTGCTTGCTTACCAAAACGATGGTTGAAAAAAGACACCACCGTTAAACCGGCAAAATTATTGCACACGATTCAATCTTTGGCAATAACCAAAAACATGACTTACTCAAACACCAAATAATTAAGAACCAACTTTGACTGACCAAAAAACAAATTGACTCAAAACTTTGCTTGCCAAATAAAACCTGAAATTCTCTCAAACGATAATCAAGACGATAGTTTTTTTGCTCGACCCGTGAACCATTTAACAGCAGTTTTACCATATATCGGTTGGATGATTTGGTAATGTTTCTTGTACGATTTGCCAACTTTGAACCCAACTCGCAATAATAATTGACGCATGATTTTCAATTCTTCTTCAGAATAAGCGACCAATCGTACTTCATATCCTTTTTTATATTTCTGTCCTTCTTGTTCTCTGCGTTTTTCATTGACCAATCTTACACAACCGTTTCGCTCGAAGAAAGCAATCAACAATCCTTCCGTTGAACTTTGAGAATTTACATTCTTTTGCATAATTATCATTCACATCAAAAAATAGATTTGATTTTCGGAACTTGAACTCAATCACGAAACCCGAATTTGTATTTCAAAAAAGGACACCACTGTTTTGCAAGACGGTTGCCTAACATTTATTTTTATACTTATTCAGTAAACACCAGCGCTATATAATGAGACACTATCAAATTATCAAATTCTTTACTTTCAATTTGCCAAAATCAGGTTATTGATTCTGTACAATAGTGGGAATTTTAATATTATATAGATTCAGTATAACTTAATGCCTTGTTATATTAAACAAGCTCTAAGAATACAATCTTCATGCTCCCACACCTGCCCATCTCTGTATATAATAAACTTCTGCGTTGTCAGCTCCTCAAACCCTATTGAGTCGAAGGCGCGTGTGTCAAATCCAAATTATTTCTGCCAAATGTTCTACCTTTTTAAATTCCGGGTCGCCCGTTATTATCGCAGCTTTTTGCTCCATGGCAGATGCGAGAACAAAACAATCGGCGTAAGAGATGCTGTATTGAGCCTTATATTCGGCAGCCTGAAATACTAACTTGTTGGAGGCCGGCAAAACGGTGAAGTGCAGCCTCTCGATATTTGCGAGGGCTTCTAACTTCTTCTGATCGCCAAACTCCCTTTTGGTTGAATAAATAATCTCTCCCAGATTAATCACATTTATACATTTTACAGCGCCTGTTTTTTTTATATCCTCAAGGAGGCGGATAATTCTTTCATATCCCTTTTCCTTCTGGAATAACTTCAACAAGGCATGGCTATCAAAAATGAACGGGCCTTTTTTCATGAATTATCTGAATTCGCTTTTTCGTTCTTTAAGGAGTTTCTCTGAAAGAGATGGCTTAGACGGTAAAATACCGCAAGCCTCTTTGATTGGGTCTTCGACCGGAGGAATAAGATAAATAATACCTCCATACTCCATAATCTGAAGCTCTGAGCCCGGCTCTATTTGATATTTCTTCCTTAACTCTGCTGGTATAACGATTTGGCCTTTGGATAAGGTTTTAACGGTAGTCATAAAATTCTAACCTCTTCTTAGAAAGTTGTACAGATATTTAAAACGTACAACATTTGAGCTAATCTGTCAAGTTTTGCAGATACGTTGCTGCTTACATCACTCCCGCACCTGTCCATCTCCATATATGATAAACTTCTGCGTTGTAAGCTCCTCCAACCCCATGGGGCCAAAGGCATGAATCTTGGTAGTTGATATGCCAATCTCTGCGCCGAGGCCGAGCTGGAAGCCGTCTGAGAATCGTGTGGAGGCATTGACAAGCACCGTAGATGAATTCACCTCTCTCAAAAACCTCTGACTGTTGCTGTAATCCTTTGTGATTATAGACTCAGTATGCAGTGAGCCGTATTTTGCAATATGATTTATTGCCTCATCCATATCTTTCACAATCTTTACTGCCAAAATCAAATCCAGATATTCTGCTGACCAGTCCTCTTCTGTTGCTGGCTTGGCAAAAGGTAAAATCTTTCTTGTTTCTTCAGATCCCCTTAGTTCCACTTTTGCATCCTGATATTTTTTGCCCATCTTTGGTAGAAACTCTTTTGCAATCTTTTTATGAACCAGAAGCGTCTCCATTGCATTGCAGACTCCCGGCCTCTGAACCTTTGCGTTAAAACATATCTTCTCTGCCATATCCAAATCCGCAAATTCATCAACATAAATATGGCATACACCCTTATAATGCTTGATTACAGGGATTTTGGAGTTATCTACAACAAATCGTATAAGCCCTTCTCCTCCTCTTGGAATAATGAGGTCAATATACTCTTCAAGCTTGAGCATTTCCAATACTGCATCTCTTTCAGTTGTAGGAACAACCTGTATCGCAGAATCAGGGATGCCCTCTTTTTTACATGCACCCTGTAATACCTTCGCAATGGCAAGGTTTGAATTTATTGCCTCTGAGCCGCCTCTTAAGATTACCGCATTGCCTGATTTCAGACAAAGCGCTGCTGCATCAGCGGTAACATTCGGCCTTGCCTCATAGATAATGCCGATAACGCCTAAAGGTATCCTCATCTTTCCAACAAGAAGCCCATTCGGCCTTTTCCACATCTTTGTAATTTCGCCAACTGGGTCAGGCAGGGCTGCAACTTCTCTGATTCCATCTGCCATAGTCTTTAAAACCTTGTCGCTTATGGCGAGCCTGTCAATTATTGGTTTTGACAAGCCTTTGCCTTCTGCAGTCTTAAGGTCTTTTTTATTCGCAGCTTTTATCGTATCAGCATTCTTTAAAAGCTCATCAGCCATTTTTAAGAGCGCATTGTTTTTTACAGGTGCGCTTAGGTTTGCAAGCTTTAAAGACGCCTGCCGGGCTGACTGGGCGATTTGCTGGATATCGGATTTTATGGACATAAGCTACCCCTCATTATTTTTGGCTATTGTAACAATATGCCAGTTGTTGTCAAGGAGTCAATATACAGAGCGTCATAACTTCGCATACCTGCGTTGCTCCTTGATTCGTCATTGCGGCGTATCACAAAAATACGCCTCACTCCTCATCTTCGTCGCTCCTTGGTCTGCTTTATTCTGACGCTCTGTATGCTGAACTGTTTATATTGTTGTGTATAATTTCAATGATTGTTTACGGGACAGCAATGTGGAGCGGGTAATTCTCTTGTGGTCAGGAAGAACAAGATATTCTGCAAAGCTACATGTCGCATTGACCAAAAACTTGTGGCCTATTTTTTTATGTCTTTGCTCAAGAAAAGATAGGCTATAAATACTGTCGTAACGCTTATAAAGAAGATTGGCGCCATTATCATTGTCATCAGCATTCCGTAATCCAGCTTATACGTCCCTGTTGCCTTATCATATTTATAGCAGAAGAGTATAATCCTGTCTAAAATGCCGGATGTTTTATTCTCTGCAATTC
>MGRL01000024.1 GCA_001798165.1 Deltaproteobacteria bacterium RIFCSPHIGHO2_02_FULL_43_33
GAAAGATTGAGGGAACCTGAAGACAACAGGGATGTATTCAAAGTCCTCGGCGAAAACAAGATAATTTCGGCAAGGCTTCAAAAAAGACTTGAGGAGATGGCTTCCTTCAGAAACCTCATAGTCCATTCTTACGCAAAGATAGACAATGAAATTGTTTTGGCATTCTGAAAAAACGACTGCGGGATATTGAGGAGTTCATGAAGGTTGTATCAAAATCGAAAGAAATAGGAAGAAAATAGGGATACCATTAAATAAGAAGGATTTGAAAATAACTGGCCCAACGATCCGTTAAGATAGACACAGCGAAACACTGCCGCCGACCTAAATAATGAGGTAAAAAAATGAAAACAAAAACTTTGATAATTTCTATTTTCCTGTCAGGAACTATCTTGCTTTCTTCAGCCAGCAATACAATTGCCGCAAAGCGCACGCTTTGGTTGAATAAGTGCGCATCATGCCATGACGGCAAGACGGCGCCTGCTGCCGAGTCTCTTGTGAAAAAATACAAGACTGTTGAAGATTTCACGGAGGCTGTTCAGACCAAAGGACATAAGGGCATGAACATCCTCAAAAGCAGCATCCCTCTCCTTAAAAAAATTGCGCAGGAATTGGGAATAAAGGATTCGCAAGGGAAATAATCGAGGCAGTCTTACACTGCAATCATCTTCTTTGCCTTTTTTAAAATCTCTTTTTCATCTTTATATTCAACCGTCTTTATTGCCTCATCTATGGGAAACCATTGGCAGTCATTAACTTCGCTGTCATGATTTTTTACATCTCCTTGAGTATACTCCATCAGGAAAAAATAGACTATCTTGAAAAACCGTTTTGTCTCTTCCGCCTCTTTATGCGCATAAAAATATTGAATATGGTCAATCAGTTTTATAATCTTGCCGTCCAATCCGGTCTCCTCTTTCACCTCACGGTGCGCTGTTCTGGCAATAGTCTCGCCGTTTTCCCTCAAGCCCTTGGGAAGACACCAAACTTTACCCTCTTTTACGGCAATGAGGGCGACCTCAATCCCCCTTTCTCCCCCCTTTTTCAAAGGGGGGATTGAGAGGGGATTTCTACGGAAGATAACGCCGCCTGATGATATTTGACGCTCGGTCTTCATACCAACTTTTGACTTTTGACCCCCGCTTAAAACCTGCGGGGGCAGGCCCCTGACTCCTGACTGTTTCATATAAACCCATCCAATCTCCCCAACCCCTCAGCCCTCGCAATCCTTACTGCATCTTCAAATTCTTCGCCAGTTATCCTTCTGTTCATCGGCGGATGCTCAAAGGCCTTGTAGCATGGCCTGTATTGATCCATGATATTCACATAGCTATTTTGGGAAATCTCCTTTGCAATAAAGCGCATGACCTCCCGCGTGCCTGCAAGGCCTTGGGGCAGAACGAGGTGCCTGATTAAAAGCCCCTTTTGTGCTATCCCTTTCTTGTCAATCACCAAATCGCCTACTTGCCAGTGCATCTCTTTTATCGCTGTCTTTACTGTTTCAACATAATCAGGCGCTGCCGAAAGTTTCTTTGCAGCAGCATTATTCCCGTATTTAAAATCAGGCATGTAGATGTCAAATATGCCATCCAGGAGTTTAATAGTCTCAACTGATTCGTAACCGCCGCAGTTATACACAAGCGGTATCTCAAGACCTTTTTCAATTGCATAAGGAAGCGCTGAAACAATTTGTGCTGCCTGATGGGTAGGAGTTACAAAATTTATATTGTGACACTCCTGGCGCATGAGGTTTATCATCATAGCGCCAAGCTCCTTGAGAGATACTTCTCTGCCTTCTCCCAGATGGCTGATATCATAGTTCTGACAGAAGAGGCACTTCAAATTACAGTATGTTAAAAATATTGTTCCGCTACCGTAATAACCAACAAGCGGCCTCTCCTCTCCAAAATGGGGATGAAAACTTGAG
Organism: Deltaproteobacteria bacterium RIFCSPHIGHO2_02_FULL_43_33; assembly: GCA_001798165.1. Taxonomy (GTDB): domain Bacteria; phylum Desulfobacterota; class GWC2-55-46; order UBA9637; family UBA9637; genus UBA10170. Next base: position 1,925 of record MGRL01000024.1, read on the forward strand.
ACCATCGGCAAACTGCCGACCTTGCAGACACCTTTTTCCCCTTGAAAACGATTTACCCTGCAATGTCTCGGGCATAGATGACAGTCTTCAAGTATTTTATTTAAGACATCTATCCTGTTAGAAAGTTCACCTGTTTCGTAGAGTTTGATATAGGAAGGCTGTGGCATGCGGTTGGAGGTTGGAGGTTAGAGGCAAAATATATTATTTAAAGCCTTTGGCCTCTATCCTCCCACCTCTAACATATTTATAACGTCGGTTTTTTACCCTCTTTCTTGCTTTGGCAATTTACACAGCAGTATGTCAGCGGAACTATCTTTAATCTATCCTCGCTTATCTCTTCGCTGCAATTTTCACATATCCCATAAGTCCCATCCTCAAGTTTCCTAATCGCCTCATCCATCTTTGTAAGCTCTTCACGTCTTATATCAGCAACAGCAAGGCCGGTATCTTCAATCAAATCAATAAGCGACTGCTCCTCTAAGTCTTGTGGATTGTCAAACTGTTCATTATATTCTCTGCCAAGCTTGTTAAAAAACTCCTCCCTGAGGTCATTCCACATCTTACGCTTCTTATCCAGAAGCATCTTTTTCAGTTTTTCCTGTCTTGCCTTTTTATTAGCAGTCATAAAACCCCCTCTGTTGGAATTGCAAATTAAAGATTGCAAAATGCAAATTTTGAATTTATCAGCACACCGGATATTTCCCCTCAGCCAACTCCACGCAAAACTTGCCGATATTTGAAAGGCCGCTATCTATTATAGCTTCTGCTTTCTTTCTTACCGTCTTTTCACCAATACCCTTAGTCAAAATAATCTGAGCAGACGCAAGATGAGGTTTGTCAATCCTCATGCCTATCTCGCTTAAGAGCCACACATAAACCTCTTTTATGCCTTCAATATTGTCATATATATCCTTTGCCAATTTGTGGGCAAGAATATTATAAATCTTTCCCACATGGCTTACAGGGTTTTTGCCGGCAGCAGCCTCTGTGCCCATTGGTCTGTTGAGCGATATAACGCCGTTCACCCTGTTGCCCCTTCCAACTTGGCCGGAATCGGCATCTTCAGCAGATGTGCCAAGCAACGACAAATAGATGCCGCCGAGGCCCTGCCCTTTTTTATCAAGAGTATTGTAGTGGATATTAATTTCTTTAAATTCCTTCCCAAACCTTTCATGCACAAATCTATTTGCTACATATTTTATTCTGCCTTTTTTTAGAAAGTAATCATTTACATCTCTAACATATCTTGAAACCAAAGGCATTGCAATTGTCAAATCCAGTTTTCCGCCTTTACGAAGCCCCATAACCTTAACATCATCTCCTGTCTCAGGGATAATCTCTTTAATTCTCTTTGAATTTAAAAATCTTTCCACCTCATAAACAACATTTTCAGTCGAGGTAAATGGAGCATACCCAACGGCAGCAGATGTATCATTCGCTCCTTTCAGTTTTCCCTTTCTTTTAAAAATATCCGTAAGTTCTTCAGAACCCTGCGCAAGCACAACCCTGTATTGAACATCCCTTTCAGCATCCACAAACCTTATATTATTCTTAAACCACTTTTTTGCGGTATCAATTGCTATCTCTTCCACATCTATATCTTTGTTGCCAACCCTGAATGTTGCCCTGTCTCCGATTATTAGTTCCATGGGTTTTATAATTTTGCCGCCGCCAAATCTTCTTTCCACCTGTCCGGCAACCAAAAGTCCTTTGTCAATATTATGGTGCAGTATATCGCCGAATCTTTTCAAATATTCCTGACTCAGCGCAACTGAAATGCTCTCCATAATCGCATCACAGATATAATCAGGATGGCCGACGCCCTTTCTCTCAACAATCTCAACATCCTGCTCTGACACTGATTTATTTTTAAGGATTTCTATTGTGATGTTACGCATAGAATCTACCTTTGGCATTTTTCAGAGTGAACCACCCATATACCTTTCCTTCTCGCTAAATATGCAGCCGCAATACTGCTGGCGGTAAAGCCCCATATCCTTTGATTCTTTAATACCTTCTTTCCAGCCTATGCGGAAGTCATCGTAGTAAAATGCCACACCGTATTTATCCGCCAGACCCAATCCAATCTTTTTTATCTCATCGTGCTTCTGGTATTTGCTGTAAAGAAGCGAAGATGAAAACCAGTCAAAATTATTTTCCTTTGCAGCCTGTGCGGTTGCCTCAAGTCTTGATGAGTAGCAGTAGCCGCATCGCACATTCTTGGGGACAGATTTGAAATCTGTCCCCACTGTGTTTTGCAGAAACTCCTCAAGGTTGTATTCATCGCGGTAAATCATCTGTACATTCATTTTATTTGCAAGAATTTTTACTGCCTCAAGTCTTTTTTGATATTCTGTATAAGGGTGGATATTGGGATTAAAGAAAAATCCCCAGACATCTATCTCCTGATTAAGACCTTCAAGGGCATGCTCCCCTTCAAGTATCTTCTTTAATGGGTAGATGGCACACGGGCCACAGCAGATGTGGACGAGTAATTTCATGAAAGCCTTTTGCTAAAACAGTTATGCATCCGTAAGTTAATACACTAACAGGCTGTTGAAAAAGTCCTCAACAGCCTTGATTACACAGATTCATAAAGACGATTACATAGATAATTCACAAGATTTTAATCTGTGTAATCTTGTCTTTTATCTGTGTAATCAGAAATTGTTGAGTTTTTCAACAAGCTCCTAAAGTCTAAAATAAAATATTAGGACGTATGATTACCTGGAAATTATCTCTTCCCGCTTTGTCACGGAGAGAACCAGTATATTTTTCGGCGTCTTCCCATACAAATCCCACTGTTAATGAGAACGCTATTTTTTGCTCCTTAAACGGCCATTTTTTATCAATAGTCAAATAATGCCTCAACGGGGTAAGGGTTTTGCTATCCACATCAAATGTGTATTCAAAACCGCTGTTTTTTAGAATCGAGGCATATTCCTCCAGGTCAAGCATACTTCGACGAAGGGATAAATATATGACGTCCTTGATATGCGGATTGTCATGCAATTTGCCGCCTATTCTGAAACTCCAGTGCAAATCACGAGTTGAAAACTTTCTATCGCCTTTAATCTTCCATTCTATTTCGCACCAATTATCGTCAATCAACTCGTTGTCCTTGATGTGATAATTGCCGATGCTTATCAAATAGCCCATGTAACCAAAGTTTCCCTGTTTCTGCTTCTCGCCAGGTTTAGTAAATTTTATCACATTTCCCAGGAACACCGAAAAAGCATACGGTTCTTCAAATCCTGCAGTTACAGTCTTGACAATATTCAGATTACTGGAAATATCGGTTGATTTATAAAAGTCATTGGCATCATCTTTTAAGTATACGCCAAGGTTTGGCATAGGAAAGACAGCAGCCTCCAGCACAAGGAATCTTGGAATATAGGAGCTATACAGAAGGTCTCTATAAATTTCAAGCTCTTCCTTTTCGCCGGCATCAGGTATAGGCTCGTCTGTCAGACCAATATAAAGCCCGATATTTGAATAATAGGCATCAATCTCATACTCGAGACTAACCTTCTTCTTGTTTATTTCATCTTCTTTTTTTACCGGCTCTCCATCTTCGGCAAAAATATTTATTATGGTAAGGTGCAGAAACAAAAAAACGAAAACTATCCTCAATAAATTTGCAGATGTCATTTCATTAGGCTATAGGCAATGGACGATAGGTTTTTCCTATTGCCTCTCCCCTACTGCCTTTTACCTGTCTTTTAAAACAATTTTTCCTGTACGCTATTTTGATTCCCTTTGTATATCTTTCCCATATGTTCATACGCCGATTGTGTTGCAACCCTGCCCCTTGGCGTCCTCTGAATAAAACCTTCCTGCATGAGATAAGGCTCATATACATCCTCAAGCGCATCCTTTTCCTCGTGAAGGCTTGCTGCAAGGGATTCTATACCAACTGGTCCGCCGCCGAATTTATCAATGATAGCTGAAAGTATCTGCCTGTCCATTTTGTCAAAACCCTTTTTATCTATTTCAAGCATCTTCAATGCCTCATCAGCTACATCCTTTGTTACAATCCCCTCAGCCTTTACCTGAGCAAAATCCCTCACCCTTTTTAAAAGTCTGTTAGCAATCCTCGGCGTACCTCTTGAACGTCTTGCAATCTCCAGCGCACCGCCATTATCTGTTTTAATGTTCAAAATACCTGCTGATCTTGTGATAATAGTCCTAAGTTCCTCAGATGAATAAAAATCCAGCCTTGAGATAATGCCAAATCTGTCTCGCAAGGGCGATGTCAAAAGCCCTGCCCTCGTTGTTGCACCGATAAGAGTAAACTTTGGTATATCCAACTTAACGCTTCTGGCTGACGGACCCTGGCCAATGATTATGTCTATATGATAATCCTCCATTGCAGGGTAAAGTATTTCTTCAACAACACTGCTTAACCTATGAATTTCATCAATAAAAAGCACATCGTGTTCTTCAAGGTTTGTGAGTATTGCAGCAAGGTCGCCGGGCCTTTCTATAACAGGGCCTGATGTAGTCTTTATATTTACATTGAGCTCATTGGATATGATATACGCAAGGGTTGTTTTGCCGAGCCCTGGCGGGCCGTAAAAAAGCACATGGTCAAGGACCTCGCCCCTGCCTTTTGCAGCGTCAATAAAGATCTTTAGGTTTTCCTTTGTAGCACTTTGGCCTACATAGTCTTTTAGAAATTTAGGTCGAAGTTGGGCATCAAAGGTCTTTTCATCTTCTAATACAATTGGTGTGATTTCTCTTTCATCCATTTGCCAGAGCCTTCAGCGATTCTTTGAGCAAGACTTCAAACACCGCTCCTGTATTGGTCTTTCTGACCTTTTCTATCGCCTTTTCAGCCAGAGCCCATTTATAGCCAAGATTTACAAGAGCGGACAATACATCCCTTGACATAACATCATACTCCTGACTCCTGACTCCTGACTCCTGACTCCTATTTATGACTGTCATCTTGTCCTTAAGTTCAACAATCAATCTTTCCGCTGTCTTTCCGCCTATACCCGGAATGGCCTTGAGTCTTGCTATATCACTGGATGACACGGCTGTAACAAGGTCGTCTGCCGGTATGCCTGAAAGGATGTTCCTTGCAAGTTTTGGCCCTACCCCGGAAACGGCTATGAGCATTTGAAATATCTCTTTCTCTCTCTGGGTAAAGAAACCATACAACTGCATGGCATCTTCCCTTATATGCGTATGCGTATTCAGGCTGACATATTCCTCTACATCAGGCAGTTTATAGTAAGTGGAAAGCGGGATATGAACCTCATAGCCGACGCCTCCCACATCAACTATGACAGATTCCGGAGATTTGTGGATTATTTTACCTTTTATGTGGGCAATCATAATTAAATACGGGCTATAGGCAATAGGCTATGGGCTATAGGATTTTACCTGTTGCCTATTGCCTCTCGCCTCTTGCCTGCCTTTATGGTGTATATGGCAGATTGCTGCTGCCAAGGCATCAGATGCATCTGGTTTTGATATAGAATTCAGCTTTAATAGAGCTTTCACCATTTTTTGAACCTGGTCTTTTGTAGCATTCCCATAACCAACAACTGATTGTTTTATCTTCATTGGGCTGTATTCAAATACAGGCAGCCCCTGCTGGGCAGCGCACAATATCGCCACCCCCCGCGCATGGCCAAGCATGATGGCGCTCCTGGCATTCTTTGCGTAAAATATCTCTTCAATAACAACGTCGTCCGGTTTAAATTCACCAATGACTTTTTGAATGCTGTCAAAGATTGAATTGAGTCTCAAGGCAAGATTTTTTTTTGAGCCGGCGACAATGCTGCCATCAGAAACATGAAGCAATTTACCCTTGTCGCTGTCAACTATGCCGTAACCTGTAATATGAGAACCAGGGTCAATGCCGAGAACCCTCAAGAAGCCCCCCTTTAAACTGCAATTACGAATTATAAATTAAAAATTAAGAACTGAAAATTCGTAATTCGTAATTACTAATTCATAATTGTAGTCACGCCACTTTTTCCATCTCTTCCTGCGATATATCAAAGTTTGCGTAAACATTCTGCACATCATCCAATTCTTCCAATTCTTCCAAAAGCCTCAGAACCTGCTGCGCATCCTTGCCTTCTACCCTTATGGTGTTCTTTGGTATCATGCTTATTTCAGAGAGCGTATATTTGAGGCCCTTTGCATCAAATATTTCTTTTACCTTATGAAAATCCGTGGCCGCTGTGTAAACCTCAAACACCTTATCCTCATTATTTGTTATCACATCCTCTGCCCCGGCATCTATAGCAATCTCCATGAGCTTATCTTCAGTTATAGAACTCATATCAAATGTAAACATCCCCTTTTTTTCGAACATCCATGCAACTGAACCGCTCTCGCCGAATCTGCCGCCGCCTTTGGTAAATACACTCCTTACTTCTCCTGCGGTTCTATTTCTATTGTCTGTTGCAACCTCAACAAGCACGGCCACGCCGCCATGGCCGTAACCTTCATAAAAGAACTCTTCATAATGGACGCCCTCTAATTCTCCGGCCCCTTTTTTAATTGCCCTGTCTATATTATCTGATGGCACATTATTGCTTTTTGCTTTGTCTATGGCCATTCTAAGCCGCGGATTCCCATCAGGGTCTCCGCCGCCCATCTTTGCAGCTACAATTACCTCTTTGATGAGTTTTGTAAATACCTTTCCCTTTTTAACATCGCTCTTAGCCTTTTTGTGTTTAATATTAGCCCATCTTGAATGGCCTGACATTTTTTAAAAACCTCCCTAACTTATTCAGAGCGCTTATAAATTAGCATAAAATAAAACCTGTTGCAAAGATAAAGATATTGTCAACAGCCTAACAAATTGTAAGCAAAAGATTTTTTAGACTCTCATACTCGTAAACCTCTCAGTTTATTTTACATAAATTTTTACATAAGTTTCAGCTTGATAACCCATTTTATATTTGTTAGTATAAACCGCTGACCGACTTGATAATATAAAGCAATACCTTTGCAACAGCCTGTGAAGAACCTCGGTTGTTCTCATTGATCTATAGACTATAAGCATCGCAAGCACTCAAATTTAGATACATAAAAAAACTTAAAGGGGTATGGCAAATGGTTTTTAATTATGTTTTTGGTTTATTCTCCAATGACCTTGCTATTGATCTTGGCACTGCAAATACACTCATCTATGTAAAAGGGCGAGGGATTGTATCAAATGAGCCCTCTGTAGTTGCCGTAAAAAAGGACGGGAGAGGAAGAAAGGTTTTGGCAGTAGGCAAAGAGGCTAAGCTGATGCTTGGGAAAACCCCTGGCAACATCACAGCAATACGGCCAATGAAGGACGGTGTTATAGCTGATTTTGAGGTTACAGAAGAGATGCTCAAGCACTTCATAAGAAATGTCCATAAAAGGAGATTTGGGTTAAGGCCGAGAATCATAATATGCATACCCTCAGGCATAACCCAGGTAGAACAGAGGGCTGTCAGGGAATCTGCGCTATCAGCAGGCGCAAGCGAGGTATATCTCGTTGAAGAACCAATGGCAGCTGCCATTGGCGCAGGTCTGCCCATAACAGAGCCGTCAGGAAATATGATAGTAGATATTGGCGGAGGAACAGCAGAGGTTGCAGTCATATCTCTGGCAGGGATAGTGCAGGCCATGTCAGTAAGAGTAGGCGGCGATAAGATGGATGAGGCTATTGTTCAATACATAAAAAGAAAGCATAATCTCTTTATCGGAACAGAGTCATCAGAGGCTATAAAAATAAATCTTGGACTTGCCCTCCCTGGTGAGGAAAAAAGAAAAATGGAGATAAAAGGCAGAAATCTTGTAACCGGCATACCCACAACCATGGAGATAGATAGCGAAGAGGTAAGAGAAGCGCTTACAGAACCACTGTCTTCTATAATAGATGCAGTAAAATCCGTATTGGAACGGACACCGCCAGGCCTTGCGGCTGACCTTGTTGATAAAGGAATCGTGATGGCAGGCGGAGGGGCCCTCTTGAGAAATCTTGATGTAATCCTAAGGGAAGAGATAAAGCTGCCGGTTACTATAGCCGACGACCCGCTGACCTGCGTTGTCCGCGGCGCAGGAAAGATTCTTGATGAAATAAAGCTTTTAAGAGAAGTAACTCTACAGTAAAAAGAGTTGCAAGCTGCAAATTGCTCTATTTATGTCGCTGTGTATAAAAACTTAAATCTCGCAACTTGAAAGTTTAATTATGGTAAGTTTTCTAAAAAAGCACCGCGTAATCATAACATCAACCGCTCTCTGTCTCTTCTCGCTTCACATAGCGTCTACGAATGTTAAAGGTATCGGCGGAACAATAATTAGCGGGAGGGTTATATCCGCTATAGCCTCGCCTATCCAGTATGGTATTAATCATACGATTGGTGCAATAAAAGCAACATGGGCATCATATGTATATCTTATCAATGTCAGCAAGGAAAATATATTGTTAAAAAATGACATTGATAAGCTGAAAGAGGAAAATAACCAATTAAAAGAGGCTGCCCTCTTAAGCAACAGACTGAAGGAACTGCTGGCCTTCAAGGAAGACATATCCGGTCCAGCAGTCGCAGCCGATATCATTGGTATTGAGAATACAGGCTGGGTAAGAACTGCAAGCATCAATAAAGGTTCTTCTGACGGAATCAAACGGGATATGGCGGTTGTCACCACCCTTGGTATTGTAGGGCGGATTATAGAGGTGCAGCCAACAACTTCAAAAATTCTCCTTGTTACAGACCCCAGGTGCAATATTGACGTGGTTGTACAGAGGAGCAGGATTAAAGGCATCACCGAGGGAACTGGCACCAACAGACTTGTCTTAAAATATGTAAGACATGAAGATGATATACAAATAGGGGATAAATTGATATCTTCCGGCCTTGGCGGCATCTTTCCTAAAGGTATGGTAGTGGGTGAAGTATTTCGTGCTGAAAAGGGAGATGATAATTTTTTTATGGATATAGAACTCAAACCAGGGGCTGACCTTCAAAAACTGGAAGAAGTCCTTATTATCACAGGTAACATAAGCCCTATGTCCCCCTTGCTTTAGCGTAATTCAATGAAAATTTTTACCATTTATCTTGTTCTTGCCTCATTGTTTCTCATAATAGAAAGCACAATCCTCTCTATTCTGCTTCCTTCTCTTTTGATTCCGGATGTTATACTCATAATGGTTTTTTATCTCGCTTTCGGCAATGCATCCCTTGAAGGGGTATTAACAACTTTTGTGTTGGGCTATCTAACCGATGTATTCTCCGGCGGGATAATCGGCCTTTCCTCATTTACTCTTCTGTTGATATTTATTATAACCACAAAACTTTCAAAGATATTAACTCTCAACAGCATGCTTATAAAGGTCGGAGGAACAATCTTTATAAGTATCATAAAAGGAATATTAACCTATACATCTTTAAGGTTCTTAAACCAGGAAATACCATTCTATATTATCTTCCCCATAGCTGTCTCTACAGGCATCGTAAGCCCATTTGTATTTGCCCTGATAAATAAAATAGAATTGTATTGTATTCCATATAAAGGAGAAGATAAAATAATAAGCAGATATTAAAATAAACTTATATTTTTTCTCTTCCAGAATACTCTTATAACATGGAAGAGAGAATCAGGTGTTTAAATATATCAGCATATATCGGCGAATAGACCTATGAATGTTTATTTAGGAAAAAACGAACCAAGTGAACTTAAGGCAAGGCTTTATATAGCGACAGGCATTGCCTTATCAATATTTTTCCTCCTTGTTATACGATTATGGTTCCTCCAGATATTTAAGGGGAAAGAGTTTAAGGAATTATCAGAGAATAACAGAATAAGATTAGTGAGGACAATAGCCCCGCGCGGCCTCCTTTTAGACAGAACAGGCACGGTAGTGGTGGGAAATAGGCCTGCCTTTAACCTTGCCGTAATACCTGAGGATGTAAAGGACTGGGGAAAGATAAAAAAGGTTATCCCGCATATTGTTCATCTCACAGAAGCGGATATAGAAGGAAGGCTTCAACAGGCGCAAGGACGCCCTCCTTTTCAGGCAATAAAATTGAAGGAAGACTTGACATGGGAAGAAATAGCCAGCATTGAAACATTCAGGATCGATATGCCGGGCATAGTGCTGGAAATAGAGCCAAGACGCGTATATTCTTTCGGAGAGGCAGGCTCACATGTTATTGGCTATCTTGGAGAAATAGATGAACAGCAAATAAAGAAATTGAAAAAGGCAAATTATATGCTCGGAGATTTTATCGGCAAGTATGGAATAGAATATCAATGGGAAAAATATCTGCGCGGTATAAATGGCGGCAGGCAGATAGAGGTAGATGCCATAGGAAGAGAAATAAAACTTATAAAAAAGATAACCCCAACGCAAGGCTATACTATTTATCTTACTATAGATTTAGAAACACAATTGGCGGCAAACAAGGCAATGCAAGACAAAGTGGGCGCTGTAATTGCCATAGACCCTCAAAACGGCAAAATACTTGCAGCAGTAAGCAATCCTTCTTTTGACCCAAATCTTTTTGCAGCCGGCATTGACAAAGAACAGTGGAATAATCTTATCTCTAACCCATTCCATGTCATGGAGACCAAAACCATTCAAGGTCAATATCCTCCAGCGTCAACCTTTAAGATGATTACAGCGGCAGCAGCGCTTGAAGAAGGGGTAATTACCCCGTCAACCAAGATATATGCAGGCGAGTCATTCTGGTTTGGGAATAAGGAGTTTAGAGACTGGAAGGCTGGCGGACACGGCATAATTGATATACACAGGGCAATCGTAGAGTCTTCAGATACCTTCTTTTACCAGGTAGGTTTAAAGGTAGGAATAGATCGCCTTGCACATTATGCAAAAGGTTTTGGGCTTGGCAGAAAAACAGGCATTCAATTGACAAATGAAAAACCCGGCCTTGTGCCATCCAGCAGATGGAAAAAAGAGACCCAGGGCGCGCCATGGTATGAAGGCGAAACAATATCTGTTTCCGTAGGGCAGGGTTACCTTCTTGCCACCCCTCTCCAAATGTTAAACGCATATGCCGCTGTTGCAAATGGCGGCAAACTCTATCTCCCTCAATTAGTCAATATGGTGGAAACACCCGAAGGTCAGGTCATTTGGAGGTTTATGCCGCAGGAAATAGGAAGGATTCCTATGTCGCCTGCAAATATAAAAATAGTGAGAGACGCATTAAAAGGGGTGGTAAATGAAAACGGCGGCACTGGATGGCCGGCAAGAGTTCCGGGGGTAGAGATTGCAGGCAAAACAGGAACAGCTCAGGTAATAAAGCTGAAAGAAAACGCCCCAAGAAAAAAGCCAAAAGATACGCCGTATGAACAAAGGGACCATGCATGGTTTGTAGGTTTCGGGCCAGCAGAAAATCCTGAAATAGCTGTAGCCGTTCTTGTAGAGCACGGCGGCTTTGGCGCAGAGGCAGCTGCGCCTGTTGCCCGTGAGGTTATAAAGGCATACCTTAAATCAAAACTACAGGCAACCATATTTAAAACACCAGCAGTTAATGCAGCAGAGAACGTTAACTTAGAGGAGTCAGATATCAATGATTGACAGAAGACTATTTCTTCACTTTGACTGGGTTGTCTTTCTTGTAACAATATTTCTATGCCTTATCGGCATCTTGAATATCTACAGCGCCGCCTTAATGGACAGCGATAATAATCTATATGAAAAACAGCTTATTTGGTTTTCCATAGGCTTGGCCCTAATGATATTAGCTACCTTAGTTAACTATATACATTTGGAGAGGCTTGCCTACCCAATCTATATCATCGCAATTATTCTTTTAATATCAACTATCTTGACAGGCCGCACAGCAGGCGGCGCCAAGCGATGGCTGAGTATAGGTTTTGCATCGTTTCAGCCATCAGAATTTGCAAAAATTGCAATAATACTTATTTTGTCAAAATATTTTAGCGCCATAAAAATTCCATTCAGGGGGTTATCTCTCAAAGAATTGATTGTACCATCCGTCATAGCCTTCATACCGTTTATACTTATTATCAAACAGCCGGACATGGGAACTGCTGTCATCATATTTCTCATCTTTGCGTCTATGGTCATCTTTGCAAAGGTAAGACTTAAGTTACTTATAGGTATTACAGCAATTTCTTTACCTTTAATACCAATTGCGTGGCATTTTTTAAAAGATTACCAAAAGGCGCGATTAATGAGCTTTTTAGACCCTACGCTGGACCCCTTAGGCACAGGCTACCATATTATGCAATCAAAGATAGCCATTGGTTCCGGAGGTATCATTGGGAACGGCTTTACAAATGGCACACAGGGGCAGCTAAGGTTTCTCCCCGAACATCACACAGATTTCATATTCTCTGTTCTCGCTGAAGAGTGGGGATTTATAGGCTCATTTATTGTCCTCATATTATATTTCGTTCTGGTACTCTGGGGGCTGAATATAGCGCAAAATGCAAAAGACAGACTTGGGGCATTTCTTGCCTTTGGCGTATCATTTATGTTCTTGTGGCACATCCTCATAAATATTGGTATGGTAACAGGTATGCTTCCGGTTGTAGGGGTTCCCCTCCCCTTTATGAGCTACGGGGGTTCTTTTCTTATTACTACAATGATCGGCGCAGGGATACTTGCCAATGTCAGCATGAGGAGGTTTATATTCTAAAAAAAACGGCTGTATTCCTTGCAACAGGAATGTATGCAGGGTATTCTCCTCTTGCACCAGGAACACTTGGCACTTTATGGGGAATAATACTATGCTTCCTTATTCCATCAATGAATTTAGTTATATATGGGGCATTTCTGACTATCAGCTCTTTAGCAGCAATATGGCTGTCATCAGTTGCAAAGAGTTTTCTTAATAAAAAAGACCCAAGACAGGTAGTGTGTGATGAAATTGTAGGCTATATGTTTGCGATGTTCCTTATATCATTTACCCTGTCTCATGTAATTATTGTATTTCTCTTGTTCAGATTTTTTGATATAGTAAAACCCTTCCCGGCTGGTTTAATAGATAAAAGAATGGACAATGGTTTCGGCATAGTATTGGATGACATTGTGGCAGGCATATACAGCAATATTGCTTTCAGGTTGTTTGCTAAATTTATTGCAGTATGAAAAAACAGAAAGAGGCCTCAGAAGAAACAGTTGCGCGCCTCATGAAGAGGTTAAGACTTACTCTATCTATAGCAGAATCATGTACCGGCGGTCTTCTATGCCATAAAATAACTAATGTATCAGGAAGCTCTAAATACTTTAAAGGCGGAATCATCGCATACCATAATGAAGTAAAAAAGCAACTGCTTGGCGTACCGGCACATATATTGAGTAAGTTCGGCGCTGTAAGCAGAGAAACTGCTGTTGCAATGGCATATAGCATAAGAAAAATAATGGCTGCTGATATTGGCATAGCAATAACAGGCATTGCCGGCCCAACAGGCGGGACAGCGGCTAAGCCCGTTGGAAGTGTATTTATAGCCATATCGGCAGCAACAAAAAGTAATTGTCAAAATTTCTTATTTCAAGGAAACAGAAAAACTATAAAACTTTCAACCTCAAACAAGGCGCTCAATATGCTGAAAGAATTTTTATTAGCAAAAGATAATGGAACAAAATAGATTTGTAAGAGCCTTTATTGCCATAGAATTGCCGAGCATAATAGTTAAAAGTTTAGGAGAGATTCAGGATAACTTAAGAGATACAACTAACAAGATTACATGGGTAAAACCGGACAATATTCACCTTACCATGAAATTTCTTGGCAATATAGAAACAGATAAGGCACATGCTATAGAAAAGATATTGAAAAACATAGTTAGCCAAATCTCCATTGGAAAGCTGTCAGTCGAAGGGGTTGGGGCATTCCCAACAATAAATAACCCGCGGGTAATATGGGTTGGTATAGAAGATGATAAAAACTTGCTCAAGATCTATACTCAACTTGAGGACGGACTGGCATCACTTGGCTTTAAAAAGGAAGATAGGCCATTCAAACCGCATCTTACGCTGGGAAGGGTAAAGTTTTTAAAGGATAAAAAAGGATTAAAGGAAAGACTTGAGAAACTTGCAGATATAAAGCTCGCCAGCTTTATAGTAGATAGCCTTATTCTATTTAAGAGTGAGTTAACACCAGAAGGCTCATTGTATACAAAATTAAAAGAAGTAAAATTAGATAGAAATAATTAGTTGCTTGTATATACACAGCGACATAAATAGAACAGCATACAGAGCGTCAGAACAAAGCAGACCAAGGCGCAACGAAGGTGAGGAGTGAGGCGTATTTTAAGCATACGCCGCAACGACGAGCCGAGGAACAACGCAGGTATGCGAAGTTATGACGCTCTGTATAAAAACTAACAACTGAAATCAAGGAGGCGCTCATGGCATTAACAGAAAAAGAAAAGGCTATAGACCTGGCAATAGGCCAGATTGAAAAGCAATTTGGAAAAGGCTCTATCATGCGGCTTGAAAAAGAAGGTGCAATAGCAACTGATATACCAGTCATATCAACTGGCTCACCTGCTATTAATATAGCCCTCGGTATTGGCGGCGTTCCAAGAGGCAGGGTAGTAGAGATCTATGGGCCGGAATCTTCAGGGAAAACCACCCTTACCCTGCATATCATAGCCGAGGCGCAGAAAGCAGGCGGTACGGCTGCATTCATAGATGCCGAACATGCCTTAGACTTAGAATATGCGAGAAGGCTTGGTGTAAAAACCGAAGAACTTCTCTTATCACAACCAGATACAGGAGAACAGGCCCTTGAGATTGCAGAAGTATTGATACGAAGCGGCGCTATTGATGTGCTGGTTATAGACTCTGTCGCAGCCCTTGTGCCGCGTGCAGAATTGGAAGGTGATATGGGAGATGCCCACATGGGTCTCCAGGCACGACTCATGAGCCAAGCCTTGAGAAAATTGACCTCAACGATAAACAAATCAAAAACCTGCATGATATTTATAAATCAGATACGACACAAGATAGGTGTTATGTTCGGAAATCCGGAGACTACCACCGGTGGAAATGCGTTAAAATTTTACGCATCCGTAAGGATTGACATTAGAAGAATCGGCGCTATTAAACAGGGTGAAACTGTTATCGGAAACAGGACAAAGGTAAAGATTGTGAAAAACAAGCTGGCGCCGCCATTCAGGGATGCTGAGTTAGATATCCTTTATAATGAAGGCATATCCCGAGAGGGCGATTTAATTGACCTTGGAGCACAGGCATCCATTATAGAGAAGAGCGGGGCATGGTTTTCATACGATGGTGAGAGAATAGGCCAGGGAAGAGAGGCTGCCAGAGTTTATCTTAAAGAGCATACCGATATAACCTCTACAATAGAAGGAAAAATATTGCAACACTTTGGCATACGGCAAACAAGGAAAGATACCATAGCCCCAAAAATAGAAGAAAAGACAAAACCTTCAGCTGCGGCAAAAGGAGCAGGCGCAAGATAACTTTTTAAATTATAAGCCGCTCAAGGCCTATTGTTTTAAATTGTCATCTTACTGAAGAAAGAAGGAGGGTTAAGAAATATGGAACTCCACGATGTCTTAAATCTTGCGGTTAAGGAGAAGGCGTCCGATGTGCATTTCAAGGCAGGGTTGCCTCCCATATTAAGAATATACGGAAGCCTCATACCGATAAAAAACCAAGAAAAACTTACCCCTGATGAAATTGCCAAAACAGCTATGAGGCTTATGAATGATCAGCAAAAGGAGGTATTCAAAACAGCTCGCCAGGTTGATATGGCCTATGGCGTGCCTGGCCTTGGAAGATTTAGGATAAACATATTTCAACAAAGAGGCTCAACAGGGATAGTCTTTAGGGTTATACCAGGGGTAATGAATTCTATTGATGAGCTCCATCTCCCAAAAGTACTGGAAAAGATTGCCAGTGAATCAAGGGGGTTGATTTTGGTAACCGGTGTTACCGGAAGCGGCAAATCTACAACAATAGCCTCCATGTTAGACTATATCAACAATCATAGCACCTATAATGTCATCACCATAGAGGACCCAATTGAATTTCTGCATAGAGACAAAAAATGTATAATCAACCAACGGGAGATCGGCGTTGATGCAAGAAATTTTGCAGAAGCCCTGAGGGGCGCGCTCAGGCAGGACCCTGACATAATAATGGTAGGTGAAATGAGGGATATGGAAACCATAGAAACTGCGCTTATATCAGCAGAGACCGGGCATCTCGTTTTATCCACGCTGCATACCATAGATGCCATGGAAACTATAAATCGTATTGTTTCTGTATTTCCGCCCTACCAACAAAAGCAGATTAGAATACAACTTGCCGGTGTTATAAAAGGAATTGTTTCGCAGAGGCTTATGCCAACCAAGGATGGCAGAGGTAGGGTGCCGGCAGTTGAAGTAATGGTATCTACTGCAAGAATACGGGAGTGCATAGAAGATAAAGAAAAAACCAAAGATATTGTAGATGCAATTGCCAAAGGGCAGACAACCTATGGAATGCAGACATTTGATCAGTCAATTATGGAGCTGCTGAACAAAGGATTTATTGCATATGACGAAGCGTTGGCCCAGTCAAGCAATCCTGATGATTTTGCCCTCAGGGTTAAGGGTATAACCGCAACAAGTGATGAGGGATGGAAAGAGTTTGAGAAACCTAAAGAAACTCAGGGCAAAAAGGAAGAGCCTAAGTTGGATATAGAAAGATTTTAAAAATGTCAAATGGCCAGAGGGTTAAAATAAGAGTGGAAACTTTGACTCTTTGACACTTTGACTCTCTGACACTTTAAATCCTGAAAATTCAGTGCCGCATAATTCTAAAAAAGATATCAACTATGCCAAGGCCATCGCAATACGATATCTCTCACATGCACCACGAAGCACTAAAGAGGTTGAATTAAAACTCAAAGGAAAAGATGTTACCGGTGATACGCTTGAAGAAACTATCCGTTATCTTATAGACCGCGGATATCTTAATGATGAGTTGTTTGCAAAAAACTGGATAAGCTCAAAAATAAAATCACGTTTATGGGGGAAAAATAGGATAATTCAAGGTCTGAAACAAAAAGGCATATCATCTGAGATAATAAAAGAGGCTCTGGACAATTCTGAGGTAGAAACAACAGAATTCAACACCGCAGATATTGCCCTTAAAAAGTGGTTAAAAACTCAAAAGAAACATTTACTCGGTATTCAAAATAGTAAACCAATGACGCAAAAGGCATTTAGGCATCTTAAAAATAAAGGATTCTCAACATCCGCGATTATTACTGCAATAAAAAAATATGATGGGGAATTTGAAATATATGAAGGCCAATGAGATAAGAGAGGCTTTTTTAAAATACTTCAATAAAAATGGCCATACCATAGTTCAATCAGCGCCGCTTTTGCCTAAAGGAGATCCCACTTTATTATTTACCAATGCCGGGATGGTCCAATTCAAAGGGGTCTTTCTCGGAGAAGAAAAGAGAGACTTTAGCAGGGCTGTGTCTGTCCAAAAATGTATGAGGGCTGGAGGTAAGCATAATGACCTGGAAAACGTCGGCAGGACAGCACGGCACCATACATTTTTTGAGATGCTCGGGAACTTCTCATTCGGAGACTATTTTAAGAAAGAAGCAGTAGCATTTGCATGGGACTTCATGACAAAGGAAATGGGGCTTGATTCAGAGAGGCTATGGGCTACTGTGTTTCAGGAAGACGATGAGGCAGCCGGCATATGGGAAAAAACTATCGGCATACCTAAAAACCGCATCGTAAGAATGGGAGAAAAAGACAACTTTTGGGCAATGGGAGATGTTGGACCTTGCGGACCATGCTCTGAGATTATCATAGACCAGGGCAAAGAAATCGGATGCGGTAGACCGGATTGCGCTATTGGGTGCGACTGCGACAGATTTCTTGAATTATGGAACCTGGTATTTATGCAGTATAGCAAGGATTTGAAAGGGAAACTTACCCCTCTCCCTAAACCAAGCATTGATACAGGTATGGGCCTTGAAAGGCTCACCGCCGTAATACAAGGAAAGAAAAGTAACTATGAAAGCGATCTCTTTATGCCCCTTATTAACTTCATAGAAGACTTATCTGAAAAAAGTTACGGCGAAGCTGAGACATACGATATCTCTATCAGAGCTATCGCAGACCACAGCCGCGCAGTTACATTCCTTATAACCGACGGTGTCCTGCCGAGCAATGAAGGTCGGGGCTATGTCCTGCGGAGGATTTTGAGAAGGGCATCAAGGCACGGAAAATTTATTGGCATCAATGAACCGTTTCTCTATAAGGTCTGTGGTAAAGTGATAGAGATTATGGGAGGGATATATCCTGAAATAGTAATAGCACGCGACTCTATTATAAAAGCAGCAGAGGGTGAAGAAACGAGGTTTTTGGAAACCCTTGAAAGAGGGCTCAATATGCTTGAGGAAGAGATAGGTATCTTGAAACAAAGAGATAAAAAAACAATCCCTGGTGATATTGCATTTAAACTCTATGATACCTATGGATTTCCCCTGGATTTGACCGCTGATATAATTAGGACAGAAGGGCTTTCAGTTGATGAACAGGGATTTAATCTGGCAATGGAAGAACAAAGACTTAAAGCGCGGGAGGCATGGAAAGGCTCAGGAGAGGTAAAGACCCACGAACTTTACAACAAACTTTCAAAAGACGGTATTAAGGTAAATTTTGTAGGATATCATGCAGATGTTGCATCCTCCAAGATAGTCTGCCTTATAAAAGATGGGAAGATGATTGATAATGCCTCTCAGAGTAATCATGTGGAAGTTATTACAAAGGAAACCCCGTTTTACGGTGAATCAGGGGGACAGGCAGGCGATATAGGTTCTCTGGTGGGAAAAGGCTTTGAATTAACAGTAGTGGATACAAAAAAACCCTTGCCGGATATTATTGTCCATCACTGCACAGTAAAAGAAGGAAAGGTGAAAACAGGCGATAATGTTGAATTAGTTCCTGATTTGAATGTAAGAAGGGCAACAAGCAGGCATCATACAGCCACTCACCTTCTCCACGCATCCCTGCGGAACATCCTTGGAGAACACATACGGCAGGCAGGCTCGCTCGTAGGCCCTACGCGGCTGCGGTTTGATTTTAATCATTTTGCTTCTATACCTGAAAAGGAGCTAAACGATATAGAATATTTAATAAATGAAAAGATAATGGAAAACCTTTCTGTAACCATAGACACCCTTCCCTATAAAGATGCAGTAAACAGAGGTGCGCTTGCCTTTTTTGATGAAAAATATGGCGACACAGTAAGGATGGTTGCTGTAGAGGGATTCAGCAAGGAGCTTTGCGGCGGCATTCATGTTAAAAAGACCGGCGATATTGGGCTATTCAAGATTATCAGTGATTCCTCAGTTGCGGCAGGCATCAGAAGAATAGAGGCAGTAGCAGGCGCCGTGGCCCTGAAGACCATAGCAGAAGAAGAGAATAACTTGAGAGAAGCAGCTTCTCTATTAAAAGTCTCTTTAAAGGAACTGCCGGATAAAATAAGCAAACTCATTCAACAGCAAAAGGCTTTTGAAAAAGAGATAGAATCTCTAAAGGCAAAACTTCAGAGCAGTGAAGCGCTTGACGTTCTCAAAAACATAAAGACAATAGGCGGCGTTAATGTACTTTCTTCCCAAGTTGAGGCTACAAATCCAGATGAATTGAGACAAATGGCAGATGTATTAAGGGCAAAAATTAACTCCGGTGTTGTTGTCCTGGGAAGCAGGAGTGATGGAAAAGCCTTCATACTTGCAGCAATAACGCAGGATTTATCAAACAAATTTAATGCCAGCAATATTATAAAAGAACTTGCACCTCTGATAGGTGGAAAAGGAGGCGGTAAGACTGACATGGCGCAGGCAGGCGGAAACAACCCTGCAGGGCTAAAGGATGCGATGGAAAAGACATATAAGATAGTTGAAACTACATTAACAAAATAAAAGGGAGGTTTATATGGCGCTTGACGATATCTTGAAAAGGGCAGCACTCATGGGTATCGGCATCCTGAGTTTAACTGAAGGAAAACTCAAGGAGTTAGTAAAGGAGTTGGAAGACCGAGGTGAGATGAGCGAAAAAGAAGGTAAAGATTTATTAAAGGACCTTCTATCCAAAGCTGATAAAGAAAAAAAGGCAATAGAAGATAAGATAAGAAAGAGCATTAAGGATTATCTTGCAAAGGTTGATATAGCCAGCAGGGAAGAGGTGATAGGTTTAAAGAAAAAAGTTAACAACCTTGAAGAAAAGGTAAAGGAATTGACAAAGGCAATAGAGGAGTAACTACAGACTAAAAGCCTATAAGTTATTAGACTAAAAGTTTTAAACTTGTAGGCTTGTAGACTATTAGACTTTTAGGCTGTCTTTATTTTTTCCCTGCCACGAGATTCATATACATCTGGGCCTTGGTATCATGAGGATTTTTGTGAAGTACTTTCATCCATTCTGCCTTGGCCTTTTCTATCTGCCCCATTGCATAATAGGTAATACCAAGGTTTACCCTCACTGGGGCATAGTCAGGGTTTATGGCTATGGCCTCCTCTAACTCCTTTACAGCCTTATTGTAATCCCTCATATCTCGGTATACGCTGCCTAACTTGTTTTTAATATCCACAAATGTTGGGCGAAGTAGAATAGCCTTTTTATATTCATCAACTGCTTCACTATAGAGGCCCAACGTCTGATATATATTCCCCAACTCTGCGTGCATATTTGCCAGTTTGCCTTTCGCATAGGGATCAAGATATGAAGTGGCGCCGGCCTTGCCGGTTTCCTTTGCCTTGGTATAAATCATCTGCGCCTTATCAAATTCCCCCATCTCATTGTAAAGCACCGCCAAATTTAATGACACCTCAGTATAATTTGGATTAATCTTTATCGCTTTTTCAAAACATTCTATAGCGTCAGTTCGCCTATCTGCTGTATAATATATGTAGCCCAACATATTATAGACATCAGCAAAATTGTCTTTTTCTTTTAACACCTCTGCTAAATATATTTGCGCATCTTGATAGTCCTTTTCCTCAAAGGCCTTTTTCCCTAATTCATACGATTCATGCCAGCTCCTTTTCACCCCGTTAGACCTCCCTTCAACCTGCAAAAATTGTAAACTGAAGATTGCGGCGAACATTTCAAATCAACAAATATCCCCTACCCATCATGGTTATCACTCAGCCAGTCTTTTGCATCACCAGCAAAAGAGCTTTCTGGAAATTGTGTAATAAGCGTAGAAAATGTATCCCTTGCAAGGTCATTCTCTCCAAGTTCCACATAGGATATGCCAATATAGTATAAAACCTTATCAGATATGCCGGTTTCAGGGTACTTTTTTAATATTTCCGCAAACCGGACTAATGCGCCTTTATACTTTTTATCCTTGAAATAAAAATTTCCTATATAAAACTCCCTCTCTGCTAACCGCTTCTTTAAAAAAATACCCATCTCCTTTGCCTTGTCAACGTATATACTTGCCGGGTATTGCGCAGCTAAATCAGTGAAAGCCAAAAGGGCCTTCTGGGTAGCAGCCTGATCCCGGTCTATGCTGAGCACATCTCTGAAATAGCTCATACCTTTCTGGAATAAGGCGTAAGGCGCCCTGGGATGGCCTGGATGTAAGGCAATAAAGGTGGCGTAGTAAGAAGCAGCGTCGCTATATTCGGAGCTGGCATAATAGGCATCGGCCAGCAACAGTTGCGCATCCTCGGCAAAAGGAGTTAAGGGATAATCCTCCATAACCTTCTTGAGCTTATCAATAGCCTCACGATAATCACCATCATGATAGAGATTTGCGCCTTCCGCATATAATAATGCGGGGTTATTATCCTTTGTTATCTCTTGAGTCGCAGCGCAACCGATTACGAGAAAAGGTAATGAGGCAAAAAGACAGAATGCAAAAGAAATTATACATCCTTTGCTCCTTGATTTACGAATACCGGCTACTATTTTTTTCATTTTTCTTATGGTATCTTAAGCAGCTCTTTTACGACGGTCAACACATGAGGCGCCTGAATCGGCTTGGTAATGTAAGCATTGGCTCCGAGGGAGATGGCCTTTTCCCTATCTTCCTTTCCACCCTCTGTTGTAACCATTACTATAGGGAGATCTTTATAGGCAGGATTACCCCTGATGATGCTTACCAATTTAAGGCCGTCCATAACCGGCATATTTATATCTGCCAACACAAGGTCAAATTTGCCGCTGGTAAGCTTCTTATAGCCGTCTACCCCGTCCGCAGCCTCATCAATCTCTACGCCGCTTAATCTCTTTAACGCAAAGACTAACAACTGCCTCATTGTAGGAGAATCATCAATTATCAGTATTCTGTAGGACATATCTATTTCGTTAAAAGATTTATAAACCCTTGGATAGTAGAAAGTTTTCTCTCAGATTCAGAATAAAGCTTCGAGCTGAATATGGCTGTAGCAGCGTGGCCTGCCAACAAAGTAAATAATTCATAATCCAGTTCTGAAAACTTCGGCTTTTGCTGCAAAAGCTTATATATCGCTATCACACCTATGACATGTTCTTTTATCTTTAATGGTATACATACGATGGGTGAGAGGGGGTTAAATTTTTCAAACGGTTTTATTTCGTCAATAAAGAAATTCTCTCCGCTCTTGGCAACGTTGCCAATAATGCCGACCCCAATTTTTATCAAAGGGATTTCTTCTTTATCAACTCCTTCTGTAGTAACTGCGGTAAGCTCGTTGGTCTTTTCATCCAGTAAAAGAACCCCAAATATCTCACCACCAATGAGATTTATGATAATCTCCTGTATAATCTGCAGAACTTCCTTAAAATCCAAGGTTGAGTGTAATTGAAAGCTGGCCACATACAGGTTCGCCAGATTATTATTTTCCTGTTCTATCTCTATATATCTATTGGCAAAGTTCTTATTTTCAGCCTCAACCTCCCTATGCTGCTGTAGAAGTTTCTGCATCTCCTGCTCAAGGCCCTGCACCTTTTTATTCAACTCAGCTACCAGCTTGTCGCTGCCGCCTGACATACCAACAAGCCTTTTCTCTTCCTCCAACTGAACTACCTTAAAGCGAAGACGTTCATTCTCCTTCAAGAGTTCTTGGGTAAAATCAGCCCCCTTCTTAAAGAGCTGCATAAACTCTTCTGCCCGCGAGAATATGTTCTTTTCATCAGCCATTATTTATATCCTTTTTCACGCTGAACGTAACCACTGAATCCAATCTGAATTTTTTACAATATAGCATACAAAATTATCCCACATCAAGCCTTTTTTAAATGCCATTGTCGCTTTCTAATGAGGTAAGCTTGTAATACACCTTTTCACTATTCTTGATCCAATATCATGCAGTGGAACAATCTCATCTACCTTACCCGTTGCAATGGCAGATTCAGGCATGCCAAACACAATAGAGGTATCCTCAGACTCTGCCATGATATAACCGCCTTGTTCCTTTATCTTTACCACACCTTTTGTCCCATCATTCCCCATACCGGTAAGCACAATCCCCATAGTTCGCTCAGCCCAAATTGAAGCACATGACAAAAACATACTATCTACAGAAGGCACATATTTATCTTCTGCCCTCTTCTCTAAAAGGTCAGTCACTATTCCCCTCTGCTTTCTTTTAAAGCAAAGATGGTATCCGCCGGGCGCAATCAAGATATCGCCGGATTTTACCTCCTCGCCATTTCCTGCCTCCCTTACATTCATTTTACAAATCTTGTTCAATCTCTCGGCAAACGGCTTTGTGAAACCGGGCGGCATATGCTGCGACACCACAATACTCACAGGAAATCCTTCTGGAAAATGTGTTAGTATGTCAGAGAGAGCGGGAGGACCGCCGGTAGACGAACCGATGGCTATAACATCAAAACCCATCCCAGCCTCTGCAGCGCTACACGGCTGTGGTAATACCTCTCCTTTCGCTTCAATCTTTTCAAAGGTTTTCAGAATTCCCTTCCGCACCTTATCCATCTTCAGTTGCGGAAGCATCTTGATTTTTCTGCCAAGTTCATCTTTTATATCAAATAATGCCATAGAAGGCGTAGCCGCCGGCTTGGGAATAAAGTCGACAGCGCCAAATTCCATAGCCTTAAATATATTCGTATCCCCATCTCTGCTGCTTATGACGATAACAGGAATAGGGTTTGCTCCCATGAGTATCCTCAAAAAGGTAAAACCATCCATAACAGGCATCTCAAGGTCAAGGGTGATAAGGTCGGGCATAAGCTTCATCGCCTGTTTAAGCCCTTCGCTCCCATTAGCTGCCGTCCCAACTACCTCCACTCCTCCGATAGATTCAAGGAGCTTGGCAATGGTGCGGCGGTTAAAGGCAGAATCATCAACTATAAGTACCCGTAGCGGCTTATTCATAATTTTTACCTGCTGACTGTTAAAAACTCAGCATTTCTAATCTCCTTAAACGGCTTTCTATATACCATATCGTTCTTTAAATGCTGCAGGGTATACGCAGTAGAGATATTCATCATAGATTCAGCATGTCCAAGGAGAAGATAGCCTCCGTCTTCCAGCTTATCATAAAAATTCCGGATAACCTTTTTCTTGGATTCAACATCAAAATATATCAATACATTTCTACAGAAAATTACATCCATACTCCGCAGGAGGCTCATCTTGTTCCTCTCTATAAGATTCAGATAGCCGAATCTAACCATATTCTTTACCTCATCTTTTATCTTATATTTCCCATCAAATGGTTCAAAATATTTATCTATGAAGTTTTTATGAGTGCTTCTGAAAGAAGATTGAGTATAAACGCCTTTCCTTGCCACCTGCAATACCCGCTGACTGATGTCATTTCCAAATATTTCTATATTCCAATCTTTAAACTGGCCGGTTTCAAGGATAAGCATTGCAATAGTGTACGGCTCCTCTCCCGTAGAGCAGCCTGCGCTCCAGATGCATAGGTTCCGTTCTTTTGTGTTGTTTTCCTTTCTATTCTTTATCTCAGAAAGTATTTCCTCGCTAAAGGCCTTCAACTGGCATGACTCCCTGAAAAAATATGTTTCATTGGTGGTAAGGATATCTATAATAGCGGATAATTCTTCGCTGCTCTTAGGGTCATATCTCAAGAACCTATAATATTCCTTAAAATTCTTGAGCTGATGCAATTTAACCCTGTTGGAAAGCCTCTTCTCCAGGAGAAATTTGGAAGAGATATCAAAAGAAAGGCCGCAATGGTTGTATATATAATCTCTGATGAGACGAAATTCCTCTTCAGCCATCAATATGTCCGGTTCAATAAATGCCATAAATAATTAGAGTCTATGGGCTATGGGGTTTCCTATCACCTATTGCCTCTTGTCTATTGCCTGCCTTTCAGCGCCTCAGCTATTTTTTGTTTAATCAAATCATCTGTTTCTATCTTGAGATGCGCTTCAAGAGAAGTTTTCACACGGTTCTCTTGTCTCTTTGCTAACACATCAACAACCTGAGCCCTCACATCCCAATCAGGATGTTCTAACAACGGCAATATATCGTTTACAGCACCCTCTTTATCTATCCTCTCCATGATATCAATAGCAACCTTAACAATCTCAGAATCGCTGTGGAATAAGCACTTGGCCACACATGGCTTGATTTCTTCAATCGCAGAAGACTCTTGAGCAGCAATTTTGGCCATTGTCTCAAGTGTTGCGCACACTATCATTCCATTGTCATTATCTGCAAATCCCTTAATTGCTTTTATGGCGCTCCCTTTGCCTATCTTTCCCAAGCTCTCTATCGTAGCTGCCTTTACCCATATATCTTCGTCCTCAAGCAACAGAAGGAGGTGTTCCACTGCCTTTTCTGTTCTCAAATTGCCGAGGGCCCTGGCAGCCGCAATTCTCACATCTCTGTCTTCATCAGCAAGGGCCAGGATAATATCCTGAGCATATTCTTCCACACAGCATCTCTCTATTGCATGAACAGCGGCTTTTCTCACCACAGGATTGTCATCTTTAAGGGCAAGCCTTACTTTTTCAATTTCTGCTATTCCAGCAATCCTTCCAAGAATGACAACTGCCTTTTCCCGTATATAAGGATCCTCCATGGAAAGCAACGGTAAAATATCAGGGACCACATCACGCTCTGACATTCTTGCAATAGCACACATGGCATCTACTGCGGCATTTTTCACATCATCAAACTCATCTTGAAGAAGCTGCATAACATCAGGCAACGCACCCTCCGGATTAATCTTCGCAATTGCAACAGCTGCACTTGCCCTCACATGGCCATAAGTATCCTTGAGCGCCTTCATAAGGACATTTTCAGATTTCTTACTGCCAATCTCTCCCAGGATATAGCATAATAATGCCTTTACCTTTTCATCTTGGTTTTGATAAACGCCCAGAATATCATCCACAACCTCCTCTCCAAGCTTTATCAATACCTCTTGCGCCTCATCAATTGTCTCGTCAAAAGATAAGGCCTTGATTAAAGGCAATACCGCCTCTCTTTTACTGCTCAGTCCTAAAACAAACACAACCCCTTTCTTGACATTCGCATCGTTGCTTTTCAGAGAAGATGCAATCTTCTCTATCATGGAAGATGTAAATTGAGAAATATGAGACTTAAGCTCCTGTAGAGGTAATGCAGCAGAGGCAACAAGCCTTTTCAGGGCAACAACAGCAGCCTCTCTGCTGGAAGTTGAATTTTCTTTTAATCCGTCTATGAGATATGGCATTGCCTCTCTGCCGCCCACCTTGCCGATAAGGTCATATGCCGCCCTTTTTAAAAGCTTATCACTGCATGCGTTATACACCCCATTCATGGGAATGGGCTTGCCTATATTTCCCAATGCCTCCAGGGTGGTAAACTTTAAGGCAATATCTCCTTTATTCAATATATCCAGCAATATATCAACAACCCTCTTGCTGCCGATTTTCCCAAGCCCTTCTATGGCAGAAAGTCGCACATTTTCATCAGGGTCGTTGGCGGCCTTTATCAAGGTATCCACGATATTATCAATTGCTGTGATATCCTTTTTCGTGGCCCATATTTCAGCGCCTATATCTGACAGGATATCCACAATAAATTTTCTCACATCATGATCTTTATCATCCAGATTCTGAATAAGAAATGAAACAGCCTTGACTCCAAGCTTTGTTAAACCTTCTACCGCTGAGTTTCGCAGTCCTGCATTATCCTCAGAATGAAGCACGTCAACCATAAGCTGCACTACCTGAGCTATGGCTTTCTCATCCTTGAATGAAACGGCTGCGCTCACGGCGCTCTTTCTCACCCGCCAGCTCACATCAGCCATTGCCTTTTTAAGAAACGGTAATACCGCTGGCTCAAATGGCGCATCTATCAGCCCCTCTATAGACTGTCTCCTCGCCTCTTCATCATAACTGTTTAATCTTTTCTTAAGCTCGTCTACAAACATCGCATTCACCTTTTCCACCAGCTACTAAAAATTAACATTTATTGCTTAGCCTGCCTTTATATCCCAAGCTCTTTCTTCATTTTATCAATAAGCTCTTCAAAGGTATTTTTGAGATAAGCTGTTCCCTTACGTACTTCAGGCGACACCCGCTTAGCATAATATGCCAATCCTTCCTTTATCTCATCCTTTAAAAGATCATACAGATTGCCATCTCGTAGCCCCTGCTCTACAATCTCCTGGTTATAAAGAATAATATCTGAGGCAATGATCCTTGCCAAACGCTTAGCCTCCTCATGGGCCTTCCCCAATGCCTGAACCTCAGGCGCCTCTATCTTGATATCCTGAGTCGCTATCTCTTTTATTTTTTGTGAAAAATCCTCTTGCTCAACTATTACAGTCTCAAATTCCCTTGCTTGTGCTTGTACCTTTACAGCAGGCCTCATACCTTCTTTATCTTTGCCAAGCAGTTTGTTTATCTTGGGTATAAGCTGGTCAGGGATATGATGCATCTCCATATAATCATCGGCGCCATATATAGAAGTAGGCATCCTCTTATATCGAGTCTTATCATAAATAGAAGCCAGAAGAATAATCTTAATATGCTTGAGTTTTTCGCTCTTCTTTATAAAATCAGATATCTCAAACCCATACATCCCCGGCAGGGCAACATCTACCAACGCTATATCCGGCACCTTTATCTCCAGAAACTGAAGCGCCTCCACGCCATCTTTGGCAAGAATAACATCAAAATTATGCCCGTCAAGAAATTCCTTGATAGCAGAGCA
This sequence comes from Deltaproteobacteria bacterium RIFCSPHIGHO2_02_FULL_43_33, assembly GCA_001798165.1. Taxonomy (GTDB): domain Bacteria; phylum Desulfobacterota; class GWC2-55-46; order UBA9637; family UBA9637; genus UBA10170. The sequence continues at coordinate 30,039 of MGRL01000024.1, forward strand.
AAAATGGGGGTTGGCATTAGCAACCATCACCTTATCTCTTGCTTCTCCGAATTGTTCAGCAGACTGCTTTTGTCTTACAAGGAACGGCATCTGACAGTTATTGCATACTATATCTTTCCCAGATTGGATTATCTCTTCTTTATGAAATGTATTTGAAGCCTTACATCGCGGGCATTGAATGTCCATTATTACTCCCAAAAAATACGGGCTATCGGCGAATAAGGCAGGCTCTGGGCTATGGGCTATGGGTTATGGGCTATAGGATTTTTCCTATTACCTATCGCCTATAGCCTGCCTTTGCCTATAGCCTCTTGCCTGTTTTTAAACCGAAAATTTATTCATCTCCTCTTTCAGCACATGGACCTGAGAAGAGAGCACCTTGACTGCCTCTTCCATATCTTTAACGCTCTCGTTGTTTGCCTTTATTACATCCGCAATATGCTCCAGATTCTCAATAACATTTTCACTCTCTGTCTTTTGACCGTCAATAGCCTTGTGGATATATTGAATCATTTCATTAACGGTGACTATAGAGTTTGCTATCTGTTTGCTCCCCTTGGTCTGCTCCACCGTGGCCTTATTTACCTTGCCGGTGATGTCTTGCATATTCTCCATGACCCGGCTGACAAATTCAGCGGCCTCGCTTTGCTCCTGCGTTGCCTTGGCTATCTTTTTAATCATCTCATTAATCCTCTCTACAGCCACTGCCGCAGCAGATGTTCCTTTGGCCTGCTCTTTTGTTGCCCTCACAATAACATCAACTATATCTCTTGAATTCTCTGACGACTCAAGAATCCTGGTAAATACATCGCCTGTCTTCAGCGCCAATGCAACGCTCTTCTCTATCCCAGCCTCAGCGCTCCGCATAACATCCACAGCCTTTTTGTTCTCTGCCCGAAGGTTGGCAATGAGAGCGGCTATTTCTTTTGTTGAATTGCTCGTCCGGTCAGAAAGCTTCTTTATCTCGCCTGCAACAACGCCAAAACTCTTTCCATACTCGCCTGCCTGCGATGCTATAATAGAGGCATTGAGGGCAAGCAAGTTGGTCTGCTGGGCTATCTGATTTATGATGATGAGTATTTTCTCAATCTCTTTAGACGCCTTTCCAAAATCTTCCATTATCTTTGCAGACATCTTTATCTCATCCCTCGTCTCTGTTATGCCCTTTATCACCTCTTCAACAGCTATCTTACCGTCATTTGTATCCTGGGCTGCCTTATGAGACATCTCTCCTGATTTTACCGCATTCTCCTCAATCTCTTTTAAGGACGCATCTATTTGTATCATTGAGGATGCAGTCTCTGCTGCTCCTCCTGATAACACCTTTGAGCTGCCGGCAACCTCTTTAATAGAGCTTATCATTTGGGTAACCGAGGAGATCACCTCATGAAGGGCGCTGTCAAGCTTTTCCCGGTACGACGCTATCTCTTCTATAGAGGCAGCCATCTCAAGGGCAGATGCAGAGGTCTCTTCTGATACTGCGGTAAGCCTTGCAACGCGGTCAGATATCTCTGCTACAGAATGCTTCATCGCACCTACGCTCTCAGATGTATCTGCCGCAGACTTCTCCTGTATCTCAATTCCGCTCTTCAGTTTTGCTGTCTCATCCCGCACACTTTTGGTGCCGATATCAACCCATCCAGTCGCTGCATTTACCTTGGAAACAAGGCTCTTTAAGCCGTCAGCCATAGTATTGATACTGTTAACCAAGGCGCCAATGGAATCGTTTCTCTGAATATCAATACGAATTGAAAGATTACCATCCCCAATCTTTGCCACAGGCCTTATAATGTCATCTATAGGTCGTGTTACAAGCCGCCTCAAAACAAAATATATGACTAACACTATGGCGATATAGGTTATTACACCAGCTATAAGGATGATAAACAACTGAGATTCCATCTCCCGGGTTGCAATGTCTACAAGGAGCATGCCCCTCAGTTTTTCTTCCTGGGTATGGCACTTCGCGCAGCCAGGTCTTTTAACAATAGGGACAGCCCCCCTTATCACCCTCCCTTGGCCGGGGATATCCACAATGATTGTCCGAGGCCTCTTTTCCGGCGCTATCCTGTGGCAGACAAGACACTGCTCCTCTTTATCCCGCTTAATAAAAGTTCCACGTTCTGTTGAATGATTTGTAAATGCCTTTCTGCCATCATGCCCATACACATATATATTTTTTATCTCTTTGCGTTGATCGCCAACAGATTCAAATATGCTTTGAATAGCCCCGGGATCTTTCACTGCAATCTCTGCCAGCATTGCCCCCGCGAGGCTGCTCTCAAGGGCTGTGGCAAGCGTTAACGCCTCCCTTTCCTGGGCCTCTATAAGCTGCCTTTGAATCTTAAAATAAACATAAGCAAACGAACCGCCGCCCAGCACAGTTAAAACAGCTACGACAATGATTGCAACTTTAAAACTCAAGTTCCTCGAGAACAGACCTTTTAGCATAATGTCTCCTGAAAAACAGGCGATAGGCAATGGGCTATAGGCTATGGGCAAGGGCTTCCCTATTGCCTCTCGCCTCTTGCCTATAGCCTGTTTTTATTCAACAGCAATATTTCTCATATATAGGATACAACACCTTTTCTTCATTGTTGACCCTCTTTATGATATCTTCATAGACCCCTTGAAAATCTTTATTAAAGTCGGCGGCAACTTTTGCTATTTCATCTTTGCTTGGATATTTCTCCAAAAATCTTAGAATCCTGTCTTCTATACCCTTCATGGCAGTGGAGAATGTGCTTATGGTCATCTCTATCATTTCCATATTTTTTTTATCCTTCGTTTTATTACGAAGGTCAAAATATAGCTTGTCATCCTCTTTCTTTAAATGGCCAAAAAGGCTCTTTTTAAGCGAATCTATCCGAGTCGCTATCCCCTGAATATCTTTTGTCTGAATAGAAAACTTAATATCCTCTAAGAGCTGCCCCACTATTTTGTGGTCGCTTTTTAGTTCATTTATATAATTTTTATTTATCTCATTCATAGCCAGAGTCCTCCTATAAAGTAGTTGGCAATAAAGAATTGCGCATTTACCTTTGACTTCTTTATTTTAATTCAACTTAAATCTTTCCATGCTTTGCCTTAAGGTATAGACCTCCTTCTTCAGCATACCAACCACCTGCTCTAACTGGCCGGCATTTTTCATGCCAACATCTGCAATACCTGTAATATTCACCACTGCATCAGTTATCTTTTGGCTCTCATTTTCCTGTTCAAAAGAAACAACGTTTATCATTTGTATAGACTTCATCATATCTTCCGTATGAGATGCAATTATTTTACTGCTGCCGGTCTGCTCAGAGGTCGCCCTCTTTATCTGTGATACAAGCCCTTTCATCCTTTCAACCGCCTGCGCTATCTGGCTGCTGCCTTGAGATTGCTCCTGTATCGCCTTGGCCATTGTATGAATAGTTTTTGTAATAACCTCCGTATTCTCCGTAACCTTCTTGCTGCCGGCTGTCTGTTCCTGGGTTGCCTTTGCAATCTTAGAACTCATATCCTGAAACGTCTTGAACCTCTGCATCATCCCTTCAAGTATGCCAATAGTCTCTGTGGAGAGTTTTTCTCCTTCTGCAACCTTTGTTATTCCTTCCTCAACTGATGATACAGCCTTTGCTATCTGCTCCTGAATGCCGGATATGATAATGGTAATCTCCTTGGTTGACGCAGCAGTCCTCTCTGATAACTCTCGTATCTCATCCGCAACAACGCTAAAGCCCTTTCCATGCTCCCCTGCCTGGGCTGCAATGATTGTTGCATTCAATGCCAGTAAATTTGTTTCTGCTGCCACATCGTCAATCACCTTGAGTATCTTCCCAATCTCTCTGGATCTATTGCCAAGTTCATCTATAACCCTTGCCAGGGCATTGACCGATTCTTTCACCGTTTCCATGCCTGCATGGGAAAGTTCCACTGCCTTTAATCCCTTCTCACTCTCTTTCGCCACTTCATTGGATAGCTCCGCAGCCTCCATGGTATGCCTTTCTATCTCCATTGCAGTGGCATCTATCTCAAGCAGCGATGAGGCTGTTTCATCAGCGCTCACAGAAACATTATCAATCCCTCCAACAACCTCTTTGAGCGAGCCGGCAATCTCTTCTATAGAGGCAGATATTTCCCCAACAGTGCCAGTCAGGGCGGCAACATTCCCATCAACCTCTTCTATAGAGGAAGCCATCTCCAGAATAGAGGATGATATCTCCTCCGACAATTTCAATATCTGCTCCATGCCTTTCGCAATATCCCTCGCAGTTTTATGCAGCCCATCTACGGATGCTGACACATCTTTCATGCTGCTATTCTGTTGGTTTGAGCCGGCCTTTATACTTGATGCGCTCTCATCAATCATCTTAACCGCAGTATCTACGTTTACAGAGAGTTCTCTGGTCTGAAGGATGATATTTCGCATCCCTTTCATAGCCTTATTAACAGCAGTTGCAAAATCGCCTATCTCGCTTTTGACCGCAATATCTACATTTCTTGAAATATCTCCGCCTGTCATACGGTCTGCATAACCAGTAAGTTCAGTCAGGGGTTTAGAAAAATCTTTGCGAAGGATATAGGAGGATAGCAAGAGATATGCCGCTACAACAAAAAAACTCATTGCAAAAGTTATAACAATAAAACTTTTGAATCTAACTCTGGATATTTTTATTAAATCACCGGCCTCGCCCTCTTCCATCTTAACCAACCCATCTGCAATATCTCTCATTTTCTTATATCTTTCAGCCTGTATGCCGAGGGCCAGGTCCTTTGCCTCTTGAATGTTGTTTTGATATATAAATGGTATAATCTGTGCATCTCTTGTATTTCTAAAGTCATTCCACACAGCCTTAAAATCTCGCATAAATGCATTCATTTTTTCGCCATGCCCTTCTAAACCCTTTTCAAACCACTGTATCAGCTCGCCGTCTATCTCTTTGCTTACCTCCTGAATATCGGCATTATACTTGTCCATCTTATCCTTATTCGTCTCGCCCATCATTGCCACCAACTGGGCCCTTACATCGCTTATCTTGCCTTTCACATTTGCGGCAAAGAGGGAGGCAGCATAATGCTCTCCATACATCTGCTGCAAAAACATATTCATCTCTTTTAGGTTTTTATAGCCGATGTATGTCCCAATGCCCATCATGAATAGAAGCGCAAGAAAACCCATATAAATTTTAAACTTCAGGTGATGAATATTCATCCAGGTTTTAAGCCTCCCTTTTTACTTTGAATTTTGTTATTCCGTTCACTGTTCATAGCTGACAGCAAAAACCATTAAACGTGGGCTATACACAACGACATAAATAGAGCAGCATACAGAGCGTCAGAACACAGCAGACCAAGGCGCGACGAAGGTGAGGAGTGAGGCGTATTTTTAGCATACGCCGCAACGACGAGCCGAGGAGCAACGCAGGTATGCTAAGTTATGACGCTCTGTATATAAACTAATTCTGCTTCAGAGGTAAAGATAGAGTGCCCTTTTCCTCTGCTGTCAGTATTTTGTCAATGCTTAATATAAAGAGAAGGCCGCCTTCACTTATATTTGCCACACCGTCAAGATATTCCACATCTTCTCCTTTTATCATCTTAGGCGGCGGAAGGAGGCTATCGTGAGGCAGGGTAATAATATCTGTCACATCATCAACAACAAGACCGAGAATCCTATTTTCTACCTGCACAATAATAATTTTCGTTGCCCTATTGACCTCTGCCGGCAGACCAAACCTCTTTCTCAGATCAATAATCGGTATAACCATACCTCGTAAGTTGATAACACCTTCAACAAATGACGGCGCCTTGGGCAGCGGCATAATCTTCTGGTGCTTAATAACCTCTTTTATATGCATTATGTGCACGCCGTACTCTTCTTCCCCTAATTTGAAGCAGATAAGTTGACTATCGGAAGAAGTGCTTGACGTTTGAACGGCATCTTGCCTCATAATGAAGTATCTTTCATAGCCAAGAGCATCGGCAGGTTTAACAGCATAATGAGCCTATCTTCATGATGAACCATGCCTCTTATAAATTCTATGCCAGCGCTTCCCTGAACATTGGAGGTTGATTCTATCTCTTTTGGGTTAACCCTGATGGCGCCCATTATTTTGTCAACTATCAAGCCAATTTTTATGCCATCATGTTTGGCTATAATGATTCTGGTCTCCGGGCTTATCTCTTTGTCTTTCAGGCCAAGGCGCTTTTGGAGATTCATGATATAAATTATCTCACCCCTTAAAGATATGATACCCGCAATAAACGGAGGGACATGCGGAACATCAGTTATATCTCTCGTTTTAATAACTTCTGTTATCTCACTTAACTCAAGCGTATATTCTTCATCATCCACGATAAATGAGAGGAATTGCAGCAGCTCTTCCTCCTTATTTTTATCAGCGCTACCCCTTTTATAAAACTCCTCAGCAACAGGGGCAATAGAAATCTGCGAGTTAGGAGTTGAAATTTGGGAATTTTTTCTTATGTCTAACATAAATACTTTTGATATGGGCTATAGGTTTTCCTCTTGCCTATTGCCTCTTGCCTGTATTTTACGCTGCCCTCTTACCTGCACCTCGATTAGCTGTGGTCACAATTCCGGCAACATCTACAACCAAAAGAGTCCCCATATTGCCAAGGTCAGTAGCGCCTGCAATGCCCGGCACATCAAAAAGCCTCCCCAGAGTTTTAATGACGACATCCTGCTGTTCAATAATAGTGTCAACCAGTATACACAGCATAGACTCTGCAATGCCGACAACAATACCGTACATCTCTCCCTTTTCTATTCTTGCTACCGTTGGATAGAAAAACTGTTCCAGTCTTAAGGCAGGGATTGTCTTGCCCCTTAAGACAATGACCTCTTTCTTTTCCATAGTTTTTATATCCGAGGCACTGACATTCAACATCTCTACAACACCGCCTAACGGTATTGCATATCTTTTGCTGCCTGCCGCTACTGTCAACGCTTGAACGATAGCCAGGGTAATAGGAAGGGTAAGTACAATCCGAGAACCTGTTCCTTCTTCGGTATCTATATCAATGGTTCCGCTCAGATTGGAGATATTCTTCTTTACCACATCCATCCCAACCCCTCTTCCAGACACCTCGCTGACCTCGCTTTTTGTAGAAAATCCAGGAAGAAATATAAAGTCAAGTATCTCCTGCATTGAAAGAGCCTGGGATGCCGCTTCGTCTATAAGCCCGCTATCAACTGCTTTTCTTTTAATAGCTGCCACATTCATCCCTGCGCCATTATCTCCTATCTCTATCACGACATGATTCCCTTTTTGATATGCCTTAAGAGAGATTGCGCCCACCCTCGGCTTCCCCCTCTTCTCTCTCTCTGCCGGAGGTTCTATGCCATGGTCAATGGCATTCCTTATGATATGCATAAGCGGGTCTGCCAGCTCTTCTATGATTAATTTGTCCAGCTCTGTGTCGCCGCCTGAGGTATTCAACTCCACCTCTTTCCCCAGTTCTAAAGAGAGCTTTCTTATAACTCTTGCAAATTTATCGAAAAGCTGATTGATAGGAACCAACCTGACCTCTATCATGCTCTCCTGAAGTTCATGCAATCTTTTTTCCAGATTTTTGTCAATCTTGGAAAGCTCAAGGGCAACCCCTGTGAGCCCTGCTTCTATTCTGAGTTTATTTATAATTTGAGCTATAGATGTCTTTATCTGCGACAGCTCGCCTACGGTGTTCATGATGCTGTCAAGTTTTTGAATATCTACTCTTACGGTATTGCTCATACTGCGCAGAGTAGTCTCTTCTGATTTTGATTCTGCCGGCAACCCGACGTCAGCTCCAACCTTAATATCGGCTGAAGCCGGCAAAGGATGGCCCTTTACAGCCTTTACGGCAAGATTTCTCCCCTTAAACATTTCCTCAATAAATGCCGTCTCCATATGGGTGCTGTAGAGGATATCGAAATGAAGCGCTTCTTTATTTTTAGCTGTAGAGGGGAGTGTAGCAATAACCTCGCCAAAAGGCTTAAGAAAATCTGTAAGTTCAATGAGTCCTTGATCAAAAATCGTAAGTGAGAATTCAGCGCCTATGAGTAAAACAGCATTGCCTGCCTTTATATTTTCTGCAAGCCTGTGCTCCTCATATTCAGTAAGCACCCCAAGAATGCCTTTGTCAACACCCATGTCTTCTGAAGGCTGCAACACAGTAGAAAGCGGGGCATTAGTAATATTATTAATTTTTGCAACAACCGAATCAATTTTATCTGCTGCAAAATCTTCTCCTTTTCCCTTTGCAACCAGCATCTTATCTAACAAATCAACAGCCTCAAAAAGGACATTGACAATCTCGCTATTGAGAGACAGTTTACCCATCCGCAAAGAATCAAACATATCTTCCATCCTATGGGTAAGCATCTGCATATTTGTAAAGCCAAACATGCCGGATATACCCTTGAGGGTATGGGCATTCCTGAAAATATTATTGAGGGTAGCAGGTTCAACCTTTCCTGTGCTGATCCCTTCAGCAAGCTTTATAATGTTGGCGCTCAGTTCTCCAAGTATATCTTCTGACTCTGCCAGAAATTCACTTATGTCTCTTTTTGATTCTGTCATAATGTTATATTTCTATTCGCCTATTGCCTAACTCCTACCTTTAAATACTTTTTCACTAACCTTTGAAGGGTTTCCGGGTCAAACGGTTTTACCAAATATTCATCAGCCCCCAGAGAAAGCCCTTTCTCCTTGTCTTTTTCACTCCCCTCTGTGGTAATAATAATCAAGGGAATATGTTTATAATCCGGATTTTTCTTTACAAAATTAACCAACTCAAGGCCGTTTATATCAGGCATATTGATATCGGTAAGGATGAGATCAAAGGAGTGGTGGGGAAGGAGTTTTAGCGCCTCAAAACCGCTCTTGGACTCAAATATCTCTAAGCCATCTATGACCTCTACGGCAGATGTTATCATGGCGCGGGTTGTTGGCGAGTCCTCTACTATCAGTATTTTTGCCGGCAAGGTCATTCCTTTCCTTTCATGCTCAGGCGCCTTTCTAAAAGGGCCCTTTCCATAGCCATACCGGCCTGAGCAAGAAATATCTCCAGACTCTCTGTATCGCCTATAGGCCTTTCATCAGGCACATTATCTCCGTACAGCAAGGCTGCAACCTTGCCGCTTACTAAAAGAGGGGCAAGGAATATTTCGCGAGGCCACTCTCCCCCAAGCTCTTTGATAATGTATTCATGCACCGGCCCATGCCCTAATTCTTCTTTAATAGTCATCTTCTTAAGGATAGCCTCTTTAAATATTGATTCATCACCTGTCTGAATCTTTATACCTTTTATACGACGGTTAGGGTCTCCGGTTTTAAGGGCTACCCCAAATTGACCCAATCCTTCTATAGCATCTCTCTTTACTATAAAGAGCACTGCCCTGTTCATAATCTCGCTTGCAAATCGCAGGATCATGAGCGTTATCTCGCTGGAGGAATGGGGGTTTTGCAATTCAAATATCATAGACTTGAGAAGGGCCAGCCCAGGACTCGATACCACAGGCTCAACCCGCTCTTCTTCTGCAATCCCAGCCTCTGCCCATATACTGCGGGGGCTGAAAGTCTCTTCTTTAAGCTGAGGGATAGCCTCGTGTTTGACAACAGGAGTCTCCGCCTCTTTTTGAGGCGCTTCTGTTACCTGAGGCTCTGCCAATGGCGGAATAGTTTGTTTAGGATACGATGGAATAGGCTCTGGAGGAGGAGCTGTCTTAACCTTTGATTTGGCCTCGTCTAAAAGGCGAGACCCCTCCATTGCCAAAAATTGGGGATTAAGCCCATGCTCAGCAATAAATACAGAATCCGGTTTCATCCCCTTAATTTCTTCATTCGGGTCTTTCAGTTCAAAATCAAAATTCCCTTCTTCTATAAAAAGACTAAAGACTGTATCCTGCGTATTATTACGAATTATTTTCTTTGAGACGTCAAGAGAGTAAGCGGCTATCACCATCCCATCCTTGAAATATATCTTTCCTTCCACAGCCTTTCCCCTGATGGCAAGAACGCCTGATCTTCTGCTCAGAAAGATAATCTGGAAGATATCGCCGAGTCCAAGGTCTTCTAAATTTCCTACCAAACTCATTTAAATCTCCCCAAGTGTCAAAATCCCTATTAGCCCAGATCTCTTAGCTCTCTCAGGCAGGGTTATTATTAAGGAGGACATACAACAGTTTACATCTAACCAATTACGTCCACGATAAACCGGGACGTTACGAATTTTTGAATCACGGATTTCGTAGCGTCGGGATTTATTCCTTTTATTCCTGACGATATTTGGGCTCTACAAAAAATGTAAACTATTGAATGCTCCGAGTAATAACTATATGTATTCCTTCTAAAATTGTTAATATTTAACATAGGTATATGCTCATGTAAAGGCTTTTTTGGCTAATTTTCTGCTAAATCAAAGTATTAATCGCGCTAATCGCCTATAACAACCTCTTGGGCATTCTCAATCATTCTAATATCCAACAAAAATTTTTCAGTGTGCACCCTGCCTAATATCGGCGGCTCATTTTTCAGGAACATCTCAAAGATTTTTTCCGGCAATATCTCTTTATGGGTAATAGAAACAACCTTTGTGGCAATCACCTCATCAGGCAAAGAACCGCTCCCTATCTGGCTCTCACCATCTTCAATGGTAACGATATACCCCTGGGCAAGCCTTTGCTTCAAAAGTCTTGCTGCCTTTTCTGCAACCAACACTATTTCAGCAATGGGTCTTGTTAAAAATCTTAATGTTGGAAGCTCCCTGTGCAACGTATCCGGATTCAGATAAAGTTTCAACGTTGCCTCCAACGCTGCAATAGTAATCTTATCAACTCGGAGCGCCCTCTTTAATGGGTTTTTGTTTATCTTCTGAATATATTTCCGCCTGCCAATAATAATGCCGGCCTGCGGACCGCCAAGGAGTTTATCTCCGCTGAATGTAACTATATCTATCCCTGCCTCAACACTGTCTCTGACCACAGGTTCTCTCGGAAGACCAAACCGGGATAAATCAACCAATGAACCGCTTCCCAAATCTTCAATTACCGGTATGGCATGACGACTGCCCATTGCTGCCAATTCCCTCATATCAACAGATGCTGTAAAACCAACCACCCTATAATTGCTTGTGTGGGCCTTTAAAATTGCCGCCGTGTCAGGGCTTATAGCAGAGATGTAATCTGAGAGATGCGTTCTGTTTGTTGTCCCCACCTCTATAAGTTTACATCCGCTTTTTTGGATTACCTCCGGAATTCTGAAAGACCCGCCTATCTCTATAAGCTCACCCCTGGAAATAATAACCTCCCTGTCTTCAGCAAGCGTATTCAATGTCAGAAAAACCGCTGCCGCATTATTGTTTACTATAGTAGCCGCCTCAGCGCCTGTTAAACGGCAGACAATATCTTCTATATGGCTATCCCTCTCGCCCCGTTCGCCTCTTCCTATATCAAACTCAAGATTTACCGGATGGCTGGCGCAAATCTTCACTGCCTCAACCGCACTATCGCATAATATCGCCCTTCCAAGGTTTGTATGCAATATCGTGCCTGACGCATTGATTATTTTCTTGATAGACGGTTTCAATATATCTTCTATATGCGATATAACTAATTTTTCTATCGTATTCACATCTGTCTTCTGGCCGGCGATAATATCTGTTCTCATTTTACTCAGAATATCTCTCACCTCTTGCGTAATAAGGTTTTTTGAATATAAGCGGGCATATTCCTGCATCTTGGCTGATTTTAAGACTTCATCAACCGCAGGTATTTCCCGTAAGCGTTTATTGGGCATAAACAGAATCTACCACGGAAACGAAATAAAGGTCAACAGGATGAGATTTTTGGTAATGTAAAATCCTCTGTGTAATTTTGAAATAAGTAACAAAAAAGGCTATTCTCTCCGTAATCAAAATAAAATCCCGACGAGGATAATA
>MGRL01000025.1 GCA_001798165.1 Deltaproteobacteria bacterium RIFCSPHIGHO2_02_FULL_43_33
GATATTTAATATCACAAAAGGTTATTGCCTATTAAGGTATTTATAACCTCCCTGGAAGGACGCTGCTTTTTCATATTACCATTCCCGCAATCTTTAAGCGGGAATCCAGAGTCTCTCGATATAGACATTCGGGGGCAAGCTTTATGTTTTAGCCCATGTTATGAAGACGCTGGATGCCCCTCCCCCTGTCCCCCTCTGTGAGGGGGATAAAGGGGGAGGGGCATGACATAAATAAGAGCAAAGCAAGTTATTTGTGGGTTTCACCTGTAAGACCACTATGCCTCACTTGATACCTTATTTTATCACCTTAAGAGTAACCTCAATATTCATTGCCGGAAATATAAAGGCTAAATATTTTTCATAAAAAAGCGGAAAAAGATTGGCGAAAAAGGCAATTCCATTCAATCTATGAAGCCTCCAAAAATTTATCTTCATCTTCGTCTTATAAAAATTTGCGCTGCTGTAAAAATCATACTGAGGAAAGTTTCCTGTAAAATAATTAAACGACTCGGTATTGAAAAAATGCTTGTGCGTAAAATCGCCGTAGGCATGTGTGCTGCTGAAATGCGGAACCCTTATAAAAACATCAGCACCATGTTTAGCAATGCGGTGAATCTCTTCCATTACTCCCTTTATATCATCAAGATGCTCCAGCACATCCATCATATAAATCTTGTCAAAGGAGTTGCCCTGGAACGGATAGGGAAAGTTGTCCAAATTGCAAACAATATCTGTAGCAGGCGTCTTGCGCATGTCAATGCCTATGGCGCCCAGTATTTTGTTTTTGCCGCAGCCTATATCAAGTATTCTCATAACAGTTCACTTTTTAGGAAGATAAATTAAAACCCATGCATTCGTAGGCTTAACATAATATTTTTTGTAAATATCATAATACATCTCTATCTTTCGTCTTAACCTGTTTACATCGTTTGATTCCAATAAACCTCCCCCTTCTCCAAAAACCAAAAGCCTTAGGTCTGTATCATCTCCCAGTATCACAAGGGGAATTTCCTTTCTCTCAAACATCCCATATAATTCAGACTCAGAAATATAGAGATATTTCCCTGCCATTTCCTTATTCTGCATAAATGCCCAGAAGAGATCTGAATCGTTTGGATATTCAAATCCTTTTACAGGTTTTCTGCCGGAGGCAAAGACAAACACACCCCATGTATCAAATACAATATCTCCATCCTTTGTAAGTCTCTTAACAACATCATTTGATACTCCACTCACAAAACCCGGCGTTATTATCTGCTCCTTAGAAGCGAACATATAAAATATGCTCGTATTGAGCTTTTTCTGGAAGTGAGAATAAAATAGAGCGGTAAAAATTATAACGAAAACAGCCATGCTTATAGCAATATTTTTCGGCTTAACCTTTAAGGTCAAAGCCTCAACGCCAGGAATAATGAGAAGCAAGGCAAATAACACAACCTGATTAACGTAAGCAAAGTAAGCTAAATAGAGATTTGAACACAGCCATATAATGCTGCCGAACACAGCCCATGTAAGGAAATAGACGTTTTTTTTCGCCCTATCCATAAGCCCATATTTATAGAAAAAAATCATGGTGGAAACAAAGACAAGAGGGATTAAAAAAGCGGTATCCGGCACTTTAAGGGCACCTATAAGGCCGTTCATAGTCCTTTCCACCCTTATATCTTTAAGCACATCTATCTTAAAATCAGGGTTTGCGCCTTTTCCAAGATATACCTGCGAATATGCGCCTGCCCATATGGTATAAGCCCTGAGCGGCTCCTTTAAAAATATGACGACAGAAGGGATAAGAGGGATGAAGACGCCGACCGAGTAGATAAAGATATTCTTGGCAATATCTTTAATTGCCCTGCCGTCTCTTACCATTACAATAACGATCCATATGGCAAAGACAATGGGAAGTATAAACATCAACCTGACACCGAGGGCTAAGCCCAAGAAAACACCGGAAAAAAACAAGGCTGGCGCGCTAAACGTATTTTCTGAAAGATATTTACCGGAAAGAAGCGCAAAAGAGGCAAAAGTAAAAAAGTTTGTCAGGGCAAAAGGCTTAACAGTTATATTTGCCTTAAAAAAGGTAAGATTGACAATAAAAATAAAATATATGATTAGGCTTGTTGCGTAGCTTTTGGTAAATTTGTATGTCCACCATAAAAGGAGCAGCCCTGCCGCAAACATGGCAAAAACGGATAAAAACCGGCCGGAGATGATTGAAAAACCGAAGAGTTTCATCCACAAACCGTAAAAATAATACATGAGCGGCTGATTATGCGCATTTATGTCAAGTATGGGGACCCTGCCGCCAATCACCTCTTTAGCAACGGCCAACATCCCGCCCTCATCTCCGTCGGTAAACCGGAAAAATACCCCCAAGACAAGCATTAAAAGATGGGAGAAGATTAATGACGCTGTTAAGATTTTTTTCTTTTTATCCATATATCACCATATGGTAAATGGGTAAACCGGACTGACAAATAATATTCTCACCCCTGTCAAAAAAATCAGAACGGCTATAAAATATACCGCATATCTTAGAGAAGTTTCCTTGGCGTAACTGTATGACAATACTAAAAAAGGAAACATGCCGTAAAACATCCTTAAGAGCCCATTATAGTTGTCCCATTGAGACGGAACTGTAAATAATACCAAAATACAGTAGGCGCCGACAACATAGTAAAAAAGATTCCTGCCGCGGATAAGCGCCTTAATCATTATAAAAAAAACCGCTGTAAAATATAAAAATACTAAAGCCACGCTGCCAATCTTGAATAATTGTTTTATGCCTTCAATTTTTACAGTTAAAAAATATGCTGCAACCCCGTAAAACGGCATAGGATTGAGCGTTGAGGCAGCCGATACACCTGTAGGAAGTTTGCCGATTTTAAATGTAATGTAAAACTGCCATAAAACAAACGGTATCAATGATGATGCCAAAACTACGCCTCTGCCAATGCTTCTATTCTTCTGAAAATCCCATATGAGCAAAGGAAGAAGAACCAACAGCGAATCCTCTCGTGTGAGAAACGCGAATGCAAAGAATAGGACGGTTAAATATATCCTGCCTTTGCAGATATAAAAATAAACCGCGGCAATTATCAAAAAGATGCTGAGAGGAGAGGGCAGGTCGTACTGTATGGTCATTATAGACGGCGGGGAGAGCCCGTAAAAAAGACTCCACATCGGATTTAAAGAATAATATCTTAATATGAGGATAAAAAAATACATGCCCAGGGCAAGAGAGGCAAGATTAACAAGATACATGGTGTAAGGAAGCAATGAGTTATCGCCAAATGTCAATAGTTTGGACAGAAGCGGATAAAGCATTCTCTGTTGGCGATAGGCATTCTTATAATCCATCTTGAAAATTGAATCCATTGCCACATAATAATAATTTTGCCCGTCATAACCGCCCTCTGAAAATATAACCATTCCTTTTTGAAAATACCTTTTAATATCCTGCCCGTTTTCTTCGGTCTCGGTCAATCGCATCATGGCCGAAAGATTGTATCCGTAAGGCCGGATAGAATACATCACCAGCAGATGTATGGTTAAAAGCGCAATTAAGATTGGCGCCGCAATGTTCAACCTTTCAGTCATCATACACCTTCAAATACCTTCAATGTTTCCCTTGCAGTCCTTTCCCATGAAAAGGTCTTTGCCCGCCTGCTGCCTTTCTGCTTCATTTTTTCTCTTGTTGCACCATCTACGGCTACATGTTCCATTGCAGATGCAATTTCCTCTATCTTGTAAGGATCAATCAAGATGCCGGCATCGCCGACTACCTCAGGAAGCGATGACACATTGGAAGTTATAACCGGACAGCCGCATGCCATAGCTTCCAATACGGATAGCCCAAAACCCTCATGCAAAGAAGGAAAAACCATGAAGTCGGCCGCATTCAACAGAAGCGGCATATCATCTATGGGAACATAGTCGGTTAAAATAACATCTTTTTTAAGATCAAGAGATGAAATAAGGCCAACTATCTCTTCATAAGATTCTCCCCTCTTGCCTGTAATCAGCAATTGATAATCAGAAGCTGACCTTGACTGAAACAATTTAAATGCTGCTATCAGCCTTGTAACATTTTTCCTGTGCCACAGAAGACTGGACGTATTTATGATAAATCTGCTCTTAATTCCGTATTTGAGTTTGATATTATCCTGCAACTCTTTATCCGTATACGGCTTATAAAGTTTTTCGTCATAGCCAAGATGGGTGACTGTAATTTTACCTGCGCCTATACCGCAGTTTTCCACTATATCGCTTTTTACGGATTCTGATATTGCGATAATAGAATCTGCAACACGAAGCGCATAATTTGCCCCCATCCACATATTTAACCATGAACCCGCCGATAAATGCTCCTTTTTTACCGTCTTTTTGCCGAATCCATAACAAGCCACAACCGTCTTAGGCCTGAATAACGGAGGCACAAACTCCTTAGGAACAAAAAGAATATCATAGTCTCTTTTAAGAAACTCAAACGGAAATCTGATATATGACCAGCCTGCGGGAAAGTTTAATATTTTTTCTTTGAAATTGGCGGCGCTTATCTTCTGAACTATCGGCTTGTTTGAATAAAGGGTATATTCGTTTTCAGTATCAATTCCGGATATGGCCTTAAGAAGATTATAGGTATAGACGCCGATACCGTTAGGCTTATCCTCGCTTAAAACCTTCGCGTGAACAGCTATCTTCATCTTTTCAACCTCGCAAGCATATAAAGCCCAGTCCCTTGAAGAGAAAAAAGAGAGACCGGTTTGAAGATTATGCTGAATATTTTAAATAGCATGTCTTTCATCATCAACAATTTTGCCGCTTTTTGAATATCTCTTTCATCTTTTGAATCAATGCCTCGTCTGGCAATGCTTTTTGCAATCCCAAAACGTATCTTGTGTTTTAGATAAGCAACAACCTCGTTAGAATCTAACTCTTTTATCAAACACTTTACCACTTCAAAACCATTTCTCTCCAAAAAAGAAGAAAGACATTCCTTGTCCCATTTAGTAAGATGATTCGGCGGATAATCAGCATCGCCCAGAAAATCCAATGTGCGTTCCCGGTTTGGCAGGCTCAATGCAATATAGCCGCCGGGAGCAAGTATCGCCTTAATCTCATTTATAAATGAAACAGGAGATTCCAGATGTTCCAGCACTTCAAAAAATGTTATCACATCAAAGCTTTCACCGGAGAAATCCCTTGCAATTCCGCTTATGGTCGCCGTATAAATATTTTCAATGCCGTAACGCGCTTTTGCAATCTTTACATTCTTCTTATCAAAATCCAGCCCGCATACCTCGTACCCTTTTTTATTAGCTTCTTTTAAAAATACACCTGTGCCGCAGCCGACATCTAATAATCTTTTGCCATATGTTTCCGCATC
Source organism: Deltaproteobacteria bacterium RIFCSPHIGHO2_02_FULL_43_33 (assembly GCA_001798165.1). GTDB lineage: Bacteria > Desulfobacterota > GWC2-55-46 > UBA9637 > UBA9637 > UBA10170. The sequence continues at coordinate 5,387 of MGRL01000025.1, forward strand.
ATCCAAAAACTGCTTGTGATGCCATCCGTTATCTATATTGCAAAACCTTCCTACCGCATACATCTCTGAAGACTCATACCAAGACGCTCCTGGGTTTGTCATCGGGTCTGAAAATATGACATCGCAATCGGGACAGCGGTTTATGGTAAAATTGTCGCATCGCTCTAAAAATTCAGGCGTGATAGTAGACGCGCATACAGGGCATAGCTTCATCTTGAATCACCTCGGACATTGTAAAAAAATATTGCAGCACTCTGTCTGACAGAAGCAGAGGATACGAATAGCAATAAAGAGAATGCAGGCCACAGTAAAAAAGGAATAAGTAGATTGCCCCTTTTGACCGCAAACCACGAAAGCATCATTGTGACAATACCTGCTAAAAATCCAGCAAACAACGGTTTATAGTCAATATGTCCGCAGCATCTCGCATATCCTGCTATAAAGATATAAGCGGCAGACATAGCTGCAAGGTGCGCAACAGGAACCGAAAGAGCTCCGAAAGCGGCAACAGTAACACCCATAACAATCCAATATATCACAGCGTGAGTAATATTCTGTCTAAAGACAATAGATGCTAATCCTTTGGAAAGCAAGGCTGAAAGAATGATTAAGAGCAAGGCTGAAGCGGTAACAGGTATAGCCGCAACAAGTATAACCTTATCCATCTCTGCCCATTCTGCTCCATATATTAAAGGGACCCACCAGGGCGAAAGAGACGCAACTCCCATAGTAAGAGGGATATAGATGACAAAAAGCAGATATAATACTTGTTGAACAGCCCTGTTAAAATTCTCCATATTATCCTGAAATTTAGCAAGAGATGTGAGACTTACCCTTTGAAAAATAGTGGCAATAAACATGGTGCTGCCAAGGATGCTATAAGCAAGCTGCGCAATCCCCAATGCCTTTATACCGGCGAAAGTTCCTACCAGTATGGTCGGCGCAAACATAATGAGCCAAAGGACCAGATTTGAGCCAACAAGAGGCAAGGTTTCATGCGCCAAAGAGGAAACAGCCTTCTTATCTCTGGAAAAGGTTGGCCGCAATCCGGTTAGAAGCACAGCCATGAAAGCTGGAATAAGCCCCCTTAATATATTACCCACAACCAATCCCCATATTCCCATACCTATAACAGCTCCAATTACAGCCGCAAGATTAAAAGCTAATATTTCAACTATCTCAATTATACCTACTTTATTATACTCCATCTTTCTCTCTAATTGAGATAGAGGGATACTTTGCCAACTGTTAAAATACGCCCCTATCCCTGCGGAGAGCGTTAGGAAAAACAATTCACCATGACCATACCATTTAGATGCAAAAGGACCAACAAATGCTATTACCACAATCACACTAACAACACCCAAAAACTGTTGAACAGTAAATGCGGTTTTAAAGTCACCGGGGGTAGGGCTTAAAGGAAGGCGGATCAGATGTGTGCCTATTCCAAAATCTATGAACTGCCGTAATATTATTAAAAGCGTATAAGATATAAAATAAAGACCTAAAACTTCCGGCCCTAAAAACCTTGCCAGAACAATGCCGCATGAAAAATTGATACTAAAACCCAAAACATGCCTCAAGAGCAGCAATTTGCCGCCTTTTAAGGCAAGGGCTTTGACAGATGAAACATCCAAGCCGGCCAAATCACCATTTATCTTTTTTGACATTACGGTTATATAAAATTGATGTGCATAGGGGGAACGGCGTTCGGCGCCGCAATGTCCACACTGTGTTGTTTTATATCCCAAAGGAATTCATTCACCTTATGCTGAAGGCAGAGCGAACCGCACATGGTCTTTGCGTCAAATCTTTCGGATGCAATCAGATTGATTACCTCCCAATACCTCTCCCCTTTCCACAGTTCTTTGAATGAGGTGTCCGCAATGTTGCCTATGTGATATTTTTTATATTTATCATTAAACAACATGCCGCATGGCGCAACAAGACCGGAGCCTGAAAACTGCATTATAAACGGCGGACCGTAGCATTGAGAATACTTACGCTTGCCGCCGCTCAATATCTTTGACCATTTTGCCTTAACAAGATAATTGTCTGTTGAGTAAGTTTCGGCCTGTTTCAGCACATCAACCATATCATTATATTTTGAATAATCCACCCCGATGCTCCCCATCTCGTCATCGCTGCAATGTTTGATGACAAGGTAGTCAACACCAAGTTCTCTGCCCAATTTTGACAGAGGGATAATCTGGTCTGCAAATGCAGGCAGCAATACCATTTGCAGGCCGATAGTAACATCAAGTTTGTTTTTCTTCTTTATCCTCACGCCCTCTTTTATTGTATTTATAACTTTATAATATGCCTCTTCCTCGCACACATGAATTTCTTTATATCTCTTGGCGTCTGCTGCGGATATATTAAATCTCAGGTAAGTAAGCGCAGGGAGTATATCCTCCAACCTTTCATCTTTGAGCAGATAGCCATTGGTGCCTATGGCCATATCCAGACCATTGGCCTTCCCTCTCAATACGGCGTCATACAGATGCGGACTGCATGTTGATTCGCCGTCACTTACAAAGCTAATTGCCTTAACGCCAATATCAGCGGCGTCGTCAAGGAATCTGAATATGACATCCTTTGTCATCCGCTTGATGTCATTTGCCTGAAGCATGCCGTAACAATAGGTGCATCTGTATGTGCATGCCCTTGTTAAAGCGCAGTCAATGGTTATAGGGGCGATTCTTTCGCCCCGAAGCCAAGCGTCAACGCGATCCTTATGCCAAGCAAGTTTATGTCCATCAAGAATTATATTTTTCATAGGTCTGGAGATTGTGGTTTTTCAACAATCTCTCAATTCTTTCATTTTTAAGGCAGTTACTGAATCAGGTGAAATCCGCCCATTCACCTTTTTGCCGAGATATACGGAGGCCATTACAGTAAGATAACCCCGCATTACTCCCAGAAGCGATTTCAGGGTTGTGGCCTTTGAGCCGCCAGTGCCTCTCTTTTTTAAGATATACGGAACCTCAGCGTACATATAACCGTTTTTAAGACATTTAATCAAAAGTTCGGTCTGGTAAAAAAAACCTCTGGCCTTTAAGTCAATGTTATCCAGCACACACTTGCGGTACATAACGGTCCCGTTCATATAATTTAGCAGCATGCCGAATGACAGATTGATAATCCCCTTATAAAGCTTAGAAAGCAGCCTCCGCTTCAATGATCGGACATTTGCATTATAGACAAACGGTATAACCACATCAACTTGTTCCATAAGCGGCAGATAGCGCAGGATTTCAAAGGCGTCATTTTCCCCGTCGCCGGGAACCATGGTTACAACTTCTCCCTGAGACTTCTTTATGCCTTCCCAAAAAGACCCGCCTATGCCTTCCGGCTTATCATGGCTTATCAATCTGATAAAAGAATGTTTTTTTATAAGCCCTTCTACTGCATTTCCGGTGCCATCCGTGCTTCCGTCATTCATAACAATAATCTCGCCGGAAATTCCAACCATGCCAAACGACTCTATTACATTCTCCACCGCCTTTACGATATTTTTTTCTTCATTCAAGGCAGGCATAATAACTGTTATTTTATAGTTATATTTCATCTTAAAATTCCCCTCACCCTAACCCTCTCCCTCAAGGGGAGAGGGGAGATAAGAAGTTCCCCCTCCCTTGACGGGAGGGGATAAAGGGGAGGGTGATAATTTTCATCGCCCTTTGTGTCTTTAAGACATGAGAGTTTCATTCCTGTTTATACCCTGAAATATCCGGCTTTTGTGTCTGTAATCCAGTCCTTTACCAATTTGTCAAAATCAACTTTTTCCGTTTCGTAAGGATCGTATATTTTCATATCTATCAACTGCATTATTTTTTTATCATCATCGTCGCAACAGTGAGACGGGCCAAGAAATTTGAAGTAATTGCTTACCCCGGTTGCAATAAACTTAACATTCAAATCCTGATGCAGCACATCGTTACGCATCTGCTCCAGCGAACGAAAAGCAAGAAAATTTACAATTGAATATACTATGGGTATTAAACCGGCCATTGCCATTCCGGCCGCTATGCCAACCATCCCTTGCTCCATAATGCCTGCATTGAAAATCCTGTCAGGAAATTCCATTTTAAATTTATCAATAGCTCCAAACCCCATATCGCAAACGATTAACATAATCCTCTTGTCTTTTTTTGCATAGGGGATAATCTTGTTGACAATATCTTTTCTGTAATTTGCTGCGCTATTCAAAACGGCACCCCATATTTAATTCGTCTTCTGTCGGCAAACGGAAGTGAAATTTAGGAATATTTTCCATGCACAACAAACCGTACCCTTTAACAGTGTTTGCTATCAATACCTGCGGTTTGTCAAACGCACTGCCCTTTATCCACCTTTCCATGATAGAAACCATTTTTTCAGGATTATGTCCATTGCATGTCTTTACTTCAAACCCAAAGGCCTTCATTTTTTGCTGCAAATCAAACCTTTTTCCTTCCACGGTCAGGACATCTTCCAGAAAATCCATAGCCTGCAGTCTGTTATGATCTATTATTACCGTCAAATTCGACAGTTTATACTTTGCTGCAAATTGAACCTTTTTCCTTCCACGGTCAGGACATCTTCCAGAAAATCCATAGCCTGCAGTCTGTTATGATCTATTATTACCGTCAAATTCGACAGTTTATACTTTGCTGCAAATTGAACCGCTTCCCACATAGAGCCTTCCTGCATTTCGCCGTCTCCGACAACACAGTAAACCCTGTACTTTTTATCCTGCAGTTTTGCTCCAAAGGCAATACCAACTGCAATCGGCAGTCCGTGACCAAGCGCGCCGCAGCTTGCCTCTATACCATGTTCTGTGCTCCGTTCCGCACACCCTGATAAAAAACTTCCTCTATAAAAATTCTCCCAGTCTTCCCGCCGGATATACCCTCTGTCTGCAAGAATGGCATAAAGCCCATAACAGCCGTGCGCCTTAGAAAATACAAGCCTGTCCCTTTCTTCCCACTGCGGATCGCAAGAAAGATTCATGGTGTGATAATAAAGCGCTGTTAAAATATCAACGCAGGAAAGGGACGGGGCGATATGGCCTGCCTTATTTTGCACGGCAATTTTTACCAGATCCTTGCGCAGCGCATTTGCCTTTTTATATAACCGGCTCGCCGGTAATTTAGCCAGCATCTCTACTCTGGAAGAACTGCTCACTCTATGTTTTTTCTTTACTGCTTTCTCAATCATTATTATGCTCGTTTTAAAATAAAGATGCCTTTCTCATAGTTCACGCTCAAAAAGGAGCATACTGGGGACAGATTTCAAATCTGTCCCCAAGTGAGCAGCACAGCGACAAAGGCAACTCAGCAGATGGGCAATTTTCAGCGTGAACTAAATAAAATTCACATGCCCTGATGGATGTTTCACTTCCCATAAATACCTGTTAATCTCATCCATCCTGCAATTCACCCTGCATTCAGATGTATCCATACCAGAATGAACCCACTCAAGGGATTTCTTCCTTTTTTCCCCTTCCCATATTTCCTGAAAGGTATTTTGATAAATATTGCCGTAGATAAATCTTTCATCGCCGAGATAGGCGCTGCACCCCCACACATTTCCGCCTGCGTCTATATACGACCAGAACGGCAATGCCAGACACCGCTCATAATTCCTTTTGCCGTCATCCCACTTTTTCATCGTATGCTCGCGGAAAATGACCTGAAAATCTTTTGTGTTGAACTGCCGGAGGGTTTCGCCGAGACCAATATGTTCACTGTAGCGAAAATCTTTA
>MGRL01000026.1 GCA_001798165.1 Deltaproteobacteria bacterium RIFCSPHIGHO2_02_FULL_43_33
AAAGGTAATTGTCTGGTCAACTGCTTTCAAAACCTCCGGCGAGATAACAGGGGCGCAGGCAATCAAGGCAGTAAGCAGGAAATAGTAAACGGTAAATTGTAAAACTCTATTACTATTTTGTAGCAATTTGAGATTCATATCATTTATAATGTTTTAACAACTCACCGTCAACTATTCACGGTATCATCGGGGCGTGGCTCAGCCTGGTAGAGCACTGCGTTCGGGACGCAGGGGTCGGAGGTTCGAATCCTCTCGCCCCGACCAATCTCACAAACAGTCATAAGTAAGTGAGAAGTCAGTAGTCAAAAGTATACAACTCTACCTATTTATCTTCTGACTCCTGACTTTTGACTCTACTCTTTATTTTTGGTCTCTGTGGCAGGATGCGCAGAGTTTGGCCTCTTCTTTTCTCAGAATATGGTTATGCTCTCCACCATGCGGGGTATGGCATGTTGTGCATACCATTATTGTTCCTCCTGCTAAAGGCAGGTCAGGCGCCGGGGTAACCTTCACCCATGAAAGCAAGCCGGTAGGATGTGTAGTCTTTTTATGGATGCTGCCCTTATGGCAATCGCCGCTTAAACAGCTGTCAAGGCCTGCATATTTCTTAGTAGTAAGCCCTGGGTAGTGGGGTTCTTTTGATGTAATATTCTTTCTTGACAAAACCTCTGATAGGTCTACTTGAGAAGTAATCTTTTTGTTTGCCTTCCATGATAAAGCAATTTTATCGCCTACCTTTACCACCTTGATACTTTCTACAGAAGGTTTGATGCCTGGTTCATCCTGCTTTTCCACGAATGGCTTTTTAACCTTAAATGCAAAATCATCTGACCTGGTTATATTACCAAACACATCTTTTGAGATGGCGCGAACATGATACTTTTCACCTGGCACAAGCCTGTCAATGGCCACCTTATGCTCCCTCGTATACCTATCATCCGATAAAGTAACATCGCCGTATTTATCAGAAAGACCGAACTCCAGTTGCGCGGTAGAGGGTTCGTCCGTATCCCATGTTATTACTGCTGAGTAGAATATCCCTGCCTTCAACTCCTCTAATTTTATATTGGATACAACAGGCGGGGTCTTGTCATCCAGCATTCTTTCATATACCGATGAAGGTGTAAAATTTATCTCCTGTGATACAGCCTCTTTACCTTCCTTATCTTTTACTTTTACCTTGACCTTGTAATTGACTGTATCCGTCAGATCAAGAAAGATTAGATTTTCCCTCGTAAAGGTATCTACGGGGATCCCCCGTACAGATGCCAACTCTGTTATGTGGCACACATTACATTCATCGGATGCCATGGGATGCTGCTTGCCGTATCGGAGGATGGCAGTGTAAATCTTTTCATGACATGCAGCGCATCCTGCCTCTTGCATTTCTATAGGAACGGTAATAGGCAGGGATGTCTCAGCCATCAGCTCATTAAGGTGCTGCAAGGAAATTTCAGCCGGCTCTGTGGGCGCTTTGCCTGCCTGAACATTTATTGCAAACCCTGCCTTCACTATAACCTCGCCAGAAATAGACGTGGAGATGTTGTTTGCGCTTACCTCGCCGCTTATTGTCGCTATCTCGCTCTCATTTTCACTCGCTGCAACAATAAAGTGCGTCCCTTTTATTCCGGCTACTGCGGTAGGCGTCTCTATCCTGAATCGTGATGCGTTCCCGCGAAACATCCTTCCAACCAGCGTCTGCACCTTGCCAGTAAATATCTTAAATACCGACACTCTATTATTATCTGCTTCGGTAAGGGAATATTCTTTTATAATAAATCTCGCATTTTCGCCAATGCTTAAAATGCTGTCATCTTTCATAAGGACTTTTACTTTGGATTTGACAGAAGTTATGATGGTATCCCGAGGATAAATTCCTTCCATGCCCACAACCTTAATACCTGTCGCCTCATCCTCATGATAAACATACACATCGCCTGTCCATGCAACTACTGCGCCGACAGGCGGTTTTTTATTGGCTGCAAATGGTGATGACGCTGAAAAGATAAGAGAGGCGATACAAAAAACAGATATGACCTTAATATTGAAGTTGATACACATAATTTAGCCCTCATTAAAACTATTTTTGCTGCCCGTGTCAACTGATTTGTAGAGATTTGTCAGAGATTTTCAGACCATCAAATTAACAGGCTGTTGAAAAAGGCATCAACAGCCTTGATTACACAGATTAGGAAAAACGATTACACAGATATTTCAATGGGTTTTAATCTGTGAAATCTAATCTTTTATCCGTGTAATCGGAGTTTGTTGAGTTTTTCAACAAACTGTTAAACTATACACAGCGTCATAAGTAAATACGCATTACATAGCGCCTGCCTGCAGCAGGCAGGCCAGAACAAAGCATGTATGCGAAGTTATGACGCTCTGTATATCACCAGATTATCCCGATGCACAATCTCATCGTAATACTTATACCCTAAAATCTTTTCAATCTCCGTTGTTTTCACCCCTTTTATCTTTTCTATCTCTGTTGAACCGTAATTTACAACACCTCTGGCAAACTCCTTGCCGTGCCGGTCTACACAGTGAATTACTTCGCCTGCTTCAAATACACCGCCTATCTTTGTTATGCCGGAGGGGAGAAGGCTTTTGCCTTTTTCTAATATTGCATCCTTTGCCCCGTCATCAACAAATATCCTTCCTGTTGGCCGGGCTGAAAAGGCTATCCAGTGCTTTTTGCTTGTAAGCCTGTCCTCCATAGGCAAAAACAGAGTCCCGATATCACTGGAATCGAAAATCCTTTTTAAAATATCCCGGCCTCTTCCATTGGCAATAACTGTCGGCACGCCAAAGTGAGCCGCCTTTTTTGCCGCCTCTACTTTTGACGACATGCCGCCTGTGCCAAAAAGGCCTGTTGCCTCGCCTGCCCACCCTTGGACCACGTGATCAACATCTTTTACCATCGGGATAAGCTTTGCTGTTTTATCCTTTTTTGGGTCTTTATCAAATAGTCCGTCTATATCAGTAAGGATTACCAGCAAATCCGCCTCAACCAAATTGGTTACCAATGCTGCAAGATGGTCATTATCGCCGAATTTTATCTCTTCCACGGCAACTGTATCATTTTCATTTATAATTGGGATTATGCCATAGCTCAAAAGTGTTGTGATGGTATTTCTGGCATTTAAGAACCTCTGCCGGTTGCCGAGGTCATCATGCGTTAAAAGCACCTGGGCGACCTTTTCATCCATCGGATTAAATGCCTTTTCATACAGCGCCATAAGGCTTCCCTGTCCAATGGCTGCAATTGCCTGTTTTTCAGGGATGCTTGCAGGCCTTTGCTCAAGCCCCATCTTTTTCATGCCTATTGCAATGGCGCCGGAGGTGACCAGTATGACTTCCTTCCCCGATTTTTTTAATTCAGATATACCTTTTGCCAAATTTGAAAACACCGCTTCATCAAGCCCCTCATCGTGGCTGCTCGCAAGCACGGCGCTGCCAACTTTGACAACTATCTTTTTGGCATTACTAACATGTTTTTTTCTGAGATTGTCTTTCATTAGTAAATCTTTGCAATATTCAATTCCTGATTCGGCCCGCCGTTTAACAGTTTTACAACCTTCACCCCATCGTCAAAATAGTCAATCACATTCAGGCATCCATAGTCCTGCTCAATCCTGAAAAAATTTTCCATAGGAAGCCCCATCGCATCGCAGAGAATAACCCTGTTCACGCCGCCATGCGCAATAAGGGTTAGATGTTCGCCTTTGTGTTTACTCAGAATCTTTTCTAAGGCAGGGATAACCCTTTGTTTGAGGTCATGCAGATTTTCACCGCCCTGCACCCGTGTATAAGCAAGGTCTCTGAATCTAAAATCCGCCTCTTCCGGAAATTGCGCTGCGCCTTCCTCCCTTGTAAGCCCTTCCCATCTGCCCAAATGAAGCTCCCTGAAGGCATGAATCTTTACAGGCTTTAAGCCCAAAGCTCCCCCGATAATCTCAGCTCCTTTTGTTGCCCTCTGCAGATCGCTGGAGTAAACAGCAGTTATTGGCTCCTTTGATAGATAGGCCGCAATATTTTCCATCTGCAAAACACCAATATCGGTTATGTCTACATCAAAATGGCCGTTGTAGCGGAATTCATGATGGTTTACCACCTGGCCGTGACGGATAAGATAAAGACGGGTTGTTTTCATACAATTATCTCAGCCCTTGACAAATTATCTGCTTTGTTAAAAACAAAGCAGTGTTGGGTTTTGCATAGCAAAACACATAATGTATCAAGAGTCAGCAAGTGCATAATCTTTCCTCTTTCAAGGCATGATAACCTTCTCTTACTAAAAATACTACAGTAACAAGTCCGACAATAGGGTCTGCCTGCCAGAAACCGTAAAGATAATTAAGCCCCAGTCCAATCAGCAGAGCAACCGATAAAATACAACAAACCAGCGTCTGCTTTGAGTCTGCAACCAGACTTCTGCTGTTAATAGTCTTTCCTGTCCGGTATTTCATATAGAATAAGACAGGCATTACAATAATGGAAACAATAGCGATAATTATTCCGAAGAGGCTTGGGTCTGGCATCTCCTGTAAGTACAGCTTTTTGACCGATTCATATAAAACATACGCGCCAAGGATGAAAAAGGTATAGGCGATTAACCTTACGGCCTTGGCCTCTATCCTCTCTTCTTCCTCCTCTGACATCTGTTCATGTTTCCTGAACCTCCATATCATCACGCTGCCTGAAAGAGATTCAACAAAACTATCCAGGCCAAATCCAATCAGAGCAATACTCCCTGCCAGCAATCCAGCAAGGATTGATACAATCCCCTCTATAATATTATATCCTACTGTGAAGTATGATAATGAAAGGGCCTTTCTATGAAGGGGTGAACTCATTATGGTATTTTATACTATATTCGACCGTGAAGTGCAATAAAGGAGCCAGATCCCGCTATGCTGGATTTAAAACCGTCAATTAATCCTGAAATGCTGTTTTGGGAAGGAGGAAGTTATTCAATTGGTTTTTCTTAGATGGGACGCTCGTAGATTTACGACGCACAGCGCGATTGGCAACGGATAAGCTCACTTGCGCCGCTGGTCGCAGGTTGCAATTTTTTGCAAGCTACGCGACAGCAAAGCGTCAATATGGAGCATTTTGTTATGCCATTTTAAAGTCTGTTTTTCCAATAATCAGGATGTCGGCGCAGATGCATTACTGCAAGAATGAAAATCTCACCTCGCTCAATACTGTAGATAATGCCATATGGGAAACGATTTACAAGGCAGCGCCGGATATCTTCTCCTATGATTGGCCATGCAGTTGGGTAGTTGACAATATTTTGTATGGCCACATGCACCTCGATTGAAAAATCATAACCGAGGCCGGGTTCACAGTTTTCGTAGTATTCAATATCTTTGTTAAGCTCGTCTTTTGCTTCGGGATGAAACGAGAAGGTCATTTCTCGAAACGCTCCCGTATCTTCGCAAACACCTCATCTCCTGGAATGGCCTTCACGCTGCCTGATCGTAACTCAGCGAGCCTACGTTTAGCAACCTTCACCCATTCTTTTTCGATTTCCATGTCCGGAGGATTGAGCGTTCTAAGCAATGAATCAACAAGTATGACCCTTTCCTCGACCGGAAGAGATGCTGCTTCCTGTATTATTTCTTTCATTCCATGCATGAATTACCCCCTTTCGGATACATTAGCACATTAACTTTCTATTGGCAATTTGTAAGGCATACCGCCTGAAACCTTCGGCGGCATTTCGCTGCGTCCCTCTTAGCGGATTGTTGGACCAATCATTTTCAAGTCCTTCCTGTTTGGTTGATGATTCTGTTTTCCAAATAAATGGACCTTTTAACGGTATCTGTCCCTAT
>MGRL01000027.1 GCA_001798165.1 Deltaproteobacteria bacterium RIFCSPHIGHO2_02_FULL_43_33
ACAGATGCAAAAATCACAGGGCCAATATCAACCTCAAAACTTAATATTGGAACAACCACAGGCACAGTAGCAGCAGGCGACCATAACCACGATGCCTCGTATCAGAAGAAGTATGCAAATGTTATCGTAGTTGCAAAAAGCGGAGGAGATTTTACATCTATTCAGGCAGCGATTGATTCCATCAATCCAACGGCAGATAATCCTTACCTAATCAGAGTAATGCCCGGAACCTATACAGAAAGGATTACACTAAAGAGCCATATTCACCTCAAAGGTGCTGGCATAGACTTCTCTACTATATCGGCTACTTCTCCCCTAACAGATACCGTAGCCTATATATCAACTCTTACAAATATAACTATCAGCGGTTTTACAATAGCCGGTGGTGATATCGGAATTCGTGTTACCTCGGGGACATCCATTACTATTAACGATAATAAATTGAAGGACAACGGTGCCGGGGTTTATATTGACGGTTATTCATCTGTAAATGTTAGTAGAAATTTCTTCGAAAACAGTAGCGCATAGGCAATACTTTCTTTTATTCAACCTTCTCAAACACCGCTCGTTATTATAACAGATAATAACATACAAGGAAGTGGGACAGGAATTAGAATCATTGGCTACAATGCAAGTCCTGCAGATATAAATGTTACAATAATCGGGAATTCAATATTTGGTTTTCACAATTCTATAGGTATTCACCTCTCCAACTTAACTGCTGGGACAATTAGTAAAAACTCCATAAGCGGTGGCACAAATGGATTAATGTGTTCTAATTGTGCATCCAATGTTACTATAACCAACAATATTATTACTAGTAATGACGAATTTGGAATGTCATTGAGTTTCAGTTCTCCTTCAATTTTATATAATAGAGTTACTGGTAGTGGTATCTATGATATTATTCTTATGGGGAACGGAACCACCCCTAATATCAGCTTCAATGTTTATGACACAATTTCCGGCACAACTGGTGTTGGCATGTACAATGTAAAATCCGACGGCACTCCAGCCATTGAGCCATAAGCTTAAGGAATCGCATCTATCCATAGAAGCGCAAAAAGGGGAAGGTCTTTGACCACTCTCCCCTTTTTGTTTGTAAATCTGATTCAGATATGATAGAAAATATCTCCATGCAAAAGTCTCATCCATTACCATACGAAAATCTGACTAATCTCATAATCAGTTCCGTTAAACGACATATCCCGTTCGAACACTATCAGATATTCTATTTTGGCTCCCGCGTAAGAGGCAGGGCAACATCCCGCTCTGACCTCGATATCGGACTTAAGGCTGAAAATAAGATACCGTTCTATGTAATGGCAAGGATAGAGGAGGAACTCGACGGTCTGCCGATGCTCCAGAAGATAGACATTGTGGATTTCTCGCTCGCCTCTGAAGATTTTAAACGTGAGGCAGAGAAGGATAGGGAGATTATCTATGAACAGTAAACTGCAAAGCCTCCTCCAGCAATTCGAGCGCGCTGTCGGCAAGCTGTCCGATGTGCTTGGGCAAAAGCAAGACGAATATATCCGCGATTCCGCAATTCAACGCTTTGAATTTACCTTTGAGCTTGCATGGAAAACATTAAAGGCCTTCCTTGAGGAGCAGGGGATAACCGTATACTCTCCACGTGACAGCCTGCGAAGCGCCTTCCAGATTGGCCTTATCGGAGAAGACCCTGACTGGCTGGGGATGATAGAGCTGCGAAATCTCACAAGCCATACATACAATGAGGCAATCGCCGAGGAAATATACAGAGCCCTTCCAAAGATATTAACTCTATATATGGATTTGCTCGCGAAATTAAAAAAGAAAATTTTGTAATGACCAAGATAAACTTCTGCGGGTTCAGATTTGTAATCTGAACCCGCAGAGTAATATCATTCTGAAGCGTCCAGCCGAAGAATCTCGTTTTATGACTCATTGAAAAATAGAGATTATGATTTGTCTGTTCCTTTCTCTGCTTTTTCCTATTTTCGCTCACCTTCTCTATAACCCCTTAAAAGCCTTTTCCGCAGCAGTCAGCGTCTTTTCAATATCCGCCTTTGAATGGGCAAGCGATACAAACACCGCCTCAAACTGGGACGGGGCAAGGTAGATGCCTCTCTCAAGCATCTTCCTAAAATATTTTGCAAACCTTTCAAGATTGCTTTTCCTGGCATCTTCATAGTTGTCAACCGGTCTGTCATTAAAGAAAAGAGTGAACATTGCGCCTGCCCTGGCAATCTGCACGGAGGAATTAAAGGGGACAGGCTACTTTTTTAAATTCTATTTACTTGGCTATTAAAGTAGCCTGTCCCCTTTTTCCCTCCCTGACGGGCAACCATGGGAGCGATAGTGGCAAGACTAATTCCTATGGAACTGGAGATGATATAAATGCGTCAACAGATGGAACACAAGCAGCAACTATGTCCAGATGGTGCAGCCAGTGTCATGATAACTGGCATGAAAAAATTAAGACGAGTAATCGAGTGGTTCCAACCACCAATCACGATTGGAAAAGACATCCTACAGATTTAATGCTACCAAGGAAGTCTGGGCCGGGTTGTACCGCCAATTGTCATCCAAACTTACTTGATAGGCAGAATTATACAACTGATCTCATCATAGCTGGTAAGGGGCTTCCTGTAACAGCTGCAGATTTATTAGATACAGGTGTTGAGCTGGTATACTATCTGCCATATCAGTCAACCTGCACTACGGGCACCAATAGCTGTATGGATAATTATGGCACCGATTATAACCACAGGGTCTTCTGTCTCACCTGCCACTTTGCCCATGGCGGGCCGTATTATGATGCCCTGAGATGGAACTACACATCTGCGGTTGATTCAGGTAGTCAGAGCGGCAATGGCATACCATCAAATGTAGGCTGCCAGCTCTGTCATAATAGATAAAAACTTTAGAGGTTCTTGCAAAAATCTAAAGCAATTGTCATTCCCGCATACTTTTAGCGGGATTGACAATTTTTTATTCAACGAGGTATTTTCAAGAGGTGATATGAAGGAATCAATCAGATATTTAAATAACGCAAAAGAGATATTGAAGCAGGCTTCTATAGAGGATGTTACCTATACGGACATTAAGCCTGTTCAGGAGGCATGCGGAACAGCGTATCTTGTAATATACTCAAAGCAATAGATGAATATCTTATAAGCAAAGGTGTAAGTGAAGAAGAATTGCCGCAATCTGTTGACGGCTACCGAAAGATGCTCCAGAAATATGTATCCATTCATAACGGAAAACTTCTGAAAAGTTTTGAGGCCCTGTATAGAGAACTGCATATCGCCGGATACTATAGAGGTTTATTGATTGATGTCAATGTGGTAAAAGAAGTGTTCAAATCAGCAAAGGCTTTGATAGACAAGATTCATTGACGATAATTCCGTCCAACCTCTCCACTTGCGGGAGAGTGCAGAGCCTGCCCCTGAATGTTTCTATCAGTGGGTGCGGGGTAAAATATTTATGGCATCCATCTTGCACAGACAGAATTATACCTTAATAACTGTTTTTATATGATTTCATTAAAAAGGGCAAACCTCATGGTCTGCCCCTTTGTGTTTTTCGGCTCATCGTGGAAGAGTGTGGGTAAATTTTTATTAAAAGGAGATACTTCTTGTTAACCCCCCCTTTTTTTAGAAAAGGGCAAACAATTATAGTGAACGAAATAAATAAGTAGATATAGTTTGCCCATTTATGTGCGTATTTTAAAGTTGCCGATAAACTTGTCCCGTTATGTATTTAAACGGGATAGGCAGACTACAAATTTATATCGCTGACTATATATCCCCCCTTTCCTAAAGGGGGGATATCATATCAAAAATAAGTATACCGTTTCAGGAGGATTTTACCCGCTCACATCCACGAAGACCCACAATACGAATAAGCCTATTCACCTTTTTAGAAATATCTGAAGCTGTCAATATATCTGAAATCATAGCCACACTATCTGCCCCTTCTTGGAATACGTGAATCATATTTGTTTCTGTAATCCCGCCTATTGCAACAATAGGAATATCAACAGCCTTCCTTACCTCAGCCAGCCCCTGAATGCCTTTGGGCGTCTGTGCATCGTGTTTTGTTTTTGTAAGAAATATCGGGCCGAACGAAATATAATCAACCGGCAGCCTCACGGCTTCTAATGCCTCTCGTATGTTATGGGTGGAATAGCCTATTATTTTATTATTTCCTAAAAGTTTACGGGCTTCTTTTACAGGCAGGTCATCCTGACCAAGATGTACGCCGTCAGCCTCTGCTAATAATGCAATATCTACTCTGTCGTTCACGATAAAGATGGCACTGCTATCCCGTGTTATTTTCCTGATAATACGGGCTGATTTCAAGAAAACTTTGGACGAAAGCCTTTTCACCCTTAATTGAACAATTTTTGCCCCGCCTGCTATTAGGGCTTTTGTTATCTCTCCTATTTTGTCAAAAGGGACAATGGAATCATCTATAATGGGGTAGATACAGGGAATGGGTATTTTGCTTTTTACCATAGGTTTAGTAATGTATCTTAACAGTTATATGGTGTCAATATGTGAAGGGATTAACAATTAGATTAACAATTAGATTGACAAAAATAAGTCAGGGTGTTATTTTTTTTAAGGCAGTATAAATGGGGCTGTAGCTCAGTTGGGAGAGCGCAAGGCTGGCAGTCTTGAGGTCAGGGGTTCGATCCCCCTCAGCTCCACCATTCTTTATAGCATCATCCATTTCTTATCGTTTGCACCCTGTATTCCCTCTTACAAACCGTATAAACTTTGATTGATTTTTGGAAGAAGTTTGCAGATAATGTGTCAAGGGTTGGCTTTGTTATAAAGAAAATACCATAAAAATGACTAAAAAGATTATCGTGATAGGCGGCGGCGCCGCCGGCATTATGGCAGCAGGGAGGGCTGCTGAGCTTGGCGCAGATGTGATTCTCATTGAGAAGATGCCAAAGGTAGGTATAAAGATATCCATTACAGGCAAGGGTAGATGTAATCTGACCAGCGGCGAGGAGATGGATAAGTTTATAGAGGCATTCGGTCCCAATGGCAGATTTCTCATAAACGCCTTTGCAAGATTTTTTAGCGAAGACCTCATTAATTTCTTTGAATCCATTGGTGTAAGGACAGCGATAGAAAGAGGGAAGAGGGTGTTCCCTTTGTCAGGCAGCGCAAAGGATGTTGTTAATGCGCTTGAAATATATCTCAATAAGCAGGGCGTGCAGATACTGCCGAACACGAGTGTAAAAGGGATTATTGCTCAGGATAACAGGGCAGTCGGTGTTGACACAAACAAAGGCATTTTTTACGGAGATGCTGTAATCCTGTGCACAGGCGGCGCATCGTATCCCAAGACAGGCTCAACAGGCGATGGTTACGATATGGCAAAAAAAATTGGCCATACGATTATTCCTATAAGGGCTGCACTTGTGCCTCTTGAGGTGAAAGAAGCCTATATTAAAGACCTTCAAGGCCTGGCCTTAAATCATGTGACTGCATCGGTATATTTAGATGGTGAAAAGATTGCCGAGGCATTTGGCGAAATATTATTCACGCACTTTGGCCTTTCAGGCCCAATAATTCTGACATTAAGCAAGACCGTTGTAGACAGCCTTGCAAAAGGCACGGTTGAGATTTCTCTTGACCTGAAACCGGCCATCTCAAAGGAAAAACTGGATTTGAGATTTTTACGCGAGATTAAGGAGCATAGCAATAAGAACGTGGATAATATGTTCAAGAATCTTTTGCCCCAGAGCATGATACCTGTTTTCATAAAACTCGTCGGCATACCGCATGATAAAAAGGTCCATCAGATTACCCAAAAAGAACGTGGAGAGGTGATTGCCCTTTTAAAAGGTATGCGATTCACCATAGCGCAGTCAAGACCATTGGAAGAGGCTATTGTTACAGCAGGCGGAGTGTCAATAAAAGAGATAGACCCAAAGACAATGGAGTCAAAGATAATAAAAGGCCTTTATATCTGCGGCGAGGTTATAGATGTGGATGGAAAGACAGGCGGATACAATCTTCAGGCCGCATTTTCAACAGGCTGGGTTGCAGGAACTGCGGCAGCGACGGAAAGATAAAATATGCCTCGCATGTAACAGGGCGGCAAAACAACAGCGCTTATGAATTTTGTTGAATCTATGAAAAAGGTCAGTTTGTTGGCAAGGTTTACCTTAAATCTTGAACTTTTGAGGTATCTTGGGCCTGGCTTTTTGGTAACGGTAGGGTTTATAGACCCTGGAAACTGGGCGACTAACATAGCTGCCGGCTCTCCTTCGATTATTCCCTCTTATGGGTGATAACGATTTCAACGTTGATGCTGATATTTCTTCAGCATATGTCAGCGCACCTCGGTATAGTAACAGGCACATGCCTGTCTGAGCCGTGCAGGCGGTGGTTTCCGACATGGACTAATTACATCTTCGGCGGCTCAATCATGATTGCATGTGTTGCCACAGCCCTTGCTGAATTTTTAGGGGCGTCAATCGGATTAACCATACTCTTCAGATTTCCGCTTGCACTCTCTGCCCTGATTTCAGGTGGCATTATATTGATGCTGGTAACTATCCAGAAATACGAGCAGACTGAACATCTTATTATATCATTCGTATCTATCATAGGTTTCTGCTACCTTATGGAGCTTTTCCTTGTCAAACCTGACTGGGGCGAGGCAATACAGGCAAGCGTTATTCCGAAAATAGATTCATCAAGTATCTTTATAGCAATGGGTATGCTTGGAGCTGTTGTCATGCCCTATAATCTTTACCTCCACTCCGAGGTTATCCAGAAGCGGAACTGGTATGCCACGACCAATGAGCGGAAACGACAACTCCTCAGGTACGAATTCCTTGATACGCTTCTTGCCATGGGCGCCGGGTGGATGATTAATTGCGCCATGGTAATTGTTGCGGCTGCGGTATTTTTCAGGCATGGCGTGGAGGTAAACGATGTGATGCAGGCCGCCGAAACCTTGAAACCCCTCGCAGGAAGACTTGCAGAATTCCTCTTTGCAATAGCGCTCATCTGCGCCGGGTTTTCTTCTTCCATTACTGCATGCCTTGCAGGCGGCGCTGTATTTACAGGATTTCTGGGTAAAGAAATAACTCCAACGAGCTCATAGTTCCGCCTCGGCGTGCTTATCACTGCTGTACCAGCAATCGCATTTATAACACTATTGACTGACACCTATAAGGCTCTCATATGGAGTCAGGTTATACTTTCCATACAGCTTCCACTCACCATTATGCCTCTCGTATTGCTCACACGCAGCCGCAAAGTTATGGGAGAATATGCCAACGGCCGGTTTGAGAATCTTTTATTATACCTCTGCGGAGGTATAATAATTTTTCTGAATGTCCTTTTGCTGTTGAGCTTTTTCGGCTTTAGATTCTAACAGCCTTTTCTAAACCCTCAGTTATTTCTTATGCTTGCCTGGCACAATCTCCACCTGCAGGCTTGTCACTTCATTACCAGTTTGATTAAGGGTTATACCGTAACTTTTACGGGGGAGCCCGTATGCCTCAAATTGGGCGTATTCATTCACAATACGAAAACCTTCCACCCCTTTTGGATACACACATTCTTTCTCGAGACAGATGTGCCATTTGACATCTTTAGCGAGTTTATATTTCACATATCTCTTTTCAGCGTCTTTTTTATCCTTTATCTCAATAGTGATACTGCTGTCAGTGGAATTCATATCCACCAATCTTCCCTTTATTTCCTTTTCCTGCGCTACTGCTGAAATAGCAAACATTACTATAATTGCAATAATTGAAAGACTCATTGTTAATTTCATAATTCACTGCCCCCTTTCTTAATTGTAGTTTAGTTATATTGGAATTATAGCCTGCATTTTGAGATTGTCAATTTTAACAACTCTTAAAAATATGTTTTTGGATCTCTTACTCAGGCAGCCCTGTTATGTCTTGCCTGCCTTTCTCTATCTGTGTTATCTTTTAGCCATGCAAAATATAAAAGACTTCACGCTTAAAGAGATTGAGCAATGGTTGGTCTCTTTTGAAGAAAAGTCTTATAAGGCATTGCAGATATTTGCATGGGTGTTCAATAGAGGCGTCGGTTCTTTTGATGAAATGACAGACCTGTCGAAAGAATTAAGGGAAAAGCTCAAGGAAACTTTCTCCATCAGTAAACCGAAGATTTTTGCAATAGAAAAATCAAAAGACGGGACAAAAAAACTTCTTTTGGAACTGGAGGATAAAAATTATATTGAATGCGTGTTGATACCAGAGGAGGATAGGCTTACGCTCTGCATTTCCAGTCAAGTAGGATGCCCGTTGGACTGCGGTTTTTGCATGACAGGCAAAAGCGGGTTTGTAAGAAATCTAAAATTATCCGAGATGGCTGACCAAGTCTTTGCGGCACAGGGTGTACTTTCTGACAACCATAAAATTACTAATCTTGTGCTTATGGGCATGGGAGAGCCCCTCTTAAACTATGAAGAGGTTATCAAATTTCTCAATATTGCTATTCATCAAAAAGGCCTCGGCTTTGCGCCAAGAAGGGTAACTGTTTCAACCTCCGGTGTTGCCCCGATGATAGAAAGGCTCGGCAGAGAAACAAAGGTAAATCTTGCAGTGTCGCTGAATGCAGCAACGGATGAGATAAGAAACCGTTTAATGCCGATCAATAAAAAATATCCATTGCAGATTCTGCTTGATGCATGCAGAAAATATCCTGCGGTGAGAAACAGGCACATAACATTTGAATATATCATGATGCAAGACGTTAATGATTCTATAAAAGACGCAGAAAGGCTGGTAGAATTGCTCAAAGGCATAAGATGCAAGATAAATCTGATACCGTTCAATCCGTTCCCTATCAGTGAATTTAAAAGACCGCCGGAAAAGACAATATTGAATTTTCAGAAGGTTCTTCTGGACAACAATTATGTTGTTATAATAAGGGCAAGCAAAGGGCAGGACATATCAGCTGAGTGCGGACAGTTGAGGGGGAAACTGCAAGGATGATTACACAGATTAAAACTGCTTCGTGGTCTGAATCCGTGTAATCTATTTTTGCAATCTGTGTAATCATTTTGTAAAGGAGAAAATACATGGCGAAGACAAAACACGAAGAAAGAGAGGAACTCATACGCTGCACAATTTTTTTGGAGGAAGAGCATATAGAGGCCCTTGACGAATTAGCAAAGGAATTCAGTAAAAACCTTGCTCAGAAATGGACGAGGAGCGCAGTCGTAAGGCTTGCGGTAGGCAATTTTCTAACAAATATGAAGAAGATGACATAAGGAGTTTATGGCGGAGGGTGAGGGACTCGAACCCCCAAGGGCGTTAGCCCGCTGGTTTTCAAGACCAGTGACTTACCATTAGCCTAACCCTCCAAGATATGAATGAAAAAACTTTAACAGAACGCTTATTGTCTGTCAACCTCTTATATCAGTATTATTAATTGTCTCATAATAGTAACAACATTATTTTAGCTTTTTAAAATTCAACCAACCAATTTTGTCATGCCCAAATGTTTCTATCCGTCCCCGAATGATTTAATCGGGGATAGAAACATTCGGGGACGCATCCAGCGTCTTTTGCGATATTGGTAAAAGCATAAAGACTCTGGATTCCCGCTTAAAGATTGCGGGAATGACGGCGTGTGAAGTTTTTTGATTTGTGTCAATACTATTTTGAGACCGTTAATAATAACTGCTTTTTTATTTACAAAAAGCATTGAGAGGTTTGCTATTAAAGATATTGACAGTCAATAAAGTTTTTGGTTATATTGCTGACAGATAATTTATGGAAAGGCTATGGGTATAAGAACTCTACATATAAAGCGAGTTACCCTCCACCTTACAAGGTGGCACGGCATATCATCGTCCATAGCCTTTTTAGTTTGGAGTTCGGAGTTGGGAGTTCGGAGTTAGAACAAGAAACTAAAAAACAAGTTTGAAAAGGCCGTGGGCAAATAAAGCTTACGGCCTTTTTGTTTTTAAGTTCACGCTGAAAAATGCCCGACCCCGCTGCGTTGCCTTCGTTGCTGCGCTGCTCACTTGGGGACAGATTTGAAATCTGTCCCCAGTATGCTCCCGCTCCTCAGCGCCTTGCATCTGGGCAATTTTTGAGCGTGAACTGTGGATAGGGGAATTTTATGCAAAATCAAAATTCATCATTAACAGGTTATATACTCATAGCCATCTCTGCTGTAACCTTTTCAGCTAAAGGCATCTTTGCCAAGATTCTTTACAGCTACGGTATGGACCCTGTAACGCTTCTGGCATTGCGGTTTGCCATTGCCCTGCCGTTTTTCTGGGGACTTCTCTTCATCTATCAATCAGAGCGGGTTGGAATTAGAGACCTCATTGTAATTATATTAAGCGGCCTTGTCGGCTTTTATTTTTCTGCGCTTGCCGATTTTTATGGTCTTCTGTACATTGACGCATCGCTGGAGAGGGCAATAATTTATTCGTTTCCGACGATGGTAGTGATACTTACAGCGATTTTATTTAAAGAAAGGATAGGCGGCAGAAAACTATTTGCTTTGATGCTGACTTATGGCGGGCTGGCTCTGGCTCTTAAGGTTTTTAACGGAAATCTGAACGGCCATTTTCTTGGCGCGGGGCTTGTGCTTTTTTCAGCTTTTGTAGGCGCTTTGAGTTATATCCTTACAGAGGCATTGAGCAAAAGGGTTTCTTCTGTTAAGATTTCCGCATATTCAACAACAGCCTGTGCCTTTGCCTTTATAGGTTCATGGCACGGGTCTTACATACCACATGACATGAAGGTGTGGGAGACACTCTTCCTTCTGGCAGTTATCTCCACATTTATCCCTGTTGTAACATTGGCTATGGGAATAAAGAGGATAGGCGCCAGCAGGGCTGCTATTGTCAGTTCTATCGGGCCTGTGTCCACTGCAATCCTTGCCTACATATTTCTTGGCGAGCAGATGGATTTTCTACAAGTTATTGGAATGATACTGGTGATGGCAGGGGTGTTGGTGATTTCTGCAAGGCAAAAGGGAAATTATGTACGATAGGAGATACTATGATTACACGGATTACAAAAGCACATTACGCAGATTAGAAAGGATTATTTTTAATCGGTGTAATCTTTTTAAAAATCTGTGTAATCTATTCATGGGAGAAAATATGGGGCTAAAAATCTTTCAAGTCGATGCATTTACCGATAGGCCATTTACAGGCAATCCTGCAGCGGTTTGCATATTGCCGGAACAAGGGGATGAACGTTGGATGCAAGATGTGGCGCGGGAGATGAATCTATCCGAGACAGCATTTCTCTACAGGCATGAAGATGGATTCAATCTCCGCTGGTTTACTCCATTAGTTGAAGTAGACCTCTGCGGCCATGCAACACTGGCAAGCGCACATATTCTGTGGGAAGAGGGTTACTTGCAACCGGAGCAGAAGGCGCAATTTTATACGCGTAGCGGGTTGTTGACGGCTGAACGCAAAGGAGATTGGATTGAACTCGATTTTCCTTCTGAACCGGAAGAAGAAACAATTCCTCCGATCAACCTTGGCACAGCTTTAGGCGTTACACCTAAATATGCAGGCAAAAACCGTTTTGATTATCTGGTGGAAGTAGACTCAGAGGAGACCGTGCGAAACTTAAAGCCTGATTTCGCTTTGCTTGCAGAGATTCCGGCCAGGGGAATTATCGTTACGAGCCGCGCTGCTTCTAAGGGGTATGATTTTGTCTCACGATTCTTTGCACCAAGGGCAGGAATACATGAAGACCATGTAACAGGCTCTGCCCACTGCTGTCTTGGGCCGTTCTGGAAAAAGAGGCTCAATAAAAATGAATTCGTGGCATATCAGGCATCTGGGCGCGGCGGTGTGGTGCGGGTTAGTGTGGGTAAAGGTCGTGTATATCTCGGAGGACAGACGATTACGGTTCTGCGCGGGGAACTTTTATGATAGCAAGTAGGGTGGACTGCGCCCACCATTTAGGTTTTGCCGCCTTTTTGGTGGGCATAGCCCACCCTTCTGCAAAACCCTGTGAGGGGTAAAACAAAAGAACAGAAACAAGGATTGCAAAAATGTATTTTGCCATAAAACTCTCCTATCTACTTTCCTTGCACACTATAAAGCAAACGCAAGGTTTGAGCCAAAGCCTGTCCCTGAGGGAATCTATCAGGGAACAAGGAAAAGCTGGCTGGACAAGACGGAGCATACTCTTTTAGGTATGTGAGTATTTGGACAGGCAGCTTTGACACAGTATTTGGCCAACGATTGCGTTTGCAAGGATTACTCCTCAAGCGTTGAAATATCCCCCGGCTCAACACCGAGTTCCTTTGCCTTCAACACCCTTCGCATGATTTTACCGCTCCTTGTCTTTGGAAGCCATTCCGTAAATTCAATCTCAGCTGGTATGGCAATTGGGCCAAGTTCTTTTCTTACCTGCTTTTTAATTTCATTCAGAAGAAAATCCGATGGTTTATACCCCTGCTTTAATATAACAAACGCCTTTATTATTTCGCCCTTCAATGCATCTGGCTTTCCTATACACGCAGACTCTGCAACAGCATAATGCGAAACAATGGCGCTCTCGATTTCTGCTGTGCCGAGCCTATAGCCGGACACCTTTATCACATCATCAGCCCTTCCCATGAAAAAGAAATAACCGTCCTCGTCCTGCCGTGCCATATCGCCTGCAAGATAGACATTGTCTATGGTTTGCCAGTATTGCGCATATCGTTCAGGATCTTTATAAACCGTCTTCATCATAGCAGGCCACGGCTTTTTTATGGTCATAAATCCACCTTCATTTGCAGGCAGAGGTTTTCCCTCTCGGTCAACAATAGCAGGCTCAATGCCCGGAAACGGTTTTGCAGCGGAACCTGGCTTGAGCGCCATGCACGGCAAAGGCGTAACGAGTATCATGCCTGTCTCTGTCTGCCACCATGTGTCCATTATCGGAAGTTTATTTCCAGTAACCTTTCTATACCAGAGCCATGCCTCAGGGTTTATCGGCTCTCCTACTGAGCCAAGAATTTTAAGGCTTGTGAGGTCATACTTCTGCGGCCAGTCATCGCCATATTTCATAAGAAGCCTTATGGCCGTCGGTGTTGTATAGAATATATTAACGCCGTATTTCTCTATCAGACCCCACCACCTGCCGGGATCAGGGAAATCAGGCGCGCCCTCTGCAAAAAGTATTGTGGCGCCATTGAGGAGAGGCCCGTATACAATGTAGCTGTGTCCCGTCACCCAGCCAGGGTCTGCTGTGCAGAACATGATGTCCTCGTCCTTCAAATCAAAGACCCATTTTGTTGTGATATATGTTCCGACCATATAACCGCCGTGAACATGAAGCACGCCCTTTGGCTTTCCTGTTGTGCCTGATGTATAAAGCGTGAACAACGGGTCTTCAGCGTCCATTTGAACAGCTTCAAACTTTGCAGATGCCTTTTCCATTCCTTCGTGCCAGTCAATTTCATTTTTGGATTTTAACTCCTGACTCTTGACTCCTGACTCCTGACTTCTATATTCTGCCCTTTTCACAACAACAACCTTTTCAACGCTCGGACAATCCTTTACTGCCTCATCAACAATATGTTTCAAAGGTATGCATTTTGCCCTCTGATATCCGCAGTCCGCAGTTATAACAACCTTTGCCTCAGCGTCATGAATCCTGCTCTGGAGAGCGGCGGCACTGAATCCTGAATATACAAGGCTGTGAACAGCGCCGAGTCTTGCACAGGCAAGCATTGCAATAATCTGCTCAGGTATCCTTGGCATATAGATTGTTACCCTATCACCCTTTCTAATGCCAATCTCAAAGAGCATATTTGCGCATCTGTTTACATTTCTTAAAAGCTCATCATAGGTGATAATCCTCTCTGCGCCGTC
>MGRL01000028.1 GCA_001798165.1 Deltaproteobacteria bacterium RIFCSPHIGHO2_02_FULL_43_33
ATATGCCTGCGTCACATTGCGGACATTTTGCTATATAGTTAGGAAATAGCGCTCCACACTTTTTGCAAATCAAAAATTACACCTTCTTTCGTATCATTATTGCGCTGAGGAGCATATTTGCTATGACAGACACAAAATACATCTCATCTTCCTGAAAATCTTTGGGGGCGATCGTCTGGACATTCAGGACGCCAAAAAGCTCGCCCTTATGAATAATCGGATGGGAGAGCATAGTTGTGTAGTCCTGTTCCCGGAGTTCGGCAAAACGTTTATATCTGGGGTCTTTTGACACATCCTTTACGATAATCGGTTTTCTTTCCTTTGCAGCAGAACCTGTAATACCTTCTCCCAGTTTAAGCCGAACCTTTCCGATAGCCTCTTTTCTAAAGCTTGTTGTTGCCCTCAAGACAAGTTCTTTCCCATCCCAGAGATATATTGAAGAAACATCCACCCCCAGCCTCTTTGCGGTCTTTTCTACAACAGACTGAAGGACTTCATTAAGGTCATAATCAGAGCTGGCAAGCATGCTTATCTCTTCAAGGGTCATAATCTCCATCTTTTCCCTGTTTGCCCTCTCCATTTCAAAAACAATTCCGCCTTTTTCATCAATCTTTATATGCGAAAAAGTGTCTTGTGGATAGTATGGGTTTATTGCCTTGCTGGTTGTCGGCATTGTCTTGAACTCCCAGAAGCCGCATGAACATACGAGCTTTACGCGATAATCATCTACCCTTTCGCTTTTCATCTTCTTGCCGCATTTCCTGCAGCGTGTGATGAATTCCATGCAACACCTCTTTTAAATTTATGGATGGGTGGAGTCGCCCATATTGATTTGTACATTGGGCGTTGTTGCATCCTTACCCTTAACGCCCGGCAGAGTAAGTTTTACAACCTTGCCCTCGTCTCCTAACCTGCCGAGTTGATTGCCATTAAATACAACAGTAACGCCGCCTGCGTTTCCTATGAGAACAGAGAATATTTCTTTAGCGTTCCACTTCACTTTTTCCCCTTCTCTCAGAGACACCTCGAAAGGGCTCTTGCCATCAACTTCAGCCCTGACCCATGTAGGTTTTGTAGCTTCAATAATAAGGGTAAGCGGTTCCTTACTAACGGTATCGACAGGCTGTGGCACTTTTGCTTTATTGGCCTCTTTTTTAAGAGCTGGAGAATCAGTGACAGCAAGACCTGGCTGATTTGATTGCTTTGTATGGCCATCAGGTGTTATAGGCGGTTCCTTCTTTTGTTCAACCACACTCTTGGCAACCTCAGCGTCTGAATGGGAAGAAGCAGGCGCAGACGGCGCATGCCTTTTCAGGATAGCGTATATTCCTCCTCCCATAAGTAAAAATGCTATAGCAGCCAAGGCTATCATTGATCGGGGAGATAGGGGAATGACGATGGGCAGCGGAATAGTCTTCTCCTTGCTTGTATACTCTGCTTTTTCTTGGATAGCTGCCGTCTCCTTTTCCACAAGGCCTCTCATATATGCCTCATAACGAAGGATAGCGTCGTGTATATCCACACCCAGATGCTTACAATATGCCTGTATAAAGCCTTTCGTAAACGGTGTTGCAGGCAGTGCAGCAAAATCGTTCTTTTCTAAGGCCGTGAGAATACCAACTCTTATTTTGGTTGCTTTAGAGATGTCTTCTAATGAGACACCTCTAATCTCTCTTTCCCTTTTAAGATATTCTCCGGGACTTTCCATGTCGCTTCGCTCCATTGGAAAAAATGTAAAGCAGTTGGAGGTTAGAGGTTGGAGGAGAAAGGTTTTTTGCCTCAAACCTCAAGCCTCACACCTCAAA
The DNA here is from genome assembly GCA_001798165.1 of Deltaproteobacteria bacterium RIFCSPHIGHO2_02_FULL_43_33. Classification (GTDB taxonomy): domain Bacteria; phylum Desulfobacterota; class GWC2-55-46; order UBA9637; family UBA9637; genus UBA10170. The sequence goes on from MGRL01000028.1 coordinate 1,806, forward strand.
CCGCATCTTTTATTTTACAATCTTCAATTTGCAATCTACAATCTATTTTAACAACTCAAGATATTCCCTTGCAGACCTTGCCATATCGCTGTCAGGGGCAAGTCTTATAACTTCTTGAAATGAGCCGGCTGCCCCTTTCTTATCCTTTATCTTTAAAAGAACAAGGGCAAGATTATAATTGGCATCAATATAATTCGGCGCATTCTTTATTGCAATCTTAAAAATATCTGCCGCCTCTTTATCTCTGTTCATCTTCATGTAGGTAAGGCCAAGATTATTATATGCAGCGAGATATCTGGGATTGGCTTCTATGACCTTCTTATAACTCTCCTCTGCTTTCAGGTAATCGGCCTTTTCATAATAGCCTCTCCCCATATTAAAGTAGGCAAACTCCGGCGTGGCATAAAATATATTAGAAAGCGCATCTCTTGCCTCTAAGACGGCTGCATCCCACTGTTTGGTTTCAAGATAAGCTGCTGATAGATTTGTATGGGCATCAGAAAATTTCGGGTCTATCTTCACGGCTTTTTTAAACTGATATATCGCATCTTCATGCATTCCTTTTGCGAAATATGCAAGGCCCAGAGCATTGTGAAATGTTGCATCATCTGGGTATGTTTCCACTGCGGCTGTCAATTCCTTTAAGGCATCAGGAATATTTCCTTCATTCAGATGGACAACACCAAGTTTATAATGTATGTCCGCATCCTCTTTCTTGTTGGCCTTGGAAGCAGCGCAGGCTGCCGTAATTGCACACATAATAAATAACAGCGTAATAGTTCTAAAACTTTTCATTATTATCCTCCGCAAAACAATTAAGCTACAATGATATGTCTTCAAAGTGGGTTAGCTGTTTAAATTCTTTATACCTTTTGTTAATTTCTTTGAGCGTCAGTGTCCGCATCCTATTCAAGCTGAAATCTTCAACATTGAACGACGCCATGACACTGCCAAAGATAATAGCCTGCCTAATATTGGATTCGCCGGTATCATTGGTATTGGCAAGGTATCCCATCAGGCCGCCGGCAAAGCTGTCTCCTGCTCCGGTTGGGTCAAATATTGACTCCAACGGATAGGCCGGGGCAGAAAATATGGAATTACCATTGAACATCAATGCGCCATACTCGCCTCGTTTTATTATGACTGTCTTCGGGCCATAGGAAAGAATTTTTTTGGCAGCCTTTATGAGATTAGGCTCTTTTGCAAGCTCCCTTGCCTCGCCTTCATTTAAGACAAAGAGGTTAACCCTTGACAGAAGCTTTTTGAGCGCTGCCGGTTTGCTTTCTATCCAGAAATTCATGGTGTCACATGCTATAAATTTTGGCTTCTCTACTTGGTCAAGGACGCTCCATTGAATATCAGGGTCAATATTTGCGAGGAATACATATGGTGATTTTCTGTAAGTCTCTTGTATTTTTGGTTGAAACCTTTCAAATACATTAAGGTGAGTTGCCAGGGTGTGCGCCTCATTCAGGTCATAGTCATACCGCCCCTGCCAACGAAATGTCTTTCCAGGCATCTTTTGCAAACCATTTACATCTACGCCTTTGTCTTTTAAGAAATCTATATGTTCCTGTGGAAAATCCTCTCCAACAACAGCCACAAGGCTGACTTCAGAAAAGTAGCTGGCAGCTGTAGAAAAATAGGTGGCAGAACCTCCCAGCACATTGTCTGCCTTTCCAAATGGTGTTTCAACTGAATCAAATGCAACAGAACCAACGACAAGAATGCCCATTAAAACCTCCTTAAAATACCGTTTTCCGTGTCCGTTGTCCGTGACCGTTAAAAACTTTTCTTCACGGACACGGACAACGGTCACGCATCACGGTCTTTTTTACCATTATTCATTCATACTGTCAATTAACGAAGAAACAGTCACTATCTCTACATCTTCGTTAAACCTTGGCATCATCTCTTTGATAGCTGCTATTGTGGCTGGATGCGGGTGACCTATAGCAATGGCAGAACCTCTCTTTTTTGCAACATTTATCAGCTCTGTTATTTGCCCTTTTATATATGCTATATCTTCCGTATTATCCAGAAATATCTGCCTGCTTGCTGTTTTAAGACCCATGTTTTTTGCCAATCGATAAGCGGCAGATTTATTCGTAGTTTTGCTGTCAAGAAAAAAAAGATTCTTTTTCTTTGCTATATCCAATACTATCCTCATCAGCCTTTCATCTTCTGTAAATTTTGAACCCATGTGGTTATTGATGCCTGTAATATGGGGGACTGCATCAACATCTTTTTTAACCTGAGAGGCAATCTGCGCCTCTGACATATTGGTAAATAGTGCCCCTTCTCCCGGGTCATTGCCGCTTAACTCCTTTGGTTCCATGGGGAGATGCAGAAGGACATCCCGCCCCATCAGATTGGCCTCTTTTGCAACATCCCTTGAATGCGGTAAGAATGGCAATACTGCAACAGATATAGGCGCATCTATAGCCAAAATCTCCTTCAATGTTTTGATATCTCTGCCCATATCATCAATAATAATCGCCACACGAGCCTTTGGAATATGCGGTTTCAGAGGCGCAGGTTGAGGCTCTTCTATCTTTGCAATTTGAGGGGCAGGTGGGATATTTTCATGCCTGCCCTCTCTTACACCATACCCAAAATAGAGAACAAAAGATACTACGGCAATAACAAAAAAGATTACTGCTATTCCAAAAATAAAGAAGGCCTTTGAAAACAAAGGCCTTCCATTACCTTTTCTGTTTTTTCCCATCATCAAACCTGCTATGACGCCTTTTTAACTGTTCCCTGGAATATATACCAGCTCTTTAGATAATCCAATGCCCTCTTCAACTGTATATCTTCTTCTGCTGCCTCTTCCTTCTCTTTCTCTTTTATTGTCTTTTCTTCTATCTTTATTTTCTTGTCCTGCTCAGGCTGCGGACCTTCTGCCTGGAGATGTCTTTCAAGGTCTCTTTCTTTAATATGTTCTTTAACTACCTCGCCTATTACTATATCAGGCTCAATACCTTTAGCCTGGATAGACCTTCCTGACGGAGTGTAGTATTTAGAGGTGGTAAGCCTGACAGCAGAACCGTCGCTTAATGGAATGATCGTCTGCACAGACCCTTTGCCGAATGTCTGCGTCCCCAGTATCACTGCCCTTTTATGATCCTGAAGCGCGCCTGCTACAATCTCTGATGCACTTGCGCTGCCGCCGTTAACCAGGGCAATTATCATATACGGAGGATGGGTGCCTTCCGCCTTTGCCTCAAACTGCATATCCTGGCCGGCGCTCCTTCCTTTGGTATAAACAATCAACCCTGAATCTAAGAATTCATCCGCAACAGCCACTGCCTGCTGCAAGAGTCCGCCGGGATTATTTCTTAAATCCAACACAAGCCCTTTGAGTTTTCCCTCTCTCGAACCGAGCTTATTCAGGGCATTCTCAAGGTCATCTACTGTCTTTTCCTGAAATTGCGCAATGCGGAGATAACCAAATCCATCTTCCAAAACTTTATATTTTACGCTCTTTATCGCAATAATATCTCTTGTAAGGGCAAACTCCTGAGGGTCTTTCCAGCCCTCCCTTGATATCCAAATAGTAACCTTTGTCCCTTTGGGCCCCCTCATAAGCTTTACAGCGTCATTTATGCTCATATCCTTTGTATATTTGTCGCCTATCTTCACTATCCTATCCCCAGCCTTTATTCCCGCCTTAAAGGCCGGCGTATCTTCAATAGGCGCAATAACGGTCAGCATACCATCTCTGGTGCCGATTTCTATGCCTATCCCCCCGAAGCTGCCTTTTGTGTCAACCTGCATTTCTTTATACTCATCCGGGGCCATAAAAGAGGAATGCGGGTCAAGTCCTTGCAGCATGCCCTTTACTGCACCATAGATAAGGTTTTTTGGTTCAACCTCTTCAGCATAATTATCCTGTATAATAGAAAGGACATCGGTAAATATCCTTAGATTTTCATATGCCTTCATAGGGACAGCAGAAACCCTATAGCTAATTCCCCATATAAATATGCTTATTCCTGCTGCTATCCCTAACAGCATAATAAGTCTGCGCCCTTTGATGTTTTTGAACATAAAGTAGTTCCTCCTCTATAAGATACAGCGAACAGCTTAATACTTGCAGCTCACTGTTTACTATTATAAGCCAGCCAATCTATCGGATTCAGCGGCATCCCTTTCTGTCTTACCTCAAAATACAACTGCGGCCCCTTGATTGAGCCTGTATCGCCCACAAGCGCAACTACATCACCCTTTTCTACTATAGAATCAACATCCTTAATAATCTTGGAAAGATGGGCAAACAAGGTATAATACCCTTCGCCGTGCTCCACAATCAGAACCTTTCCATACCCCCTGAACCACCCTGAATACGCAACCCGCCCCTGATACACAGATTTAACTTCAGCCCCTGCATTTGCTTCTATCTCTATGCCGTTATTAAAGGTAACTGTACGGAATTTGGGATGCTCAATCTTTCCATACATTGAAATAACCTTTCCTGTCACCGGCATTGGCAGATGTCCGCGCATAGAGGCAAACCCAGCGGTTTCATGAGCTGTGCTGCTTTCCTCTGAAGTCTTCTTCAGCCTGTCTAAAAACGACTTTAGCTCTTTTGATGCACCCTCCATTTCCTCTATTGCGGCAAGTTGCACTTCACTCTTTTTCCTAATATCCTTTAAAAAAGTTTCCTTTTTAACTCTTTCTTCCTCAATTTCACTCTTTTTATATTCAACCGTATTCTTTAGAGAGAGCATCTCTTCTTTAAATTCCTTCAGTCTCTCCTGCTCGTTCTCTAAAAGTACCTGGTTTTCACTATAACTATTCAGCAAGGTAACATCATAATCAACCACTTTGTTGATATACTTATATCTCCTGTCGAGGTCATTGATGGATGCAGATAAAAAAAGAGACTGCATGATACCGCCCCTTTTCATCTTATACATTGCAGTCAGCCTTTGTTCCAAAACGAAAGACAATCTTTTTCTTTCCTGTATCAACTCTCTTATGCGGTTATCAACATCCTCTCCTTTTTGCTTCAGTTTGCTTACGCTGTTTTCTATATTCTCCAATTCCTCCTCTTTTTGGGAGAGGCTCTTATCAAGCCTTTGCAATTCTTCAAGGATAACATACTCTTTCCCAAGATTATACTGTAAACTTTTCTTTTTTTCTACAATATCTCTTTTAATAGTCTCCAGTTGTTTTTCCTTTTTTACAATCTCCCTTTTTACATGAGAAGGCTCTGCAGCTGAAGAAACAGCGCACAGTGAGCAGTAAACAGCAAACAGCAGACAGCAGACAGCAAGCGGCAAAAGGGTTTGAGGTTTATGATTTACGATTTTCCTCCCCCCTGTCCCCCTCCAGAGGGGGATACAGGGGGAGGAATTCGTAATTCGTAATTCGTAATTCGTAATTGCTTTTAGCCTCATCATCAATTCACCGTATCCAACATAATCAAATTTACACTTCTTATCCTGTCTTTCATGGCGCCCATCCTTGAGCCTTTACCAATCTCAAGGTTTGTTACAACAGCCTTGTTTACTGTTCTAAAACCATCCTTGTCATGGTAGCCAAAGAACTGGTGGAGCGTATAATAGTTTCCATTTATATTGCCAAGATAGAGCATTATGTGGCCATTCAGGCCCAAGAGGGTAATGCCGGGAATAGCAGAATCCATTGCCTCATTGATAGTTTCAGGCGCAGCCGATCCGTCAAGATATGCCCGCAGTATTCCAACTGTCGCCTGGTGGCTGGAATGCCTCGGAAGGTTTATGTCCATAGTTGCGAATACATCCTTAATGAAACTGGAACAATCCCTCAATCCATTTCTCCCTCCCCATCCGTATCCTTCGCCCAATATCTTGAATGCCTGGATTAAGACATTTTTTTTTGTGTATGGAAGCGGCCCGATGTGCGCATCAGCGCCTTTTTTAATATAGGCATCTATCCATTTCAACAAGCCGTTCTCATCCTTCTGTGGAAATTTGATAATCCAATGAGTCCTATTTTCACCATGCAGGGCAAAAGAGGCTCCCATGGGAATGGTTTCAATAACCTTTTTCTTCTCCGAAAATACAGGCACCTTGCTCCCTGTGATTACTAAAAACTCTCCGGCATTAGCCTGAATATCATCTTTGGCATTTGCCGGCGCAATATTATCTAATCTTATCCACCCTCTTACAAAAGTTGTTTGGAAAAAACCCCATTTGCCGTCTCTGCTTTTATGAAAGAGCGCAACCGTCTGAGGGGGATATATCGCAGAATATTGAAATGCGTCAAAATCTTTGGCAGAAGGACTTTTTAAAACAGGTTCATCCGTGGGAAAGGCCCTGATATCTGTCCTTTTTACCACTACGCCAAATTTTACAGCATTTGATTCAGCCACAGCCTCTATATTCATGTTGTCTGTCAGCTCTTTATAAAAGGCCTCTTTTACCGTCTTTCCCTTTTTATCAAACATAATCTTATCCTGCGGAAAATGGTCTTCCAACAGCCATTTTGTCAAATCATCTTTGGAAACAGTTTCTTGCATTTCTCTTATGTCTGCCATCTCATCATTTTCATTAATGATAGCGCCATTCAATTCATGAATCTCTTGCGGCGAAAGTATCGGCTCATCAGGATTATTCAGCCTTTTAATCCAGAAGTCTGCCTTGTATATCGGCAGGTATGCGCTTGCCTTGTTAGAAACTTGCGCAGAAATATTCGTGATTGTATAATCTTGCAGGTCTTTTCTAACGGAGCTTGCATCAAGCACGGAATTGAATAAAAAGATTACGGCTATAGAGAGGATAAACTTTCGCATATTTGTATTGATTTTGATACCATAATACAATGATAATCTCAAGTCCCAAAAATAGCGATTAATTTTTGGGGAAAGTTGCAAAACGGTATGCCGTTTATCATTCATCTGCTGGACAATGCAGTTTTTTCTGTGATATATAAAATCTATCTATGGAAAAGTTTAGAAATCCTGCCCCTACAGTGGATATAATTATAGAGCTAAGAGATACTGGTATTGTTCTTATAGAGAGGAAGAATTCTCCTTATGGCTGGGCAATTCCCGGCGGTTTTGTGGATTATGGAGAAACCCTTGAGGATGCGGCCAAAAGAGAGGCATGGGAAGAAACATCCCTGCATGTAAGGTTAAACTGCCAGCTCCATTCTTACTCAGACCCAAAAAGGGATAATAGACTTCACACGATAGCTACTGTTTTTGTAGCAGAGGCAAGCGGGATTCCGCAAGCCGGAGACGATGCAAAGGGAATCGGCGTTTTTACGGCAGACAATCTGCCGGAGCCTCTGGCTTTTGACCACAAGAAGATACTGGAAGATTATTTCAGATGGAAGAAGGAAGGGTGGAGGGTGTTTGAGGAAAAGGCATTGCAGTAAAATGATGGCTGTGATAACTTGCTTAGCTGAAAGGTAATTGGATTATGATAAAAGATACCCAACTATTAAAAAAATTTGAAGACACAATCAT
>MGRL01000029.1 GCA_001798165.1 Deltaproteobacteria bacterium RIFCSPHIGHO2_02_FULL_43_33
GTCCGTTTCATGGTCTCCTCCTTGAAATTTAGGAAACCATACAATAGGACAATTCATGTGCTATAAAAAGGACAGTTTATGTGTTGCTGACAAATTTCGTTTTTAGCCTTGACAAAACAGGGTTAATAAAGTAGTATCAGCAGGTGTTAAACTCATAATGGGGTATATTGCCCATAGGAATGTTAAGCATATCATAAGGAGGATCATTGAAAAAGATAGTATTTATAGAACCAAAACCGCCGGATTTTCACATATTCAGCAGAATGCCTTTGCCAAGGCTTGGCACTGTTCTTCTCGGAACAATTCTGAAAAAAAAGGGATATGACGTTAAGAGTTATGTAGAGTCAGTCGAAGAATTAGATCTGACGGATGTGCTAACAGCAGATGCTGTAGGTATATCAACCATTACCTCAACCTCTACAAGGGCATATGAAATAGCAAGGATTGTAAAAAAGGCAGGCGTACCTGTATTTATGGGCGGCCCGCATGTCACCTATCTGCCTGAGGAGGCGCTGGAATCATGCGATTATGTATTGCGCGGAGAGGCAGACGAAAACATCGTTGACTTTATAAAGGCACTTGAAACAGGAAGCGGTTTTGAGGCAATCCCAGGGCTTTCCTATAAAAAAGACGGGGCAATAATACATAATAAAGTAGTTGCTTACTGCAAAGAATTGGATAAATTGCCCTCGCCTGACTTCTCCATAGTCAAGGGACTTGAAAAAGAGGCCCGCAAACATTTAGAGATAACCCCAATAATGACCTCCAGAGGATGTCCCTATGACTGCAGCTTCTGCTCTGTAACAGGCATGTTCGGACAGAAATACAGATTCAGGAGCAAAGAAAAGGTTATGGAAGAACTTCTGCTGCACAAGGATAATGGCGGCGGATGGGTATTTTTCTATGATGACAATTTTACAGCAGATAAGAAGAGAACAAAAGAACTCTTAAAACTTATGATAGAAAAAGGCCTGACCCCTCCATGGACAGCCCAGGTCAGGGTTGATGTGGCAAAAGATCCGGAACTTCTGGACCTTATGAAGAGGTCAAACTGCCATACGGTTTATATTGGCTTTGAATCTGTAAATCCTGAGACATTAAAGGCATATAATAAAAAACAATCTGTGGAAGATATTGAAATTTGCATAAAAAAGCTCCACGACAACGGTATCCGCATCCACGGGATGTTTGTATTTGGTTCAGATGAAGACACGGTTGAGACCATCCACCAAACAGTTACCTTTGCAAAAAAGACTGACCTTGAGTCTGTCCAGTTTATGATACTGACGCCTTTGCCTGGCACCAATTTTTTCAAAGACATGGAAAAGCAGAACAGGTTTATATCAAAGGACTGGAGCCTGTATGATGCGCACCATGTGGTATTTGAGCCAAAGAAAATGACGTTTCACGAACTCCAATCTGAAACCTTGAAGGCAACCGGCAGATTTTACTCCATAGGCCAGATAATTAAAAGGGCTGTCAGGATGCACTTGTTTAATGTATCAATCAAGATATACGGCCGAAACCTTACAAAAAAATGGGCAAAGAAAAATGAATATTTCCTTGAATATACTAAGGCAATCACGGAAAAAGGCAGGCAGATAGAGCTTGCTGCAAAGAAAACAGCAGAAGATATAAAGGAAAAATTCAGGCAGTTGGAACTGAGCGGCGTACTGAGAAAACTGAATACACTAAAAACAAACATAAAGTGGTAACCGGATGAAAAATCTTAAACCTCTAATCTCAAACCTTAAATATTTTGCTTTTTTCTGCGCCGTGTGCGTATCTTCCTTCCTCGTTGCCATTGATGCCGGCGCTGCCGCAGCCTCTTCACAAAATGAGGCCTCTCTTATTTCAGACTCTGAACAGCATGCGGATGAAGACCAATACCTTCAGAAGCTTGACGAAATAACGGCAGAGTCGCCGATTGAAGAAGAGGAGATAACCTACGATGTGCCTGTTGTCGTAAATGACAAGGTTGAACTTTTTATAAAATATTTTCAAACAAGGGGGAGAAAATATTTTGAAAAATGGCTTGAAAGGTCTGAAATGTATCTGCCTATGCTCAAGGATATATTCAGACAAAACGGCCTTCCTGAAGATTTGGCCTATATTGCCCTTATAGAAAGCGGGTTTAACCCCAATGCCAAATCAAGGGCGCGGGCCGTTGGAATGTGGCAGTTTATGAAATGGACAGGCAAGAAATACGGCCTGAAAGTAGACCTGTGGGTAGATGAGAGAAGAGACCCTGAAAAGGCCACATGGGCTGCCGCCAGATATTTGAAAAACTTATATGGCATATTTAATTCATGGCACCTTGCGGCAGCAAGCTATAACGCTGGAGAGGGGCGGGTTTTGCGGGCGCTCAAGAAACACAAGACAGATGATTTCTGGGTTGTGGCCAAACAAAAAAAGACGTTAAAGAGGGAGACCAGGGATTATATACCAAAATATATTGCTGCTATGCTTATTGCCAAAGAACCTGCAAAATATGGCTTTTACGACTTAGAATTTGAGCCGCAATCTGCTTATGCAAAAGTGGCTATTCCGGGGGCCACTGACTTAAGAGTCATTGCACAGGCATGTAAATGCTCTGTTGATGATATAAAAGAATTAAACCCAGAGCTTTTAAGATGGTTTACACCTCCAAATGAATCTGAGTATGAGATAAAATTGCCGGCTGAAAAGGCAGAGATATTTAAGATAAACTTTGCAGTAATACCGCCTGCGGAACGGCTTAATTTTCTGGTGCATAAGATAAAGAGGGGTGAAACCCTTTCAACCATAGCAAGGCGATACAGCACATCTATAGAATCCATCCTTTATCTGAATAAAATGAAGAGTGCAAAATATGTGAAGGTAGGCGCTGAGTTAGTAGTTCCGATAAGGGCAAAAAAAATAGCCGCACCAGATATCGTCTCATTTCCCCCAAGAGGTTAGATTATCAAAAAGTCGTTTTCCGTGTCCGTTTAGCGTATCCGTGGGGACAGATTTCATCCGCCAAAGGCGGACTGTCCCCAGTGTCCTGCAAATATGATTTCTGTTGAAACAGCCCTGGAAATAATCTTAAATGAGATAAAGCCGCTTGGCAAAGAACGGGTAAGCATTCTTTCTGCGCTCGGAAGAGTTCTGGGAGAGGATATATCCGCCCACATAGATAATCCGCCTTGGGATAATTCTGCAATGGATGGTTATGCTGTTCGTACAGCAGATACAAGCGAGGCCTCTAAAGATAGGCCGGCGATACTGAAGATAATAGAAGACCTTCCGGCAGGTTATACAGCTAAAAAGGATATCAAAAAAGGTGAGGCTATAAGAATAATGACTGGGGCGCCCATACCAAATGGCGCTGATGCGGTTGTGATGGTAGAGGATACGGAATTACAGGGGCAAGAGGCATCTGCCTCAGGCGCGGGCAAGGGGCAAGTAAAAATATTTAGAGAGGCAAAGGTTGGGGATAATATACGGAAGGCAGGCGAGGATTTTAAAAAAGGCGATATTGTTTTAAGAAAAGGCGGGCTCATACGGCCTGCTGAAATAGGAATGCTTGCAGCAGTAGGCAAATCTAATATATACGTCTATCAAAGGCCAAAGGTTGCTGTGCTTTCAACAGGTGATGAGTTGGTTGAGATAGATGAAACGCTAACTCATGGCAAGATAATAAACAGCAACAGCTATTCAATCTCTGCCCAAGCGCAGGCATGCGGCGCAATTCCCATTCAACTCGGCATAGCCAGGGACAATAAAAAAGACCTCAAAGAAAAATTAACTTACGGCCTTACGGCAGACTGCATTATATCCTCTGGCGGCGTCTCTGTAGGTGATTTTGATTTTGTGAAAGATGTTTTAAAGGAAATGGGCTCTGAGATGAGATTCTGGAAAGTAGCAATGAAGCCGGGCAAACCGCTTGCATTCGGCATTATTGGCGACAAACCTGCATTCGGCCTGCCTGGAAATCCTATCTCATCCATGGTTGCGTTTGAACAGTTTGCAAGGCCTGCAATCTTAAAGATGATGGGCAGAGCTGATATTTTCAAGAGACCTATACCTGCGCTCCTTACAAGACCAATCAAGAAAAAACCGGACAGGATGCACTTTGTAAGGGCAGTTATTGAAGAAGAGAAAGGGCAGTTTTATGTAACCCCGTTGGAAGGCCAAGGGTCTGGGATACTCAGCAGTATGGTCAAGGCCAATTGCCTTATAATTTTGCCGGAAAACGTTAAAGATATGGAAAAGGGCAGCACGGTTAAGGTTCATACCTTAGATCAAAGTCTTTTATACCAAGATAAACCGGGGTATTAAAGACAATTGTAAAATGCAAAATACAAATTGAAGTGTGAGGCTTGAGGTTTGAGGCAAAAAGCCTTTTTCCTCCAACCTCTAACCTACCGCAATTTTCTAATGGAGCGAAGCGACATGTTTAAGACTATAGAGTGGAAAAACAATAACGTTGTAATGATAGACCAGAGGCTTTTGCCAAACGAAGAGGTCTATAGAACATATACAGATTTCCTTGAAGTTGCAGAGGCTATAAAGGAGATGGTTGTCCGGGGCGCGCCTGCAATCGGTGTTGCAGCAGCAATGGGTATTGCGCTCGGCGCATCTGATATAAAGGCCAAAGAGCGTAAAGGGTTTGTAAAGGCATTTGAGCATATCTGTAAAATTATGGCCTCTACCCGCCCAACGGCGGTAAATCTGTTCTGGGCAATTGGTAGAATGAAGCGGATTGTAAAAGAAAACCCAAGGCTTTCTGCAAATGAACTCAAACAAAGGCTTGTTCAAGAAGCAAAAACAATTCATAAAGAAGATATTGAGATAAACAGGCAGATGGGCAGATTTGGAAGCAAGCTGATAAAAAATAAGTCTACAATCCTTACCCACTGCAACGCAGGGGCATTGGCAACAGCCGGCTACGGCACGGCCCTCGGAGTAATCAGGGCTGCGGTTGAAGAGGGGAAAAAAATAAAGGTTTTTGCAGATGAGACAAGGCCGTTTCTGCAAGGCTCAAGGCTTACAGCATGGGAGCTTATGAAAGACGGCATAGACACAACGCTTATCACGGATAATATGTCAGGCTATATGATGAAAAAGGGGCTGATAGACGCAGTCATTGTCGGCGCTGACAGGATTGCTGCCAACGGCGATGTGGCCAATAAGATAGGAACATACTCAGTTGCAGTCCTGGCAAAGGAGCATGAGATACCCTTTTATGTCGCAGCTCCCATATCCACAATAGATTTAAAGATAAAACATGGAGATAAGATTCCGATTGAAGAACGGAATAGAAGAGAGGTAACACATATAAAAGGTATATCTATAGCTCCAACCGGCATTAAGATTAAGAACCCTGCCTTTGATGTAACACCGAACAGATTGGTAACAGCTATTATCACAGAACGAGGCATTGCCAGAAACCCATTTGAAAAGAGCCTTAAGAGATTAGCAGAAGGAAAATAAGTGCATCTCTCTTTTCAGATTGATTTGTTAAAAAATTGCCTTGATGAACAAGTTTGGGCATACCGCCTGACCAAGCCGATTACAAAAGAGTTTGAAGGGTTTTTCAGCTCCTTCGGCACATTAAAATATCCGCTCGGCGACAGCTTTTCATTCATAAAATTAGAAACTAAAGATTTTCTGCTAACAGGCAATATCGGTCTATGTGAGTTAAAGCTCACCATTAAGCATGGCGCTCATTCTTCGTATATAAAGGAGACGTTTGAAGCTGCATTACTAAACTATCTCAAAAAGGAGGTAAAAGATGGCGACAAAGATATTTAAGCTGAAAGAACAGATTCTGAAAGAAATCCCCAAAGGAGAATTGCCTCATGTGGTCTTCTCAAGGATGATGCTCAAGACAGGAATGCTCTGGTCTTTAATCAAAGAAGATACGGATGTCCCTCAAGAAGAGTTTAATAAAGCGCTGGGAGCAGCCGAGGAGCTTTTCGGCAAAAAATTCCATATATAGCAAAGGAGGATTAAATGTCTAATATCAAAATAGATTTTTCTCCAGAAAAAGGTATTGCAAATATTTACGGCCAGCCGATGCTCTTCCACTGCAACCACTATAACCGCTTTCTGCAGCAGACCATAGAAGACCCAACCTACATAGATTCGGAAAAGATATTCCTGCAATCTGCTGCTGAAACAGTTTACCTTCAATTCTTAAACTACTTTAAACAAAGCCCTAAACTCAGCTTTAGAGAAAAATTGGATTTCGCATCGCAGGTTTTTAAGTTTGGCGGCTTTGGGCTTCTTGATTTTTCCAATGTGACTGAAAGCGGCGGAAAGGTCATTGGGAAATCTTCGCATTATGGCTTGGCATTAAAGCTGAATATGGGCGCAAGGAAGAAGGCAGGGGAATACTTTGACAGGGGATATGTTGCAGGAATCTTACTGGCAATAAAAGACTCTTCCGGAGGTTCAGTATTGGCAAAAGGTTTTGATATAAAACAGACAAAATCCATATCGCTTGGCGATACAGCCTGCGAATTCCAGATTGTTACTGACAAAAACTTTAACTGGCTTGAAAAATTCAAACCCAAACCCTTGCCAGCCTTTACAAAAATCCCTGATAGAAAATCCAAAACAACTGTTGATGAAGGCGTCATTGTCAAAACACTGGCAGGAATGGAGATTGTGGGCAATGAACAAGGTCTTATCCCTGCATTCGGCGTTTATCTGGCCAGAATGTATGCCGATTATTATAACAAGATATCGTTCAGATTTGAGCAGGAGCTTAAAAAGACCATAGGCAAGGCAGAGCTTGCTACCGAGCTTCTGACAGAGGCAGGACATATCTGCGGATTTAACACCATGGGCGGCATCATGAAATCCGATGAATGGAAGGGCCTGATTATCCCCATGATTAAAAATAAAGAGGACTGGATGCACGGAATAGTTGCCTGTATCAATGCTATTGGTTGGGGAGTCTGGAGAATAGAAAATTTTACCCCCAATGAAAAACTGACCATGCGGGTTTATGAGGGATACGAGTCACTCGGCTATCTGAAGTGGTTTGGAAAATCTGACCACCCGATAGATTATCTGGCAACAGGCGTATCCGCTGCCCTGATGAACCTGCTCTATCACGGTGATATAACGAAAAACCCGACACTGGATAAAGATTATTACTACCAGTTATTCAAAACCCAGAATTGTTTTCAAGGCAAGCAGGCAAAATGTCTTGCAAGCGGAGACGAATATTCTGAGATAGTTGTTACAAGATAAGATTTAAGATGCGCTTTGATTTAAACACAGCGACATAAATAGAGCCTCATACAGAGCGTCAGAACACAGCAGACCAAGGCGCGACGAAGGCGAGGAGTGAGGCGTATTTCTATTATACGCCGCAACGACGAGCCGAGGAGCAACGCAGGTATGCAAAGTTATGACGCTCTGTATAGCCATTGAGAACGGCAGCAAAACAACCACAGAACTGTTTTGCTGCCGTTTTACATTGCACCAGCAGCAAACTACACCCTTTCATACGGATCAAAGAGTTTTTTATACTCATCCAAAGCAAACCTGTCTGTCATGCCTGCTATATAATCACAGATGAGACGTTCTGTGCCAATGGCTTCTATCTCAGAATAGACATGCGGCGGAAGCAGTTTCGGTTCTTTCAAATAAACCTTAAAAAGCGCCCTTAAAATACGGTCTGCCTTGTCTGCCATCCTTATTACCCTGTGATGGCTGTATAAATTCTTTTTAAGAAATTTCTTAAGCTCTGTGTTCTTCTTATCCATCTCAGGGCTGAATCTGGCAACAGGTTTGCCAATATTCCTGACATCCTCAACAGAACTGATTTTCCTTTTTGCTACCTCTTTTAATATCTGTGTAATAAGGTCTGTAACCTGTTGGTTTATTATTTGGATTATTGTCTGGGATTTATGAACTTTAAAATCTTCTTTTGGAAATGCCTTTTTTATCTTCTCATAGTTTTCCTGCCACAGCTCCACATCCTTAAGCTGTTCTCTGTCAAGCATTTCTGAAGAAAGGCCGTCATCTATATCGTGATTATTGTATGCAATCTCGTCAGCTAAATCTACTATCTGCGCCTCAAGACAAGCAGCCTTATCGGGCTTATACTCTTTCAGCACCTCTGGCCTGTCATGCTCAGAGGAGTGTTTTACAATCCCCTCCCTCACTTCCCATGTCAGATTTAAACCCCTGAAATTTGGATACCGTCTTTCAAGATGCTCCACAATCCTTAGGCTGTGCAAATTATGCTCAAAGCCGTTGCACCCTTCCATAAGATGGTCCAGAATTTTTTCGCCTGTATGGCCAAAAGGCGGATGGCCAAGGTCATGGGCAAGGGCTATGGCCTCTGCCAACTCCTCGTTGAAATTTAATGCCCTGGCAACGGTTCGGGCTATCTGACTGACTTCTATGGTGTGGGTTAAACGGGTTCTGTAATGATCTCCTTCATGATACACAAAAACCTGGGTCTTATACTCCAGCCTGCGGAAGGCATTGCAATGTATAATCCTGTCCCTATCTCTCTGAAATACTGCCCTGAACGGATGCTCGCCCTCCTTATATCTCCTGCCAAGCGAGTTCTTGCTCAACATAGCATAAGGTGCAAGCCTTTTTGCCTCTAAATCAGCAATTGACGGAGTAACAGCCATACGATAAAATATCTCCTGTGAAATATACAGTATGTATCATAATCCTCGTCTTTTTAACAGGGTGTTCTGTCATCTCTAAAAGTATCAGGAGCGAGGTTGACAGGACAATAACACTTCCCATGGTTCAGGCAAATCCTGATGCCTTCAAGAATAAAAAAGTCATCTGGGGCGGTATAGTCTTGTCGTCAAAAAATCTTGCGGAGAAAACAGTTATTGAGGTGCTTCAAACCCCTCTTGACAGAAGCGATAGGGTAACTGACAAAGAAAAATCTCTCGGCAGATTCCTTGTAGAAAGTTCAGTCTACATGGATACCTTTTTATACAAAACAGGAAAAGAGATAACAGTCGCAGGCGTAATCAAAGGCGCTACTATACAAAAGATTGGGGAAAGAGATTATATCTACCCCGTGATAGAACCGATACAGATGCGCGTGTTTGAGCCTTATAAAGAGCCGGTTTATGAACCTTCGCCCCTGTGGCCGTGGTGGCACTACCCGCCGTATAACCCATATTATCCTTATCCAAACAAATATTATAATCCATATTATCCACCAAGATAACTATCCTTACTTACACTAACCCCCTATTTATCCACCCTTTAACAAAGGGTGGCTCAGGAGAATTTAAGACGCTGCAACTACTCCTTTGAAGAACAGCCATCCTTTGTCTTTGCCAGATACACCTTGTATTCTTCATAATACTCATCCATCAAATCCATCGGGTCAACCTTATCCGTATCAATTCCTTTTTTTAGTTTAAGATAGTCTTTGAATGTCATTTCTCCTCCAACAATACAGCCTATAGGCAAGGGACAATGGGAAGAAACGTATAGCCCATAGCCTATTGCCTATTGTCTGTTTCATACTTTATCGGGTCAACCACCTTTGCCTCTTTAAACCCCTTGAGCCTCAACCTGCAAGAATCACACTCTCCGCAGGCAATATCATTATTTTTATAGCAAGACCATGTTAGGTGAAACGGCGCACCAAGTTCAATCCCCTTCTTCACAATTGCTGATTTTTTCATATGTATCAAAGGCGTAATTATTTCTATCTTCGTCTCCGGCTTTGTGCCTGCCTCAATTGCCTTTTCAAATGCATTATAAAAAACTTCCCTGCAATCAGGGTAGCCGGAACTATCTTCCTCAACTGCGCCGATATAAATCTTTTGAGCGACTATCACCTCTGCCCATGACACTGCGATGGAAAGGAGATGCGCATTCCTGAAAGGGACATAGGTTATGGGGATTTTCACCCCCCAGTGCCCCTCTTTTTTAATCCCCCCTTCTCCCTCCTTTTTCAAAGGGGGGATTGAGGGGGGTTGGGTAGGGACCTCTATCCGCTCATCTGTCAATGCAGAACCGCCAATCTCCTTTAAATACCTCACA
>MGRL01000030.1 GCA_001798165.1 Deltaproteobacteria bacterium RIFCSPHIGHO2_02_FULL_43_33
CTTTTCATTATGCCTCCGTAAATGTTCTGATTTTAGGACTCTCTGAAAAACTACCTTTTAAAAAATTGTCATGCCCGAATGTCTCTATCGGGCATCTATAACTTGTTGATTGTAAAAGAACCGGATTCCCGATAAAAACCTCGGGACAGAAAAAGACTTTTTCAGAGTATCCTTTATTATGCCCCCTTTAATACTGTGAACTGTAATTTTATGGCTTTCTTGCAACTACTATCCGTACTGCTATAGGAAGGAAAATTTTATTTCCCCTCCTGTAGCCATCTGCCGCCCGTTTAATTTCAGACTGTGCCTCATCCCGCTGTGATGAGGATAGTTTATTGAAAAGCGACTGGAGAGGCGCAGCCATGTCCATAAGGCTCGCAAGGTATTCATCGGCGGATTCAAAAGGAGCCTCCCCTCTCACTTCTTCGTCAGTTATATCTTGAAGCCCTATCCTCTCGGCAATTCCAGCCAATTCCCCCGGTTTGGCAAGCCGGAAAAGCCCCGGCTGTTCCGGCTCAGGAGGAGGCAAGGCTATGAATCTTTTGAGAACATCCATAGGAATCCTGAGAAACGGGTTTTTATCGGCTGACGACCATACGGCAGCGGCAAAATAACCCTTGGGCTTCAGAAGCCGCGCAATCTCATTCATTGCTTTGTGAATATCAGGAAGGAACATCAGGCAGAATCTGCTGATGACCGCATCATAGGAATCTGTTGCGACTTGGAGGGTTGTCGCATCTGCTGTTTGGAATGTAACATTGGCAACGCCAAGCGAATGTGCCTTGCGCCGGGCAACCACCAGCATCTCCTCAGCCAAATCCAGGCCAAGAACTTTACCTGTAGAGCCTACAACCTGAGCTGCCAGAAGCGCCGGATAGCCTGTTCCACAGCCGATGTCTAAAACATTCTGCCCGAAGCGGAGCCGCGCATCTCCAATCAGCCGATAATTAACGAATGCCAGATTTCGCTCTAGAAGCTGATCCCATTTTTCCCACGCCGGCGCAACGCGGTTCCAATCTTGCCGTTGTGTTTCAATTATCTGATTTGCATCAATCTGCGGCATTATTACCCCCTTTTAATTTGCAGGCATTTCCTTGCACCCCTTAACCCCGAACCACTTTAAAAACATCATCATGGGACACCAGTTTGTAAAAAATGACTGGAAGAGATTAAGCCCAACGAATGCTGTGAATAAGAGCCAGTATTCAGAATGAACCCTGGCAAGAACAAGAGATGTGAGGACAAATATCCCTGCAATTAGTCTTAAGTATCTTTCTATGTGCATTGGTAAACACCTCCTTAGTTAAGAGTCAAAGAGTCACAGGGTCATAGCGTCAAAGTTTTTTACTCTAACTCTTTGACCCGTTGACTCTCTAACACTGTTTTTTTAGCAGCCGGACCGGCTACTTTTGCGAAGTCCCTCATGTTCCGCCTGGATGCCTGAAAAACCAGATAACTGCAATGATAGCCGCTACGATAATTACAATATCTCTCCAGTCCATTATTTCTCGCCTCCCTCAATCGGTATCATAACAGAAATCACCCCTCGTAGCTCCCCGACCTTAAAATCATATGCCTTATCATCAGAATATTTTTCTATTATAAACTTCGGCCTCTTATCCTTTGCCCCATGACAGGCAAGGCACGCCTCTTCCACGAAGATAGGCTTTGTATAGCGGTAATATTTCTTACCTTCTTTCTCAACAGTGTCGGCTGTTTCTTTAAGTTTTTTGTCCTTGCTAAATTGCGCCAGCGCTTCTGCCTCTTCCGGTGTTGCAGCATTCAGAGGGTTTCTATATTTTGTTGCTGCATGCCTTATTTTAACCCCTTCTTTTTCTGTTATCTCTTTGACCCTTTTCCCGACAGCGCCGCAGACCTTCTTGAAGGTCTCTTCTGTAATCTCTGTATCAGGCTTTATAAAAGTTTTTGCCAGGTTGCTGCGCATACTGATAATCTCATCGGCCATAGCAACTGCCTTCGCCTTTTTATCAGCCGGTTCATCGGCCAGTACGAAAACAGCTGTTCCAATTACTACAACCAACACTGTGAAAATTTTATTAAACATAAAACCCCCTATGAAAGAATTGATTACACAGATTTCGGGAATACGATTACACAGATTTAAAACCACTATTTTGCCTTAATCTGTGTAATCTGTCTTTATAATCAGTGTAATCTTTCATATCATCTTCTTTTTATAATTTAACCCCAATTACCACTACAAATGCACCGCCTTTTGGAAATATTATCTTTCCTATTCTTTCAAAAAATCTATACTGCTTTAGAATCCATGATGAGTTTACCGGTGGAAAATAAAGGCATGATGACCACTTTGAATCCGTAAAACCAACCTTTTGCAAAAGCCTTTTCAACGTCTCTAAACTGGAGAACCGCGCCCCTCTATAGCTGGATTTCTTAAACAAGCTCTTTATCATTCTCAACAAAGCCCAGTAACTCAATCTATTCAACTCTCCCAAAACCACATCTCCGCCAGGTTTTAATGTTCGTCTCATCTCAGCGACTGCCAGTTCCTGATTTGAGATAAAACACAAACTCGTAATCCCAAAAACTCCATCAAAGATATTGCCTTTAAAAGGCATTGCCTCAGCCCTTCCGACAACAAAATTGGATTTTAAATCTTCCTTTTCCGCCTTTCTCTTTGCAAACGCCGCCATATCAAAGGATGAATCTATGCCAATAGATTTTACGCCTTGTCGTGCCAATTCCAACGTATAATTTCCTGTGCCACAGCCAACATCCAGAACAAGCTGGGGACAGATTTTAAATCTGTCCCCAAAAAGCGCAAATACAGCCTCCTTCTCCAACCTGTCACACAAACTGCCCAGCGGAGTGTCATACCATGCATCATATTCCTGTGGAGAAGATTTAGTCATAAGAATTAAAACACCATCACCTGCCCGCCCTCTTTTATCCAGTGAGCCAGGTCAAGGGTCTTACCGATAACGGCGCCTGCGATAAAATCCTCCTGCTTTACCCCTCTGGCATTTGCGCATGTCAGACATGCCCTCACATCCGCGCCCTTTTTTATGATCTCTGCCATCATATCGCCGATATTATAAAAACCAGTCGGCGTGCTTTGCCCCTTTTTTGCGGCAATAACGCTGTCGCCGTAGAGAAATATCCTCACGCCCATGCCCACGCTCAGAAGAGCCTGTGTAAGCCTCAAAGCATTCCATACCTTTTCGTTCCCGTATGGTGCATCCTGCAAGACAATCGTTACCTTGTCCATAATGAACCTCCCTTTTTTAGAATCAAAGTTTTTTACTCTGACTCTCTGACCCTTTGACTCTCTGACTCTAAAATCATACCCCCTCTGCCTTCTTAACAATCTTACCCTCTTCTGCAAGCTGCTCCATAAGCACCTCTCTCATAAGCGCACAAGCCTTCACTATCTTTGGATTGGATATACGGTAGTATATATTTACCCCCTCTCTTCTTGCAACCACCACTCGCCTCTGTCGAAGCACTGACAAATGCTGGGAGACGTTAGCCTTTGAGATGCCAAGTTTTTTAACCAACTTTCCTACTGAGAGTTCACCCTCTTTCAAGGCATAGATAATTTCCAGCCTCTTGGGATTCGCCAATGTCTTGCATACCTCTGCATGCATATTAAAGACCTGTTTCACGGTTATGTCACCTGATTATACAGATTTTGAAAACAAATTACACCGATTAAAAACTTAGCAACCCTTTTGTTTTTGTATGAATCTGTGTAATCTGTCTTTGCAATCCGTGCAATCCTCGATTTTTTCATGGTTGCATTATTGCGAAATATTGAAACTATGTCAAGAAAATTTTTTACAACCTATTTACCGGGACTCAAAGTCTTCCAGCAATTATAAATATACAAAACTGCTGCGACACCCTCTATTGCCGCAAAGGTCAAAAAACCTGCCCGCCGCACAACATCTCCCGCCTCAAAAAACCACCAGCAGAGTGCCATGCCAATAAGCCCAACATTAGCAAGCCAGAACTGTATACTCGCCATTTGAACATTATAAAGCGGCCTGCCGGTAAATCTCGGGAACATGTGATATGAAACTCCGAAAATCATTATTGTTATAAAGCCGATGAGGTTTATATGGACATGCACTGGCCTTAGATAAGGTATGTAATCGGGTCTTAAAAGAAAAAAAATACCAAGAGGGCAGCCTATAACAAGATAGACGATGCTGATTGCCGTAAATCGTATAGCCATCTTGTCGGCAGCCTTATCGCCTTCTCCGAATGGATTAGGGATTGGCTCTTTGCTGACCGGCGACATGAATGTCCTCATCATATTGTAGATAAAAACAAATATGGAGAGGCCAAATATTATTGCAGATATCTTTGCAAGCGTGTTGATTTCCACTGGATAATGAGAAGCTAAAAGCGGGGAAACGAATCCAATAATGCCGAGATTTGCCATCACAAGATGGAGATATGCAAGTTTCGGGCTGTAAAAATCCCTGCCAGAGAACATCGGAATGATATGATAATTTACGCCGAAGACAAGCATCGTGGCAAAGCCGAGCAGCAGCGCATGAACTGTCGCCACCATGAGGCCATAGTTAAAGAAGTTGCTCAATAAAAATATCAGGCCGAGGATTGCAGTGAGAACAAGGTAGATGAGGCTTGAGATTATAAAACCTAAGGTAAAATTTTTCATAATGCAAACACCATGTCTAATCTGTTATGTATGCAGGGCTAAAGCCCTGCCCTACACAATTCATTTACTACATCTATAATAATTATATTTTAACAGCCCTCAAAATACCGCTCAGTATGTCAGCCGGCTTCGGCGGACAGCCGTGAACATACACATCCACAGGGATAATCTTGCCAACGCCGCCCAGAGACGCATAACTCTCCCCGAATATGCCTCCGTTATAACCGCAGTCGCCAACTGCTACTACTAACTTTGGCGAAGGTGCGGCATTGTAGGTTCTACGGAGCGCAATCTCCATGTTTCTTGAAACAGGCCCCGTTACCAAAAGCATATCTGCAAATCTCGGTGATGCGGTAAAGTGTATGCCGAATCTCTCGCAATTGTAGATTGGATTGTTTATGGCGTGGATTTCCAGTTCACAGCCATTGCATGAGCCTGCGTCCACCATCCTTATGGTAAGGCTTTTGCTAAAACGCCTTCCGATAGCATCTTCAAGCCTTGCGCCTACTTCCTCTATCTCAGCCTCTGCTAAAAGAGGTAGCGGTTCGGTGACAATGCCGGTGCGGAATATTTGATGAAGGATTCTAAACATAAAGACAATTCATAATTTCCAATTCCTAATTCCTAATTTTAAATTCGCATTTTTTTACAGATCATTTCCCGAGTATGATTGATTAAAACTCTTATTGCAAACCGGAAAGTCCGGCACAATATTTCCGTGAATTGCCTGTTCCAGGGCAATCCAGTTGACGCTGGATGAGTCTCTTACCATACATCTATTTATTTCACCCTTTGGTCCCGACTGAATCCAGTAAACGATTTCTCCGCGCCAGCCTTCAATAACTGCAAAGCCGG
>MGRL01000031.1 GCA_001798165.1 Deltaproteobacteria bacterium RIFCSPHIGHO2_02_FULL_43_33
TTCACCTTTCTCTCTTGCATTTCACACCTCCTTAGGTTTTAAGATTGTATTATAACCTAACCTTTCGGTGTGTCCGCTATTTCGGGGGAAGGGCAGAGTGTATGCTTCAGTACCGGTTATCTGAACACCAGCAAGCTCAATAGTCTGGCCTACCTTTACTGTCCTTACACCTTTTATATCCTGCGCGCAATATTTAATATAGCTTTCATGGAATGCGGCAAGATGTGTCTTTTCATCTCTTATCGGCGCAACAAATTCAGGCAGACAGTGGTCAACGTGGTGATGCGTTATAAGGATTAGAGCAGCCTTTGGAGGGTTTTCATCAAGAAAAACAGGGTCTGTATATATTACAAACTCATCATCTGTCGTCATCCTTACTGTGGACTGGCCAAGCCATTCGTATTTGATGCCATTGAATATTATAAAATCTTTTTCTCCTGCTGCACTCATGTCTTTTCCTTTTCTTCAGCCTTCAGCCCTCAGCCTTAAGCCTTTTTTATTACGGCAGATTAAACGGAAACCCCTTGCCAGCTTTTAACGCCTTAATCAGTCTGTTTGCATGTTTAACCTCTATACCGAAAGAAAATCCCTTCGCCCTCTTTAATGCCTTTTTAAATAACACAGAGGCAATCCAAGATTTACCTCTTAAAAAACCAAGCTCACCAAGGGAAAGTTCGCAGTATGAAAGGCCTCTCTCATCCTTTGTCTCTTTAAAAAGTTTCTGCGCTGCCAGAAAATCATCTTTTGCCTCTTTTAAATCATTCATCATCTTAAAGGCAGTCCCCTCGCCCCAGAGCGTATAAGCAAAGCTGACCTTGTCTCCAATCTTTTTATAATATGCCTTTGCCTTTTTAAAATATACCAAAGAGCCTTTGAAATCTCCCCTCATCCTCGTTGCATTCGCAAGTCCGCAGTATGAATAGGCAATGCCAAAGATGTCCTTCAGTTTTCTGAAAGTTTCGTTTGCCTTTGAGTAGTATTTATAAGAATCATCTATCCTCCCCAGTATCCGTGAAGCGCCTCCTATACCGCACAGGGAGTAGCCAACACCGGACTTGTCTTTTAAAGATGTAAATATCTTTAATGACTCCTTAAATATCTCTACAGTCTTTCTCAAATCACCCTTAACCCTATATGCCCCTGCCTTTGCCCAGAGATTAAATGCAAGCCCTGCCCTGTCACCAGATTTTTTATATGCTGCCTCACTTTTTGTAAAAATATGTAATGCCTCTCTGTGCCTTCCCATTGCTCTGAATGTCAATCCAACTCCAACCAGCGCATCAGATGCGCGGCCTTGTATTCTCATTTTAGTTGCAAGTGCATAGGCTTCTTTATAATTTCTTTCTGCATTTTCGTATTTTCCCACCATCCGATAGCAATCTGCCAGGGCAGAGAGACAGTCCAGCATAGTTTCATTATCTCTGCTGCAAAGCCTTTTCGCCTTACTATACAGACTGATTGCCTCGTTAAATTGGGAGGCTCGCCTTTTTCTCTCTGCCTGCTGAAAGGTTTTTGCGAAATTCATGCTTAATCCCCCAAAACTAAAGTCCCCTGTTCAAATAAATCCACTACTCTTAGACCACCCAAAAATAGACTTTGATTTTTGGGGAAACCTCCCCCGATTGATTCTATCGGGGGCTGCCAGACGAGGCAGAGGCCATTTTTGCGACGCGTCCTCCCCCTTTATCCCCCTCTGGAGGGGGACAGGGGGAGGATACGGTGAGGAGCAAAAATGCGCCGATAACGAAGTATGGCAGGCAAATCGCAGGTTTGTAAAATAGCGAGGGTTTTAATCGCTATTTTACGGAGACCATGAACTTGTAGACTTTTAGCCTGTTTTCAGATAGCTTATATAAGAAGCGGTAGATTTTCAATGAATTTTTATACAGAGCGTCATAACTTCGCATACCTGCGTTGCTCCTCGGCTCGTCGTTGCGACGTATGCTTAAAATACGCCTCACTCCTCGCTTTCGTCGCGCCTTGGTCTGCTTTGTTCTGACGCTCTGTATGCGGCTCTATTTATGACGCTGTGTATATTATCTTTGTATGTATGAGTAAAATAAAGACAAGGAAGGGTGAAAAAATTGAGGTATTTGCAGGAAAAGCTGGCAGCATCCAGCCCAGCCTCAAACCTTTCTTTCTTATCATATTCTCCCTTTTCATAATCATTCCTTTTTCACTTGTCAGCTATAAAAGGAATGCACTGTGGAATGATGAGGTGAGTCTATGGAAGGATGTAGCGAGGAAAAGCCTGAGCAAAGAAGGAGGACATAATAACCTTGGGGCTTCCTATTATAAGCAAGGTCTGTTGGATGAGGCAATACAGGAATATTCGATCACATTAAGGCTGCATCCTGATTTTGCCCCGCCTCATAATAATCTTGGAAATATCTACTATGACCAAGGCCTATTGAATGAGGCGATACAGGAATACACGGCTGCATTAAGACTGGAGCCAGGTTATATGGATGCCCATTATAACCTTGGAATTGTATATTCTCAGCAGGGTCGGTTTGATGAGGCCATACAGGAATACAAGATAACCTTACTGTTAAAACCAGACTATGTAAAAGCCTATAACGAACTTGGAATTACTTATTATAATCAAGGTCGTTTTGATGAGGCCATACAAGAATATACAACTGCGCTAAGGATAAAACCGGATTATGCAGAGGCTCATAATAACCTTGGGTTAATCTACTTGAATCAAGGCCCGCTCAATGAGGCCATACAAAAATTTCAGACTGCGTTAAGGCTGAAATCGGATTATCAAGATGCCCATTATAATCTTGGGCTTGCCTATTCTCAACAGGGTCGGTTTGATGAGGCCATACAAGAATACAAGACCGCCTTACTGCTCCAACCCGACTATGTAAAAGCCCATAATGAACTTGGAAATGCTTATGCTCATCAAGGCCGCTTAGATGAGGCCATAAAGGAATATAGAAACGCATTGGAACTGAAACCTGACTATCACAAAGCACATTATAACCTTGGACTTGTTTATTGGGAAAAAGGATTAAAACAGAGGGCTAAAGAAGAGTTTGAAACAACTTTAAAACTTAATCCTGGTTTTCTACCTGCCCGCAAGGCCATTGAATCGCTTGACAGAGAATCTCAAACTGATAAGGTAAAATAATAAGGTAAGGTTATCTAAACCATGCATTATATGTATTGTATTTATAAAATAGCTATATGAAAAACACCATATCTATCGGCCACGGCGGAGGAGGAAGGCTTGCGAGGGATTTGATAAAAGATCTGTTTGTAAAGCGCTTCAATAACCCGATGCTCGCCATGCTTGGAGATTCTGCTGTATTTGAATTAAACGGCTCAAGGCTTGCCTTAACAACAGATTCTTATGTCGTAAGGCCAATCTTTTTCCCGGGCGGCGACATAGGCAAGCTTGCTGTATGCGGCACAGTAAATGACCTGTCTGTGGTCGGCGCAAGGCCATTATACCTTTCATGCGGAATTATTATTGAAGAGGGATTTTCATTAAAGGATTTGGAATCTATCACATTGTCAATCAAAGAGTCTGCTGATAAGGCAGACGTAGAGGTTATAACAGGCGATACTAAAGTAATTGAAAAGTGTCAGAGAGTCAAAGAACCTGCCCCTGCGGGCAGTAAGCAGAGGTCAGAGGGTCAAAGTAGTAAAAATAATGACAGCAACATCTATATAAATACCGCCGGGGTTGGAATCATTGAAGATGGGATAGACCTTGGCATAAATAAGATAAATGCCGGAGATAAAATAATCCTTAGCGGCACCATAGGCGACCACGGTATAGCAGTGCTTTCTAAAAGGGAAGGGTTTGATTTTGAATCCACCATAGAGAGCGATTGCGCATCACTGAACGAAATTGCTCAGAAGGTTCTTAAGGCTGGTTCCATAAGATTCATGCGCGACCCTACAAGAGGAGGGCTGGCAGCGGTCTTAAATGAGATTGCAGAAGATGGGAACCTTGAGATTAAAGTAGACGAAGATTCAATCCCTGTAAGGGATGATGTAAATGGCATATGCACTATGCTAGGCCTTGACCCATTGTATATTGCTAATGAAGGAAAGGTAATAATTGTTGCGGCACAAGGTGATGCCAATAATATTCTAAAGACATTACAAACTGATCCCCTCGGCCAAAATGCATCTATTATTGGAGAGATTACGGGTAAAGGGAAAAACAAAGGTGTATATCTTAATACAGCATATGGCGGGACAAGGGTTCTGGATATGCCTGTTGATGACCCGTTGCCGAGAATCTGTTGACTACAGGCAATAGGTGACAGGCAATGGGCAATAGGAAAAACCTAAAACCCATAACCTATAGCCCATAGCCTGTTTTTATTATGCTCCTTCAAACCAAAAATCTTACAAAGACCTTTGGCGGACTGGCTGCAATTGACAATATTGACCTTGCGATAAAGCAGGGCGAGATTGCAAGCCTTATCGGACCAAATGGCGCAGGAAAAACTACATTTTTTAACTGCATCACAGGGATATACCGCCCTTCAAAAGGAGAAATTATTTTTAATGACAAGAATATATATAGGCTGAAACCTCATACGATAACTTCACAAGGCATGGCCCGCACATTTCAGAATATAAGACTCTTTCCAGAAATGACAGCCATGGAAAATGTAATGGTTGGCGGGCATAAAAGAGGAACTTATGGAATCAAAGGGGCAATAATGAAAGGAGCAGCTGTTATTAATGAAGAAAGAGACCTCTCATCAAATGCCCTAAGCCTATTAGATTTTGTAGGCCTAAGAAAGAAGGCAAGTCTCTGGGCAAGGAATCTGCCTTACGGAGAACAGAGGAAACTTGAGATAGCGAGGGCCCTGGCAAGCGAGCCATTGCTCCTTCTTTTAGACGAACCGGCAGCAGGCATGAATCCAAAGGAGACCGAATCTCTCATGGAGCTTATAAAGCTTATACGGGGCAAAGGTATCACCATACTCTTGATTGAACATGACATGAAGGTTGTCATGGGAATATCAGACAGAATTTTTGTCCTTGACCATGGCGTAAAGATTGCCGAAGGTCTGCCTCATGAGGTAAGAAGAAGCAAAAAAGTTATAGAAGCGTATCTCGGAAAAGGTTAAATACAGCGTCAAAGTAAAAACTCCGATTCTTTGACACTATGACACTCTTATTTATTTATGCTGAAAATAGACAATCTCTACACTTGTTACGGTAATATTGAAGCATTGAAAGGGGTTTCCCTTGAGATTGGTCAAGGCGAAATTGTTGCCATAATCGGCGCAAACGGCGCAGGCAAATCAACCATGCTGAATACCATTTCAGGGGTTCTTCACCCTAAACAAGGAAAAATAGAATTTATTGGCAAAAGGATAGATAATCTGCCGGCGCATGCCGTCGTTGAGAGGGGTATATCACAGGCGCCGGAGGGCAGAAGGATATTCCCCCAATTGACTGTCATAGAAAATCTGGAGATGGGGGCATACAGCAGAAATTTCAAATTTCAAATTTCAAATTTCAAAAGTGAACTGGAAAAGGTGTTTGCATATTTTCCGATACTGAAAGAGAGATTAAAACAACTTGGCGGCACTTTGAGCGGCGGCGAGCAGCAGATGCTGGCAATAGCAAGGGCGCTTATGGCTCACCCCAAAATGCTTCTGCTGGACGAACCATCTTTAGGGTTAGCGCCTATGATGGTTAGAAAAATATTTGAGATAATAAAAAGAATAAATCAGGAAGGCATGACAATCTTACTTGTGGAGCAGAATGCCCATGCAGCGCTCAAGCTTGCGAATAGAGGCTATGTCATGGAAACAGGAAGGGTTGTTATGTATGATGATGCCAGCGCCCTTTTAAAAAATCCGCAACTCAGGGCTGCATATCTGGGGGAAGGATAGGCAACAATGATTGCAAAGTGCAAATATCAAAATGCAAAATAAAAGAGCAAAATCTAAAAAAATTAAAAGTGGAATTTCAATGCCTTTAGCCTGATAATTATGCCCATACTTAAAGTCATTTCCATTGTATTCCCTGTATTCAGTATCATAGGCCTTGGGTTTGCATTTGCCCGATTTAAAAAAATAAGCCTTGAGCCTGTTATTGAGATTCTCCTGTATCTCACCATCCCTTCCCTCGTAATATCATCATTGACAAAAAAACATCTGGTCATGGGCGAGTTGACAATCGTATCCCTTGCTGCCTGCGGTGTTGTTCTTGGGACAGGGGTTATAAGCTTTCTCTATTTAAGGATTATAAACAGAAAAGAGTTGAGAGGCTTTTATCTTCCAACCATGTTTATGAATTCAGGCAACATGGCATTCCCCCTTGCCCTGCTTGCATTCGGGGAAGAGGGCCTTGCAATAGCAATCATATATTATGTTGCAATAAGCATCCTGGTCTATTCCCTCGGCATATATATAGCAAAAGGCCAGGGTGGTTTTTCAGAGGTATTTAAACTGCCGTTGATATACGCATCCATCATTGGCATTACCTTGAATCTTACAGATACAGCGCTGCCAAAACCGGTTTTATCTATCGTTGAAATACTTGGAAATGCCACAATCCCTCTCATGCTCATTAGCCTTGGCTATCGTCTCCACTCAACACACCTGACTTCTTTCGGCATATCTATATCAGGGGCAGTGATACGGATTGCAGGCGGCGCCTTGATTGCATACTGGCTGACAGTCATCTTTGCTATTGACGGTCTGAATCAAAAGATAATTATCTTATCTTCATCAATGCCTTCGGCAGTAATAAATTTCATAGTAAGCTACAGGTACAGACTGCACTCAGAGCTTGTCGCATCCATCATTTCCATAAGCACGGTTTTAAGTATTATAACGACGCCGATTATCCTTGCCATGTTGTTATAGACCTGCTATTTATTTCTGTAAAAATAAAATCTACCGAGACTATGAGGTTAAGCAATGCCTGAGATATCGGAATTTTTTCAAAGAAACCTTGTAATCATCTTTTTTATTTATGGGTTAGGCTTTTTTGTCATAGCCTCTGCCATACTGCTCAGCATAAGACCTCTTGCTGCAATCGGCCTTGCTGCCGCCTCCTTCTATATTATCCTCTTTTCAATAATTCACGGAACTGTAGAATTTATAGACATGTATGCGCAATACAAATGGATTATACATGGCCTTCACTTGACGGAAGGCGCCGGCATCGGCAGACTTTTCTTGCTCATAAGCTCATTCTACTTCCTGTTATTATTCGGGTTGCAGCTAACTATGAGAAATGCATCACGCATAAAAACTTATGTGATTGGGGGAGTAAATACTATTTTCCTGCTCTCGGTTATTTATATTGCTTTAAGCGGCGTATTAAAAACAAACCCCAAAGAGGTAGAAAGCGCAACAAGATTTCTGCTGGGTGTCCCATCGGCAATACTGGTAGGCATAGGTCTTTACAGGCTCTCCTTCAACAACTACCTTACGATATTGACCGAAGACTATAGGTGGTATTTCAAAGGTGTTGCGTATGCCTCTATTTTATATGGCATTTTTGCAGGGCTTATCGGTCCAAAGTCAAACATCCTGTTTGCTCCTTTCTTTAACCAGGATTTATTTTTTGAATATACAGGCATACCAATACAGGTGTTAAGGGCTACTGCCGCCTTTCTTATATCTTATTTTGTCATTCGGGCAATGCCGCTAAGTATTGCCGTAAGAATATTAGGCTCTCTCATAGCAGTTTCTACGATCGTAGTTGTCTTAGGATTTACAAGTTATATAAATTTCACGGCTTTAGGCGCCAGCCATAATAAAATTCTTAAACTGGCATCTGAGGATAAAGACTTTTCTTATATACAACACTCTTTTAATCGTTTACACAGCTTAATGAGTAATCCGGCTATATATAAAAACCGGCAAACCTATAGGCCTCTGCTGAAAGAATATATAAAAGATTTTGAGGCCTCGTTAAATGAAGTAAAAGCTATGGAGCATACAGATAAGGAAGAGATGGAATTGATATCTAAAATTTTTATGCTCTCTCGGCCAATACTCCGATGGGAGACCGCGAACATTGATACTACAAACTGGAACAGGTTGAAATCAATGATTGATGAAATCAATAAAATACACTTAAGCGAACTTGAAGAATTTAAAGAAGATGCCGCAGGGATTTTTACAAATGCAAAGCAGGTGGCGCTTGCAGCCTTTTTTGTGTCTATTTTGGCGGTTATTTTTATTTGGCATACTACAGCGAGATTAATAGTCAAGCCTCTGCATACCTTAAGGGCTGGAACAAAACAAATCGCTGACGGGAACTTAGAGCATAGGATAGCTATACATACTGCTGATGAGCTTCAGCGCTTTGCCGTGGATTTTAATACCATGACAAAAAAACTGCAGGACAGAACAATAAAATTAGAAAAGGCAACCAAAGAATTAGAGAAGCTATCCATTACGGACGGGCTTACAGGTCTTTTTAACCATAGACATTTTCATAGCATGGCAGAGATAGAGTTTGAGCGGGCAAGACGATATGATACAAATCTTTCTATCCTTATCCTTGATGTTGACAATTTTAAGTATTACAATGATAAACATGGCCATCCAAGCGGAGATAAGGTACTCAAAACATTAGGAAGCCTTACCCATAAAAACACAAGAAGCAGCGATGTGGCATGCAGATACGGCGGAGAGGAATTTGCTGTACTGCTTCCCCAGACAGATAAAAATCATGCCGTGATGGCTGCTGAGAAAATACGGCATATTATCCAATCTCACGAATTCCCTTATGAAAAGACACAACCGCTTGGCGATGTTACGGTAAGTATCGGCGTGGCATCCTATCCGACAGATGCAAAGGGGATAAAAAAGGTAAACGAACTCATAGAAAAGGCCGACAAGGCGCTCTACAAAGCAAAAAATGAAGGAAGAAACAAGGTTTGTGCTTCCTAATCCCGATTAACATCACTATCCCATGCCATAGAAAGTATATTAACTGGTAATGTCAATCTTTATGTGTAATTTTATTTAGGGCTATACTCTCCATAGGATCAATTCTCCCAAATCCTATTCTGC
>MGRL01000032.1 GCA_001798165.1 Deltaproteobacteria bacterium RIFCSPHIGHO2_02_FULL_43_33
CGTTTCATGGTCTCCTCCTTGAAATTTAGGAAACCATACAATAGGACAATTCATGTGCTATAAAAAGGACAGTTTATGTGTTGCTGACAGGGCGGCCTTTTTTGTTTGACAAAAGTATATAACAGGTATAATTTATGACAGGCAATAGGCAAGGGGCATCCGCCTCAGGCGGAGGTAATAGGCGATAGGCGATAGGAAAAAACCAAACCCATGACCTATAGCCCATAGCCTGTCTTTTAAAGGAGTCTCATGGCTGTCATAAGGAAAACTAAAAAGATAGGAGAAATACTTGTTGATGCAGGTCTTCTTACCAATGCTCAGATTGAAGAGGCCTTAAATGTGAGCAAGAGGACAGGCGCAAGGCTTGGCAGAACGTTGGTTAATATGGGTATCGTTACTGAGGAGGGCATTACCCAAGCGCTTGCCCAGCAGCTTGGCATATCGTCTATACCATTGGCAGGGATTATTATAGAATCACAAATAATTAAACTTATACCTGAGATATTGGCAAGGAAACACAAGGTTATCCCTATTGTAAAAGAAGGCAATAGCCTCAAAGTGGCGATGTTTGACCCTTTGAATGTCCTTGCTATGGATGACCTTAAAAAGGCCAGTGGCTGTGAGATACTGCCTTTGGTAGCAACGGAAAGCGAAATCCAAAAGGCTATAGACCAGTACTATGGGATGACGACAGGTTCTGTAGAAGAGATTGCAAAGCGCCTTGAAGGCTCAGGGATTGAGCTTCTCAAAGGTGAAGAAGAGGCGACTGAGAGGCTGGAAAGGATTGCCGGCGAGTCATCTATTATACAGATGGTAAACCTTATGATTTCACAGGCAGTAGCAGAAAGGGCAAGCGATATACATATTGAACCGGATGAAGACACCTTAAGGATCAGGATGAGGGTTGATGGTATTCTGCACGAGATGTCTAATATCTCGTTCAAACTGCATCCTGCTGTCATTTCAAGGGTGAAGATATTGAGCGGATTAGATATTGCTGAAAAGAGGCTTCCGCAGGATGGAAGATTTAATGTTAAGGTGGGCAACGCTGATATTGATATACGGCTTTCCACGCTCCCTACCCTGTTCGGAGAAAAGGCGGTTTTAAGGCTTCTCAACAAAAGCGCCCAACTGCTGCGGCTGGAGGAATTGACGCCTCTTCATGATACGCTTGTTACATTAAAAAAAATGATTGCAAAGCCATACGGCATGATACTCCTTACAGGCCCAACCGGAAGCGGCAAGACAACCACAGCCTATTCCATCCTGAATATGATAAACTCCATGGACAAAAATATTGTGACGGTGGAGGACCCCATTGAATATCATCTCAAGATAATCAATCAGGTTCAGGTAAATCCCAAGATCGGCATAACCTTTGCCAATGCGCTCAGACATATCTTGAGACAGGATCCTGATATTGTTATGATAGGAGAGATAAGGGATAAGGAGACCGCTGAGATTGCAATACATGCCGCCCTCACAGGGCATCTTGTCATATCAACTATTCATACCAATAATGCAGTCGGCACCATAAATCGCCTCCTTGACATGGGCATAGAGCCGTATCTTATAGCGTCGGCTATTGTCTGCCTTGTGGGACAGAGATTAATAAGGGGTATATGTCCTAAGTGCAAGGCCCCCTATCAGCCCTCTCCTGCCTTGCTGCAAGAATTAGGCATTCCTGCTTCGGAAAAAATTCCAACCCTTTACAAAGGGCAGGGATGCACAGTATGTAAAGGCAGCGGGCTTAAAGGCCGTCTTGGAATCTATGAGGTCTTAGTTATAAATGACGAAATCAGAAGGCTGATAGTAGAGAAGAAAGATACAAACAGCATGTTAGCTGCTGCCATTAAAAACGGGTTCAAGACATTAAGATACGAAGGTATAAGGGCTGTTGCGCGCGGATATACGGCTATAGAAGAGGTTTTGCAGGCAACGCAGGAGATAGAGTAAAGACAGGCAATAGGCTATAGGCAATAGGAAAAACCTATAGCCTATTGCCCATAACCTATAGTCTATTAAAATCTATGCCATTCTTTTCATACAGGGCAAGGAATAAATCAGGGGCATTGGTTACTGGCAGGCTTGAGGCCTTTGATAGAGCGGCTGCTGAAACAAAACTTGATAAAAAGGGGCTTATCCCTATAGCTGTATCCCCTGCAGGGCAAATTTTAAAACTTCCAGATATAAATGCCTTCTTTCAACGGATAACCCCTCAAGACATTATACTATTCAGCCGCCAATTGGCCACATTATTCAATGCAGGTATCCCTCTCACAAGGGCGCTTTTTACCTTAGAGATGCAGGTAATCAATAAAAAATTTGCAGAGATCATAAAGGCAATCAGGGAGGATATAGAGGGCGGGGCTGCATTTGCCAAGGCATTACAAACATATCCGCAAGTCTTTGATGAAACCTATTGCAGCATGGTGGAGGCAGGAGAGGCTGCCGGTCTCTTAGATAATATCCTGGAAAGATTAGCTACGATAAAGGAGCGGATACAGGAGATCAATTCAAAGGTCAAGTCTACGACCCTTTACCCCAAGATAGTTGTAGGCGCTATAATTGCAGCTATAGTTATCCTTATGACATTTGCAATCCCTCAGTTTGCGAAGCTCTATTCAGGTTTTAATGTGCCGCTGCCATTGCCAACGAGGATGCTTATTGCCATATCAAACTTTTTTATATCATACTGGTATTTAGTGGCATTTATGTTAATTGCGCCTATTATTATCGTTAAGTGGTATATAAACACTGAAACCGGCCGCTATAACTGGGATAAGTTCAAGCTTAAAATGCCGATTTTCGGCCCATTTTCCCAAAAGGTTACAATGTCAAGATTTGCGCGGATATTTGGCGCTCTTTATAAGAGCGGTTTACCAATACTCCAGTCCCTTGATATAGTTTCAAGGGTAGTTGATAACAAACTTATAGCTAAGGCCGTAAAGGATATAGAAACAGATATCAGGTCTGGAAAGAGCTTGTCGGAATTGATGGAAAAAAGCCTTCTCTTTCCGCCGATGGTGATACAGATGGTAAAGGTTGGCGAGGATACAGGCGCATTGGATGAGATGCTGGAAAAGGTTGCTTACTATTATGATGAAGAGGTTGACTATACCATAAGGAACCTTACCACAATGCTGGAGCCAGTCTTGCTGCTTGTTATGTTTGGCATGGTTTTATTCCTGGCCCTTTCCCTCTTCCTGCCAATGTGGGATATTGTAAAGTTTACGAGGAGATAATGGGCATTGATTATGGATAAAACCTTCTCTGGAAGCGGATGTTATATAAATGGTCAGCAAGGACGAACCCTGCTTGAAAGCCTATTGGTTCTTATCATGGTAGCGTTCTTTCTGCTTATCGCTGTTGAAAAATTCTGGACATCTGCTTACATGGCAAGGGAGGCTGCCCTCAACATAGAGCTTGCCAATATAAGAAGGGCTGTAAATCTTTATATTATCACAAAAGGTAAATTACCTGAGTCATTAAAACAGTTGGTAAAAGAACAGATTGTTATTCCAAAGCATGATGTGCTTGTTAGAATGGAATGGCCGTATATTCAGAATATGTCTTTAGATAACGAGGGCTATCCTTTAGACCCCTTTGGCAACAGGTTTGTGTACGATGCTAAAAGTGGAAAAGTAAAATCAGGGACAAAGGGTTATGAAATGTGGTAATAGGTTGGATAAAAATCTGTGCTTGACAAGCTATAAAAAATCTATTAGGATGAAATTGGATCTGGGCTTGATGGACCACACTATGTTATGCAGACAGCCGTAAAAATACCGGAAAATCTGAAATTAACTTATGAAGATTATCTCCTGCTTCCAGAGGGTATGAGGTATGAGATTATAGAAGGGGAGTTGTTTATGACGCCCTCGTCAAGGACTATTCACCAGAGGCTAATTCTTAGAATAGCCCGACTTATTGAAGATTTTGTAAAGGAAAAAGGTCTTGGTGAAGTCTTCATTGCCCCATACGATGTAATCCTTTCAAAACACGATATTGTCAAGCCTGATATCATCTTCATATCAAAACAAAGGTCAGGTATTATTACCGAGCTCAATGTTCAGGGCTCGCCTGATCTGGCGGTAGAAATACTTTCACCGTCAAACAAGGAGATAGATTTAATACTGAAAAAGAAACTTTATGCAGCCTTCGGGGTTAAGGAATACTGGGTAGTAGACCCTGCCAATAAATATGTGAAGCTGTTTAATCTGGGTAAAACCGGCTATATGGAAGCAAAGACAGGAAATATATTGAAGTCGTTTGTTCTCAAGGGGCTTGAGGTAGACATCTCAGGAATCTTTGAAAATGTAATAAAACATTGACAACAATCCCAAAAAAGGAGGAACAAAGATGTTAAAATCCAAAAAAGGTTTTACACTGATTGAGCTGGTGATGGTAATTGTGATATTGGCGATTCTTGCGGCAGTGGCGATACCGAGGTTTATAGATTTGAAGACGGATGCTGAGAAGGCCACAGCAAAGGGTATTGCAAGCGCTATAATGGGGAGCGCTACCATGCTTCATGCACAGTATCTGGTAAAAGGCACTGTATATACATTAGGGACAACAGGTGGTCCCGTAACCAGTGCCGTTAATGGTGCAAACATCTCAGGGGGGCCTACGCTTGCAGTAGGAAATTCTGACATTACTGTGGTAGCTGGTGGATCTTCATCTATCATAGTCGGTTTCCCGGCAAGCGGGACATATACCATGACACTTACTTTAAATAGTGTTAACGGTCCTAGTGTAGTATATAACTGGTAGTTCTTGTGCTATATTTCACTTGCTTTATAAGTAGCGATAAAATTTAAACAGAAGAATATATAAATTATAAAATGGAATATAAGAAGATAAAATTTTTTTTGTAATAGTATATTTTTTCCTTGTAGCCTGTGGATTTTTCTACAATGCCTTAAATGGCGAATTTCTTTTGACCGAGAGAGACCTCTCGGTCTTTTTTATTCCGCCAAGACTCTTTTGGGTAGATGCAATAAAAAACGGAGAATTTCCTCTCTGGAATCCCTATTATTACAGCGGAATTCCTCTTTTAGCTACACTCCAGCCCGCAGTATTTTATCCATTAAATATTCTTTTACTGATTCTTCCTTTTGACCTTGCATTCAATTGGCTCATTATCCTGCATTTCTTTTTAGCAGGGATTTTTACCTTTTTACTTCTAAGAGAATTAGGGGCAAGCATAGTTGGCGCGCTTATAGGCGCTCTTATCTTTATGCTGGGTGGTTATCTGATTTCTGTGCATAACCTTTTGTCCACTCTGCTGTCTGTAATATGGGTTCCGTTTATAATCTTTCTTTATCTGAGGGTAATCAAAAGAGATTCTTTAACCTATGCTGTTTTTACAGGCATAGCGCTTGCCATTATGTTTACTGGCGGCGGCATAGAGGTCGTATACGGGACATTGGGCTTTCTTTTATTTTTGGCATTATTGCCGGAAACTTTTTTAAGCCTTTCATATGAAAATACCCCTCACCCTTACCCTCTCCCGCAAGGGGAGAGGGAATATAGAGAAGTTCCCTCCCCCTTGAAGGGGGAGGGATATAGTGGGGGTGGGGAGAGGGAACCTAAAGTAATCTCCCCTCCCTTGACGGGAGGGGATGAAGGGGAGGGTGATAGATTTTCTGAAAGCGAGGGTAGTTCAAAGAACTGTGCCTCTGTTAAAAAAAGAATAACCTTTCTTTTTTTATCTGTAATTATCTTTCTCCTTTTATCAGCAGTCCAGCTTCTTCCTTTTTTAGAATTAAGCCATTACTCTGTAAGGGCAGACGGCCTTAGTTACATAGAAGCGACAACATGGTCAATGGATTTAAAAGACCTTGTCCAGTTCTTTATACCCGACCCGTATGGCTATGGCACATCAGAAGCAAAATACTGGTCAAACCAGAGTTGGCTTAAAACTATATATCTTGGCACTATACCATTTATTTTATCGTTCTTTTTCTTTTTAGAGAAAGGTAGAAGGACCTTGCCTTTTATTTTGTTTCTCATATTCTCTCTTACCCTTGCCTTCGGAAAAAATAGCGCTATCTATGAATATCTCTATTATTACCTCCCCTCTTTTAACAAAATCAGATACCCGGTAAAATTTCTGTTTCTCGTTTTTATACTGCTCTCTATTTCTGCAGGTCTTGGCTGGGACAGCCTTAAACAAAATTTAGAGCAGGGAAGAAAAAGCGTGAAATGGATAATCATCGGCCTTCTCTTTTTCGCAACGCTTGCAGCAATTGCCTTTGGATGGTTAAGCTATTTTGATAAAGAGGTAAAAGAGTCTTTAATCGCAAAGGGAATGAAATTACCTGAATATAATGATGTATCTATAAATTTGTTTAATACAAAAAGGCTTTTGGTTATCTTTATGATGAGCGTATTAAGCCTTTATGGCGGGTTCAGGTCGGTCAAGGCAAGAAAGGCCTTGCCATATCTTATAGTATTCATATTAACAATAGACCTTTTCTTTGCGCATAGCGGATATTATTACGCAGCCAAAGCCGAAGAATATCACCAAAGCAGTGAAAGCATCGATTTTATCTTGAAGGACAAAGATGGACCTTTTAGAATATTTGTAACACCAAAGACAAAGAAAGGAGATGTTTTGGTATCATCAACGAAAAATAAAACACAAAATAAATCCGTCCCTCCTCCTTATAGTGGAAAGGAGATTATACAGGGCTACAATTTAGAGAGACAAATATTTGACATTGACGGTATGGAGGTTGTGAGGCTTTCAGACTACGAAAAGGTATCTGCTTTTCTGACGACAGCGTCTGGGCCAGCGGCTACGAATTTATTAGCCCTTCTCAATGTAAAATATGTTTTGTCAATTCCAGAGATAAAGTCAAAAGAATTTAAACTGGTAAAGGTAATACAGGCAGGGTCTGATAAAAATCGGAAAAAATATGGAATGGATAAACTTTTGAAGATATATCAGAATTTCAATTATCTCCCAATGGCCTTTCTCGTTGAAAGGTATAAAGTTCTTGCCAAAGAAGAGGAATATAAGAAGATCATGCAGAGTAAAAAATTCAGGCCCGGAGAAGAGGTACTCCTTTATGAAGAGCCGTGGGGTGATGATAGTTCAGAGTTAAGAGTTCGGAGTTCGGAGTTAGTAAAAACTAAAACCATCAAAGAACAAAAAAAACGAGAGGATGAAGTATCTATAGTTGATTACCGCAATAACAGTGTAAGGCTCAGCGTAAATACTGACAGACCAAAGATTTTGGTCCTTAGCGAAACTTATTATACCGGTTGGAAGGTATTTGTAGATGGGCAGGAAAAGAAGATACTAAAGGCAAATTTTGTCTTTAGAGCGGTTCCATTATCTGCAGGTAAACACAAGGTTGAATTTATCTATGACCCATGGACATTCAAAATAGGTCTTTATATAACATTGGCAACTATAATATCATTAATAACTTTGGGTATATTAAATTCAGTGAGAACTCCCCGCCTGTAAAGGGGGGTATCTATAATAATTGCCTACAGATTTTCTTTTGAAAAAGGGTGTTCAAAGGGAATTTTAGGAAACAATGACAATGGTTTCAATCAACAGACTGAAAAAGATCGCACTGCCTGCGGTCATCCTCGCTATATTTTTGGGTACAGCCACATCTACGGCATTGAAAAAATCCAACACATGGGATGAGTCCGCGCATATACTTGCCGGATACTCATATCTAAAAGATGGTAATGACGGCCTGTCGCCACTCAACCACCCGGTTTTCGGGAGAGCAACTATCGCACTCCTCCCGAGGGTGCTTCTTAATCTGGATTATGATAGCAGAGTTAAACCTGAAGAAGCCCCTGGATCTAATTTTTTCCCATATTCGCTGAAATTCCTTTTTGAAAATAAGGTTGACGGAAAGAATATCCTTTTGCTGAGCAGGCTTTCAATAATCCTCCTCGGAGCGCTCCTCGGGGCTTACGTCTACGTCTGGTCAAAAGAGCTATGGGGCACAAAAGGCGCGGTGCTATCGCTCGTTTTTTATGCCCTATGCCCGAACATCATTGCCAACTCATCGCTTGCTACAACCGATATGCCCGTTACAGCGTTTTTTTTCATATCGGTATTTTACCTTTACAGGATGGTTACCATGGGCGTTACAATCAAAGGCGCGCTTATCGCGGCAATATTCACAGCATTCGCCCTTACATCAAAGCATACGGCGCTTCTCCTTGCCTTGATAATCGCATTCGCTTTTTTACTTAACCTCAGAACGGACGGGCTTAAAAAAACGATCCTCTGTTATGCCGTTCTCATATCCGCCGTATACATCCTTATCTGGGCTGTTTATGCCTTCCGGTATCAATGGAGCGGTCCATACTATGTCCCACTTTTCTGGGATAAATTCGCGCACCTTCCCGTTGCGCCGCTATTTGCTTTTTTAAGGAAGATACATTTTCTCCCTGAAGCGTATCTCTACAGCATCAACGGGACGCTTGCCGGTGCAGGGGCGGGCAGGGCAGCCTTCCTAATGGGAGAGTATTCAAGCGCTGGGTGGTGGTACTACTTCATCGTGGCGTTCATTATAAAGACCCCTATACCAACGTTGCTGTTCCTTACGGCCGCCCTCGTATACATGTCAACGGATAGGGAAAACCTTAAAAAAACCGTCTTTTTGGTGCTTCCGGCTCTTGTCATATTCACGGCCATATCTATGCAGAAGGTGAACATAGGCTTCAGGCACGTGTTGCCGGCGTATCCGTTCATCTTCACACTTATCGGTTATGTCCCTGGTATAAGCTCAATGAGAAAGAAGGCTGCGCGCGTGGTATTTTACGGCTTTATCGTATGGTACCTTTATGGTGCGGCCTTTATCCACCCTGATGAGCTTGCGTACTTCAATGAGTTCGTAGGCGGGCCGAAGAACGGCTATAAATATTTGGTAGATTCTAACCTTGATTGGGGGCAAGACCTTATCGGCTTAAAAAAGTATATTGATGAGCATAAGATAGAGAAGATTAAGCTGTCTTAT
>MGRL01000033.1 GCA_001798165.1 Deltaproteobacteria bacterium RIFCSPHIGHO2_02_FULL_43_33
AAACCCGCACCAAAACCACAACCCCCAGATAGGTGTCATACCAACTGTCAAAAAGGAGCGCCTTTAAAGGCTTGTTGCTGTCCCCCTCCGGCGGAGGGATTTTTTTAACGATTGCCTCAAGAATCTCTTTTATGCCAATCCCCTCTTTGGCGCTGGCAAGCACGGCATCCGACGCGTCAATGCCCGCCACATCCTCAATCTCCTGCTTAATCCTTTCAGGCTCCGCAGCAGGCAGATCAATCTTATTCAATACCGGAAAAACCTCCAGCCCCACATCCACCGCAGTATAGAGATGGGCAAGGGTCTGGGCCTCAACGCCCTGTGACGCATCCACCACCAGCACCGCACCTTCACATGCCGCAAGGCTCCGTGAAACCTCATAGCTGAAATCCACATGGCCGGGGGTGTCTATGAGATTCAGGACATATTCCTTGCCGTCCAGCGCCTTGTAAAGAAGCCGCGCAGTCTGAGCCTTGATGGTGATGCCGCGCTCCCTTTCCAGTTCCATCTTGTCAAGAAACTGATCCTTCTTTTCACGGGAAGTTATGGTGCCGGTAAGCTCCAGAAGCCTGTCGGAAAGCGTAGATTTCCCGTGGTCTATGTGGGCTATGATGGAAAAATTTCTAATGTTTTCTATTTTCATAATATAACGGTTATAAGTCTAAAGACTCTTTGCTAAAGACTCTTTGCTTTGAGAATAAAGTTTAGCTGTTTATTATAATCAAATCATTCCTGTATTGTCAAAAAATAAAATAAAACCCAAAAATAGACTTTGGATTTTGGGGATAAAAGGCTTATCTCTTTTCTGCAATAATCGTCTTTGCAACACCTGGCAGAAGGAATCTTCCAAAGCTTATACGATAGGATGCCTCTGCCAAAAATCCGAAAAACAATGTTGTAAATCTTGTAACAACTCCAGGCGGTCTGGTAACGCCGCCGATAGATATACAAATATTATCAAAGCCGGCCTTCCGCAAAAGAGCCCTGATTGTTTCTGGAGAAAAGTCGTTTAAATGAAATGGCGGGTCATAGAGATTATTCTTTATGCCTAAGAGCGATAATACCCTGACAATCGGTGTTGTATGAGGCAGCCGCAACAACAATAAACCATTTGGTTTCAATATTCTCCTTATCTCTTTAAGGGCTTTCAATGGGTCAGGCAAGTGTTCAAGCACATAAAACAGTGTAACAACATCAAAAGAATTATCCTTATGTTTGACATCTTCCAGTGTCCCTAACGTTACATCCAGCCCCTGGCCTGACGCATAAGATACAGCTGTCTCTGACACATCCATGCCATGTGTCTGCCATCCCCTCTTCTTCATCTGCAAAAGAAAAAAACCATAACCACAGCCAATGTCCAATACGCTCCCGGCCTTTGGGAATCGTCTTGCCAACATATTCGCAGCCTTTGCAAAGACCTCTTTCATGTATGCATCCCATAGCAATGGGTCTTCTATCTTTTCCGGAAGATAAGAAAGGTACAGCTGCTTGAGAATTTCTACAGTGGGTCTTGGGTTGACATATACAAAACCGCACCCCTTGCATCGGACAATACGATATCCATTCTGTATGACGATTAATCTTTCCTCAGAAGAGCAGCAGATATTGCAGTATACATATTGCATATCCATTGCGGAAGAGGCATTTTGTTTGTAATTATCAGCCATTACAACATCTTCCATATAAGTTTTATAAAACGCACGGTGTCTATAAATTTATTTATATGGCTTGGGGCGCCGTTATAAATGGTCTTTATGGGAATTGATGCTATACTATATCTTCCTCTGCCTGCCTTCATGAGCAGTTCTGACTCTGTATCATAATGCGAAGTTTCAAGAGAGATGCCTTTCAACACCTCAGCGCTTAGCGCCCTGAAACCGCATTGCGTATCTGCTATCGGATGGCCTATAAATCCTGACAGAAGCCGGGACATAAATTTATTGGTAATTTTTCTTACGAAAGGCATTGCGGCAATATCCGCCATCCTTGAGCCAATGATGATATCTTCGCTACCCTTTGACATCGCCTCAATAAATTTACGGACATCCTGCCAATCATGCTGGCCATCGCCATCCATGGTGATTACCCACTCATATCCCTTCTCAACAGCATAGTGAAAGCCTGCCTTGAGAGCAGCGCCTTTGCCTTGATGATTCTGGCTGATTATAGGAATGCCGATACCCTTCACAACCTGATAAGTGGCATCTATTGAACCGTCATCAACAACAAGGATATTTTTTGTGATAGTTGACAGGTTAGCTAAAAGGACTGGGATATATCTTTCTTCGTTATAGGCAGGGATTACTATGAGATAATTCATTTGCTCCTTCTAAAACTGCACATGCCACAGCAATATCCTTTGCATATGAGATGCTTAAAAAAATATTTTTACTCTGCACAATGTCTTTTGCCTTTGAATGCAATCGCACCGCTGGTCTGCCGTCAGGTGTATTTATAACTTCAATATCCCTCCACCCAATCCCTTTATCCCAGCCTGTGCCCAATGCCTTCATAACAGCCTCTTTTGCAGCAAACCTGCCTGCAAGGTGTTTATACGGAATTTTTTTTGTAAAGATATACTCCCTTTCCACGTCAGTCAACAGCCTGTCAAGAAATGCCTCATCATTTATATATTTCACCAACCTCGGGATATATACAATATCTATCCCTGTAGAACAAACCCCGTTAGAAGTTTTCATATAAACGGCGCCTGCCTAACAATGCTATTGCATTTTCTGGTTATTAAGAGAATTCTAACGAGGCAAATCACTCTGTAACCTTAACCTCCAAACGCGGCCTCATGCCTAAGAGATGCCTCCAACTGCAAAATTTTGTGCACGGGAAAGAGAATGTGCCTGCCTTATCTGTTGTAAATTCCAATGTAATTGATTCCTTTTCAGGGATAATCGTATCCTTCAGTCCAAATTCATCTATATGAATGCCATGCGCCACATCAACGGATACAAATTTTATACTGACCTTTTGCCCTTTCTGCACGGTGATTGACGACGGAGTAAAGCCATCTTTTGTAGCCTTAACCTCAAATGAGACATCCTGAGAGCGCACATCGATAGAAAAGAGAAACACCGTTGCCAATAATACCGTTATGTAGAGCGTCTTTCTCATGATAAACCTCCTTTGTTTGACTTGCGAAAATTGCAATTGGTTAGATGTAAACCGTTTTATGCTCTCCTTAATAACTACTTCCTTGTGTTGCTATCACCAGCTCGCCTTCTGCCGCAATATTATCACCTATCAATGCCTTTACAGAAAAATTTGCAAGAGACATAAAATTCTGGTTCACCTCTGCTATAACTTTCAGCTGATCTCCTGCTGTAACAGGCCTTTTAAATTTAATATCTTTCACTTGGGCAAGATAGGCTATCGCTGCTTCTGTCTTGCCAAAATTCATCACAAGCCCGGCCAACTGCGCCATAGCTTCTATTATTAAAACACCTGGCATTATTGGATTTCCTTTAAAATGCCCCTGCAAAAATGCCTCATTCATTGTTACATTCTTAATAGCAATCCCTCTTTCAGCGCTCAATTCAAGGACTTTGTCTAAAAACCGAAATGGATAGCTGTGCGGCAGTCTGCTCAAAGGATTGTCTTTCATAATAGATAGAAGGCTTAAGGCTGAAATACAAAGAAATTATAGAATTTTGATATTGCTTAGGATTTTGAATTTAGAATTTGCCTTACCCTCCAGCCTTTAGCCTATTTTCTGCCTTCAATAAAATCTGCAATGGTATTCACAGAAACTAAAACCTTTTCTGCCACAGCCTTGTCGGTTATAGAAACAC
Organism: Deltaproteobacteria bacterium RIFCSPHIGHO2_02_FULL_43_33; assembly: GCA_001798165.1. Lineage (GTDB taxonomy): Bacteria > Desulfobacterota > GWC2-55-46 > UBA9637 > UBA9637 > UBA10170. The sequence goes on from MGRL01000033.1 coordinate 3,807, forward strand.
CGAATTCCTTCTGCAGCCCGACCACAAGCTCTAACGCATCTATGGAATCAAGGCCAAGCCCGCCTTCTCCAAAAAGCTGTGCATTGTCTTTAATGTCCTGAGTTGTCATCTTGAGCTTTAGTCTTCTGACAAGCATCGCTTTAAGTTTTTCGTTAATGTCTGACACGGTTATCTCTCTCCTCCTGTGAGATATCACCTCTTTTTCCCTCTCCCCTTACAGGAGATGGGGCAAGGGGCGCTTTTACGGCAAGCCCCCGCTCACCACAATCACCTCTCCTGTTATATAACTCGCCTCTGGCGAGGCAAGAAATTTTACAATCCCTGCCACCTCTTCCGGCCTGCCGAATCTCTTTAACGGTATGACGTCCAGATATTTTTTCTTTACAGCCTCCGGAATATCAGCAATCATTTCGGTATCTATAGCGCCTGGCGCAACTGCATTAACCAGTATCCCGAATTGCGCCAGCTCCTTTGCAATGGCCTTTGTGAATGCAATCACCCCGCCCTTTGCCGCAGAATAATCGCTTTGGCTTGCAAGGCCGGTAATCCCAGCAAGGGAAGACACATTGATTATAATACCCTTCTTCTGGCTAATCATATGCCTGCTGACAGCCTTGCAGCAGTTAAAAACTCCTTTGAGGTTTGCATCAATAACGTTGTCCCAATCCTTCTCATCTAAAAGCATTAACATACCGCCTTTTGCCATGCCTGCATTATTAACCAAAATATCAAGCCTGCCGTATCTCTCCGCCACATCATCTACCATCTTGTTGACTTCATCCTGCCTTGCAACATCAGCCTTTATAGCGATAGCCTCGCTGCCGGAGTTTTTAATCTTTGCTACAACCGCATCAGCCCTCTCTTTATTGGAAAGATAATTAATAACAACAATATCTCCGTTTTTAGCAAACGCACAGGATATTGCCTCGCCAATACCGCGGCTTCCGCCTGTTATCAAAACAACACGTTTATCCATCAATTCTTAATAGCAGTAAGTTTGTCGTTATTAAACTCAGCCTGCCACCTGTTAAATCTGTTATAGTAGTATATCCAATTGTCGCTTGCCAAAATCTCTTTAAGCGTAAGGTTAAAGGTCTTTTGCCCTCCATTAATCACAGCAGGACAACCCACTGCCAAAAGCATCTGCTCTTTTGTCATACCCTTCTCGGCAATTCCTCTTCTTATCTTACTTTTAATATCATCAGGATATGCGCCTATCTTTGCATTGATATTTTCTTTAGTAAAAAACTTGCTGTATATTTCATCCGAACCGGTATTGCCTTTTTCCGTGAATGCAAAACTATAAGCCTTGCCGTTGAAGTCAAATTTTATAATATGCCCGTCTATCTTCGTAATTTTAACCTTTTCCCCTGCCTTAATCAGGGTTGCTTTTGCGGTATCGCTATAATTCACCCAGTATATCTCGTTGCCTCTGACTGCATGTAATGCTGTCCTGAGAAAATACCCCTTCCCAACCTCTAAGGCAAACGTCTGCCCGATGAAAAGAAATATAAAAAAGACAAAAGATAAAACAACTTTTTTCATGCTTGCCTCCCATATTCTCATAGAGTATAAAATTACTTTAAATTTTTATCACATTAAATACCTAAAAAGCAACGGAATGCTCATCACGGTAAAATAGCGATTAAAAACCTTGCTATTTATCGCTTTTCTATAAACCCCCATACACCGTTAACGTTTTTATATATCAGAATGTCGCCGTGGTTAAGCTGATTGCTGGCGCCCCCTTCATCTTTAACTAACTTAGGCTCGTCCTGAGACTCTAAAGGATATGAATAATGTCCGGCCTCCTGGACAAAGAGCATTAGGCCCTCGCCCTCATTTTTTCTTAATATCGGCTTTTCATATATATAAACAATAAAGGTATAAGCCTTCCAATCGCTGCCTATCCATTCATATAAGGTCTTGCTTGCCTCTCTGCTCACCCTTATACAGCCGTGGGATTTTTTCTTTCCAAGAAATTTTTCATAACCGGCAAATTTTCCTACAGACTCAAGGCTATGTATTCCCTTTTCCACGCCTGGTTCAATTCCGACCCAGTTCAACATCTTTACATCCTCATCCTTTGACCAGCTCCTGAAAGGTTTTAGCTCCACAATCTTATGAAATCCCGGAAGGGTCTCTGTCTTTTCCCATCCTTCCTCATCTATCCCAGGTTCACCGGTAGACACAAGCGTTTCCAAAAAAAGCTGGGCTTTTTCATCGTATGCCTTTAAGGTCTGGGTGGATTTGTCTATCTCAATGTGCTTTTTATTCGGCGTAAAAACCCTTGCCCTGTTTTCTGAGGTAAGATAGATATCCTGTCCGAGCCTTTTAATCGGCTCAGCGCTGTCAAGTTTGATAGCAATATAATTATCACTGGCGAACGCCAGATGACTAAAGCTGATTGCAATTAATAAAGATAAAAACCAGCTTCTAAGTGTCATGTGATACTTGAAGTTTAATATTTCCATTATACCCGTAAGCAATCCCCCTCACCCTTCCCTCTCCCCACAGTGGAGAGAAGTAAGGTGCGGGGAGATAATATCTACATTTCAAAAACAGATAAATTTAAATACCTTCTTACCATCTTTGGCCCCCTGTCTGCATCGCAGAATGGCAACTCGCCAAATATAGGAAGACCTGTCAGCCGCTTTATCTCTATCTGATTTGCGGAAAGGGATTCATCCATGGAAAACGCGGGATAATTGAGGATAATTCCCTTAACCTCTATGCCAATTGATTGGGCATGCTTAACCGTCAACAATGTATGATTTATTGCGCCAAGCCTTGATCCGGCAATAACTATAAGCGGAAGCTGGAAGAGTTTTATAAGGTCTGCAACCGTTTCGGTCTCATTTAATGGTACGAGCAGCCCGCCAACTCCTTCCACAAGCATTACTTTGTGCTGTGATGCAAGCTTATCATGGCATTCCTTTATATTATTTAATTTTATAGTTTTGTTTTCAAGTCTTGATGCAATGCTTGGGGCAAGAGGCGCTTTAAAGCGATATGGATTTATCAAATCAAGTTCATCGCTGACCCCTGCTGATTTTCTGAGGAAAACCGCATCCTGCGGCAAAAGTTTGCCGTCTTTTTCAATGCATCCTGTTTCAACAGGCTTCATTACGCCGACATTAATGCCCTTTTCTCTTAGAACCGCAGCAATCCCGGCTGTCACAAAGGTCTTGCCGACGCCTGTATCAGTGCCTGTTATAAAAAAACCTTTTGATTCCATGACCCAAATGTAACAGAACAAAAGACTACAGTCAATTGACGAAATACCATTTTAGAGTTAAAATCTATATAAAATGAAGTAGCAGTTCAGGTAGCTTGCCGATTTATCGGCGTTTTTAATACGCCCATAAATGGGCAACTACATAAGAGGAGGCAAATTATGAAAAAGGTTTTAATACCTTTGGCGCAGGGCTTTGAAGAGATAGAGGCCCTTGCAGTTGTGGATATATTAAGAAGGGCAGGGGTGGAAGTAGTCATGGCAGGGACAGTGGATAATCCCATAGAAGGGAGGAACAGGATAAAAGTTTTGGCCGATGCGCCTCTGGAATCTGTCAAAGAACAGGACTTTGACATGATTGTCCTGCCGGGCGGCGCGGTTGGAACAGAAAATCTAAAAAAGGATATGCGGGTAAAAGAAATAGTAGAAAGGCTTTACAAAAAAGGCAGGTTCATCACAGCCATCTGTGCTGCGCCCACAGTGCTTTCTGCCATTGGTGTTACAGCAGGCAGAACCGTTACAAGCCATCCTACGGTAAGAACAAAATTGGAAAAAGAAAAAATCTCAGATGAAAGGATTGTGGTCGACGGTAATATAATCACCAGCCAGGGGCCCGGCACAGCCGTAGAATTTGCATTTAAACTGGTAGAGGTTTTACTCGGAAAAGAAAAAGTTGCGGAAGTAAATAAAGGTGTGCTGGCGAGGATTTAAGTAGTCTGCCGTATGCAGCGATAAATAACATCAATCATTTTTTTTATTTCCGCCATTGTAATGCTTAACGGCGGCATTATGACAATAGTGTCGCCGAGCGGTCTTATGATAAGCCCGTATTTTCTCGCCTCAATGCAAATTTTATGACCAATCCTTTGTTCCGTGAAATACGGCTCTTTTGTTTTTTTATCTTTAACCAGCTCTATGCCTGCAATAAGCCCCTTCTGCCGCACATCGCCTACGTGAGGCAGGTTTTTAAAACCTTCAAGCAACTCCGCCAGCAGTTTAATCTTAGGCCGAAGCATTTGAACGGTCTTTTCATTTTTGAATATCTGCAAATTCCCTATGGCTGCGGCGCAGCCGAGAGGATTCCCTGTATATGTGTGGCCGTGAAAAAATTGTTTCATCTCCGTATATTCACCTAAGAATGCCCTGTAAATCTTGTTTGTCGTAAGCGTGGCGGCAAGCGGCAGATAACCTCCGGTTATACCCTTTGCAAGACAGAGAAAATCAGGCATTACATTCTCATGCTCGCATGCAAAGAGTTTCCCTGTCCTGCCAAAACCTGTTGCCACCTCATCTGCAATGAGTAAGATATTATATCTTGTGCAAAGCCCTTTTACCTTTTTCAAAAACCCATGCGGCGCGACAATCATGCCGGCTGCTCCCTGAACAATTGGCTCAATGATGCACGCAGCAATCTCCCTGTGGTGTTTTTTTAAAATATCTTCAAAGCTTTTTATGCAGGCAATCTTGCATGACGGATATTTCTTGTCTGTTGGACATCTGTAGCAGTATGGATAATCTGCCTTGTATGTTGCGAATAACAGAGGTTTGTGTTTTTCTACAAATACATCAATCTCCCCAACGCTCATGGAGCCTAATGTATCTCCGTGATAAGCGCCGGTGAAAGATATAAATTTTGTCTTTTTTACTTCTGACTTCTGACTTCTGACTCCTGACTGCTGCTCCCAGTATTGGTATGCCATTTTCAAAGCTATCTCCACAGCAGTAGAGCCGTTATCCGAATAAAAGACCTTTGTCAAACCCTTTGGCGCAATCTGGACAAGTTTTTCGGCTAATTCAATTGAAGGCACATTGCCAAGCCCCAAAAGTGTTGAGTGGCTTATTTTATCAATCTGTTTTTTTATCGCATCATTTATTTCTTTTTTCCTGTGGCCATGCACATTGACCCAGAGAGATGAAACACCATCCAGATATTTTTTACCATTGGTATCAATCAGGTAATTCCCTTCACCCCTTTCAATAATAAGAAGTGTTTCTTTCTCCCACTCCCTCATCTGCGTAAATGGATGCCAGAGATGTTTTTTGTCAATTTTTTCAAGCCTTTTATTTCTTTTTGTTTTCATAGCGGCCTGATTTTAGCACTTTTGAAATGGCTTGACAACATAAAGGGGGTAAGCGCTGTGGTGCGTGTTTTTATTTAGAAGTGCCCTGTCAAAGGGAAGGTTATGAACAAACTTTTTAAAGAAAGAGATAAAGAAAAATTATGGCTGGCGTTTTTGATGCTGAGGTCTGGGAAGTTTTGAAGGGGATGTCTATCCCCTCTTTGCAGCGCGCATTAACAAATACAAGAACCTTTTTCTAAATTCCCTATCATCAATAATCCTGAAACAAGTTATAAGCTCCTTTTCATCAGGCGAAAGCCCATTTATTTTATCGTACGCTTCTGCTTCTTCCTGTGTTTCCTCAGATACAGGTTTTTTATAAAAATAGCTTACATTAATATTCAGGGCAGAAGCGATATCACGAAGCTTGTCAGCGCTTACCCTGTTTACCCCGCTTTCATATTTCTGTATCTGCTGATACGAAACATTTATCATCTCACCGAGTTTTTCCTGCGATATCTTAAGTTCCCTCCGCCTTTTCCTAACCAGCGACCCAATAAAGGATGACCTATTGTGGACAATAAAGGGGACGGTTCTCTTTAATTGACAAAGGACAATAAAGGGGACGGTTCTCTTTAATTGACAAAGGCAGCAGAAGGTGATAGATTTAAAACATGCCAAGGACAGCAAGAGTAGCTCCAAGCGAGCATGTATATCATGTTCTGACAAGAGGCAATAACCGTCAGGGTGTATTTGAAGACGAAGAAGATTTCAGGAAATATCTGTATCTGCTTCTTCGCTACAAAGAGAAATACCAGTTCAAGATATATCACTATGTTCTGATGACAAACCATGTCCATTTAGTAATTGAGCCGTCAGAAAGCGGAGGGAGTTTATCCGAGATAATGAAGGGAATCAACCTTGCCTATGCCCAGCATTTTAAACGCAGGTATAACCATACCGGACACTTCTGGCAGGACAGATACAAGAGCATCATCATTTCAAAAGACGAATATCTGCTTGCCTGCGGCAGCTATGTTGAACTGAATCCGGTACGGGCAAAGA
>MGRL01000034.1 GCA_001798165.1 Deltaproteobacteria bacterium RIFCSPHIGHO2_02_FULL_43_33
AGGCCGAGGATACTTTCTCTTGTAATAAGCGGGACATCGCCAGAAAGAATCAAGACATTGCCTTTCCAGTCTTTAAGGCTATCTTCTGCGCATAAAACAGCATTGCCTGTGCCGAGCTGAGGTTCTTGTTTAACAAATTGTATTTGGGATTTGTTCTGACTCCTGACTCCTGACTCCTGACTCCTGACTTCCTGCAAGGTATTTATTACCTCCTCAGCCTTGTGGCCGACAATAACAACGACCTTGTCTATCCCAAGGCTCTTTACGACTTCAATTGGATAAAAAAGCATCGGTCTGCCCGCAACAGGATGAAGCACCTTTGGGATATCTGATTTCATCCGTTTGCCGAGGCCTGCGGCCAGTATAATCACTGCAATATCTTTGCTTTTCATTATACATCAAAAATATACTAACAATACTATTGCGTCAAGGTATTTTTAGTATTATTATGAAAAAGATTTTTAATATTATTGCAGGGGTAGGTATGAGGAGATTTTTTATAGAGCAACTTAGCGATAAAGAAAAGATGGTTTTGATAACCGGCAAAGAGCTTCACCATCTAAAGGATGTGCTACGGCTTAAAAAAGGCAATGATGTGATTGTATTTGATGGAAAGGGGTTAGAGTTTGCAGGAATCATAGAAACAGTCAGTAAAAACGAGGCCCGCATTATTATAGAAAAAAAACTTAATATTTCAAGAGAAAGCCAATTTGAGATAATCCTATGCCAAGGTCTTGCAAAGGGTGAAAAAACAGACCTCATACTCCAGAAGACGACAGAGCTTGGCGCCTCAAAAATCATACCATTTGTTACCTCACGGGTTGTAACAAAGTTAAAAGGCGAGCAGATTGCAAAAAAAACTCAGAGATGGCAGTATATAGCCCTTGAGGCTGCCAAACAATGTAAAAGAAGTATTATCCCAAAGATAGAAAAACCGACGACTTTTGCAGAAATTTTAAGCAGATGGCCTGCGGATAATAAAAGATATTTAAAGATCATTCCGTGGGAAGGTGAGAAAGGGAATAATCTTAAAGATATTTTGAAATCAGATAAATTTTCAGGCTGTGTTGCTTTAATAGGCCCTGAGGGCGGATTCTCAGAAGTAGAAGTTGTTGAGGCAAAAAAAGCGGGCTTTATACCTGTAATGCTTGGGCCAAGGATATTAAGGACAGAGACCGCAAGTATAAGTGTTGTGGCAATTATTCAGTATGAGCTTGGTGATATGGGCAGATTAGAAAAACCTTGACAAGAGCAGCTTTTATAAATTACCTTATATGTCTACGTTTTACACGCCCAGGTAGCTCAGTCGGTAGAGCAGAGGACTGAAAATCCTCGTGTCGGGGGTTCAATTCCCTCCTTGGGCACCATGTAAATTGAAGGGCTAACCAGCAGTGGTTAGCCCTTTTTATTTGAACCTCGGTTGGCGCTATAAGTAAATCTCAATTTTTATATTGATGTATTAAAGCCATAACGACACTGTAGCGATAGATAACGAACTGATGCCAAACTTTTTCCAAAGCTATCAAAAACTGTGGCTGCTTTTCATAAGCAGGCTCACCCCTAAATAAGTAAACAGCACCACGAAAAAACCAACTATCGTGGCGATTGCCAACCCCTTGCCTCGCCATTCCTTTACATAATATGCGTGCATTGCACCCGCGTAATAAAACCATACGATGAATGACCAAATGACCTTTGGCTCCCAAAGCCAGTATGTGCCCCATGCAAGGTAGGCCCATACAGCGCCTGCAAACATGGATGCAGAAAAGAAGAAGAAGCCCCAGAGCACACTACGGTTGGCAATATCTTGAAAGTCCTTTTTAATCTCGGAGATTGGGTTTTTTAGGTCATAGATTAGATATAATACTGCCCCTGCAAATGATAGAGTAAAAAGGGCATAGGCTGCAAATGATGCTATGACATGAGTCTCAAACCAGCGTGTTTTTAGGATTAAGGTAAGCGGCTTTGCCGGCGTTTCATTGGTTTGCGCAAATATTACAGCCAGAATCGCAACCGGGATTGTTATAAGCTCTGTAAATCTTTCTTTGTATCTGAATATAACGACGGCGCTTACAAACACAGTTGACCAGCTGTAGAAAAGCAGTGTCTCATACATGGCCAGCATGGGTGCATGGCCTGACTCGTATGTCCTTATAGACAGGGCAATTGTATGGAAAATAAGCCCGATTAGAATAGCGGACTTGGAAAGGGTTTCTAACGGCTCTTTTTTTGTTATGTGATATAGAGCAATAAGAGAAAAGCCTGCGATATAAAGAATTAAGGTGCTGAAAACAAATAGCTGCATCTATCTTCCTTTTTCTTCTCCCCAAATAAATTTATGCATCTGAGGTTGAAACCTTACCTTGAGCCTGTCTTTTAATATCCAGTTTGCAAGCTCTTGAGAAGACATCTGCGGATACACAGGCGCAAAAAGTATCTTTGCGGTTTTGTCTTTGATACATTTTTCTAAGAAATCGCGCGCAAATTCATAATCCTTTCTGTCTGCTATAACAAATTTTATCTCATCCTGCAATGTAATATATTTTAAATTCTTCATTAAAAAACTGCCGTCATGCCCGCTGGACGGACACTTGACATCAACTATCTTTATGGCTTTAGTATTGACCGGCTCAAGATTTACGCTTCCGTTTGTCTCAATAAGCACCTCATAACCAAGCTTCAGGAGTCTACTTGAAAATTCCGGAGTTTCCTTTTGCAGCAATGGTTCGCCGCCGGTAATCTCAATGAGCCTGCATTTAAACTTTTTTACCTCCTTGATTATCTGGTCAATGGAAAGTTCTTCACCTGCGTCAGAAGGCTGGGCATATGTTGTATCACACCACCTGCACTTAAGATTGCAGCCTGCAAGTCTTATAAAAACACACGGAAGCCCTGCGTATGTGGACTCGCCCTGGATGCTGAAAAATATCTCAGATACCTTCAAAGCAACTCTCTCCTATTGACTGCTTCTGACATAAGGTTCCAATATATATTCAAAAGAGGCATTGATGGTAATTTTTTCAAGACTGCCAAAGCCTTTTGGAAACGAATAGAATGGCGCTGCTAATCTTACAGCAGATAACGCCGCATCGTCAAGTATTGGATAGCCCGAAGACTTAATAAGCGTCACTTCTTCTAATATACCATCTTTTAAAATTGTAAAGCGAACAAAAAGTCTGCCTGACTGGCCCTCCCTTGCAGCAGCATAAGGATATTCCCATTCGTGGTAAACTTTAGCCTTCAGCCCCTCAAGATAGGAGGTATACCTCGGCTCGCTGGTATCAAAAGAAAGATTTTTACCTGCCTCTGCAACAGGCGCCTGCTTTTCGTATTCCTTTGAAAGCTCTGAAAGACGTTCTTTTGCGGGGAACAGGCTTACAGATTTTTCCTCTTTTAATACAGGTGTTGTTGGCAGTGTTTCTTTTTTCCCTTCGGTCTCTCTGCTTCCTCTTTCTAACTTTTTCTCTATCGTCCTTTTTCCTTGAGTTAGCAGTTCTTGTTTTTCCTGTTTTACTAATGGTTTGGGTTCAGCTATCAGAGGTTCTTTCTTTTCTTCTGGCTTCTGCTTTCCGGCCTCTGACTCCTTTTCTTTTCTCTTCACGGATTGGGGCGCTTCTATCACATCAACAGGTATTAAATGCGGCATCGTCTTTTTATGGAGCTTTATTTGGGGGATAATAAAAAGAACGCCAATGTGAAGTAGAAAAGATAATAGGAAAAATTGTATGAGACGGTTTTTATGTCTTATGGATAAAATTTTTATTGACATAAATAAAGGAATCTGCAACTATTGAACAAAGACCTTCTGGAGGTCGCCTTTATGTTTGGAATAGGAACATCCGAGCTTGTAATTATCCTCATAATAATTTTGATAATATTCGGTGTGGGTAAACTCCCCAGCATAGGTACAGGTATTGGCCAGGCTATAAAAAACTTTAAAAAAGCGTCATCTGAGTCTGATACGGATGCAACCTCTCCAAAAGAAGAATCAAAACCTGAAGAACCCGCAAAAAAGGTATAAGAATCTGCTCTAAAACCTGCACGGCAGACAAAAGCTTTTAGTTTGTCTTTTTTTCCTCAAGTTTTTCTTTTGCTGCTTGTCTTACCTGTGGGTGCAAACTGCCATCCTGAATCACCTCTTTTAAATCTTGAGAAAAAAGAAACTCCAAAAGCCCAAGGGATATTCGCGGCGGTGTATAAGGATTTTGAACTAACGCCTTTTTTACCGCATACCTCGTACCCCATCGTTTGTGCGTTGATATAAGTTTCATGATAGTGGGGAAGTTTGGTCTTTTTGACGCTATTTTTACAATCTCTTTTTCTGTAATCCTTGGATTGCTTAATATATTTGCAATTACTATCGGGTCGGGGTCTGATAAAAGTCTGTCTAATTTATCTTTTATCCATCCCTTTGATATTGCCCTTCTCTCTCCTAATGTTATCAATTCCATTTTTGCATCCTCTTCTGTGTCATATCCGCCTAAACCTTTTTTGTGAGGCGGCAGGTCTGTAAAAAATCGGCTAACTTTATGCAGTCCAAGCTCAAGAGAGGCAAGATAAATAAGTTTGCTTTTTTCTTCTCCGATAAACACTCTCAAATCCTTTGGGTCTGCCATGAGGGCCTTTGCCTTTCTAAATTCAAGGAGATGTTCAACGGTCTTATCATAAAATGCATGAAGCACAAGAGCCGCTTGCTCAGGCTCCAATCCGGCAAGCCTGCGTCCCAGCAGCATAATTCTCATGTCGTACTCAGGCAGTGAGGATATATCTTTAACAAGCATTTTTACAAAGGTTAATAGCTCTGCCTCTAACATAGGCTCTGATATTTTTTGTGTGAGAAGGAAGGAGAAGTTTAAGAAGTTTAAAAAAATTAAGAATGCTACTGACTGACTTCTACGCTAAACTCTGCCAGTTCATTAGAAATGCTGTGAAAAACTATCATGAAAGGGACTACCCCTTTTGAAGGTATTGTGCCTTTTCTATCTTTAAATCTTTTTTCCAGCTCAACCGCAGATATGGCCTTTAACTCATCCTGAGACAGAATCCTGCCAGGCGCAACCCATGCGTCCTTTACCTGTTTTCCGCTTTTATCAAAGAGAATGCCGCGTATACCTTTAACCTCTTTGGGCATGCTTGAATTGCTTATCACCTTTCCTTCTAATACAAACAAACGACCTATAGAAGCATTATCCACATAATGCCCCTTTAGGTCAATAATATCCAAATTTTTTTGTGGCGCTGTTTTGCCCCCTATTATATTTTCTAATACTCCGGCTCCTCCCTTCAGATAAAATAGGCCTGCCCCGCCTGCTAATAATAAAATAATAACTACGAAAATTATTATACGGCTCATAATTGATTTGTTTTCTGAAACCTCAAACGATACTCCTTTTGATTCACCTGACCCCTTTCCAAACAAATCTTCTTCTGATGCCATGGAAGATGGGGTAGATATCCCCGGTGGCTGCATTATTACGGTTTTTGCCTCTTGTTTTGCTGGTGGAGAGACAACAAACTCCTCTTCTGTCGGCGGAGGTTCTATCTCAAAAGACGCTTTTTCAGCTGTCGGCACAGATGTAAAATCTTTATCAAAGCTGAAACCTGGTACTTCTTGAAATGAAGAAGTTTCTTTCTTTTCTGCCTTAAATGACGGAGCAGCGTCTCCGCCTATTTTAAAATCAAATTCACTTACTCCTGGCTGGGGAGCCTCTTTTTTCTCTTCAACTGAAAATGACGGTTCCTCTTTTGTAGGTGAGGCGCCTATATCAAACTCTATTTTGGTTTCTTCCTTTGGCTTTTCTTCAAAAGAGAAACCCATTCCTTCCATACTCCATTGCGAAGGTTCAATTTTTTCCTCTTCTTTTTTGGGTGGTGCGGGTTCTTCAGTAAAACTGCCGAAATCCGGCGGCGCCGTTTTAGGGGCAGATTCAGGTTTTGTTCCAAATGAGGTTTCAAAGGTTTCTTCCTGGCTCGGAGGAACTTCGACAGGAGAAGGTGACGGTGGCATAACCGTAAACACATTCTGACACTTGGTGCACCTTACCTTTACACCTTTATCCTTTACCTTTGAGTCATCAAGGCGGAATTTTGTATTGCAGGCATCACACTGAACTATCATTTTTTACACCTTATTTTTGCAAAGTGTAGCGTAATAGAATAATAAATGCAAGAGTTTTTCAATTAACGAAATTGGATAGGTGTTTAAAAGGGTGTTTAAAAAGCTTGACAATAATGGGGGGGGGTATGCTATACGGACGGTGTTTAATCAAAAAGCAAAGGGGGTGGTGATCGCAGGAAGGTTTAGTTGCGCGTGTTTAGTCTCACAAAAAAATTTAAAATAAAGGAGAAAGGCAGTTTATGAAGAACAAAATTCTTATTTTACTGAGTGTATTTATCTTCTGCATGACTTTAGGGTTAAAGGACGCAATGGCTGCTGCTGCAACAGATGTGGCATGTAAGGCTCCTTGCATTAACTCATTTGAGATAGAGGATGGGCAGGTTACTTCATCCGATATAGCAAATGGCGCTGTTACTGACTCAAGGATCACAGGGCCAATATCTTCTTCAAAGATACAAAAGCCTGCAAATGTGATAGTTGTGGCAAAATCAGGAGGGGGTTTTACATCTATTCAGGCTGCTATTGATTCCGTTACTCCGAGTGCTACCAATCCATATCTCATCAAGGTAATGCCGGGGGCTTATGTTGAGAATATAACTATGAAGAGTTATATCCATCTTCAAGGGGCAGGAAGGGATGTGACGACGATACAGGCTCCATCTACGGAATATGTCATTGCTTTAAGAAGCCTCACCAATGTGGCCATTTCTGGTTTTACTATTACAGGGGGATTCTATGGAATAGACAACCGCTCCTCATCACCCACTATTACAGAGAACACTTTTACAGGGAATCAGGGTGGGGGAATTTATAACGACAACTCTTCCCCTGTTATTGGTAGAAATATAATGAAAGCGAATTACTTTGGGATATACAACATCAATTCTTCTTCCACCATTGCAGAAAACACATTCACTGGGAATACCTACGGTATTCTTAGCGTAGATAGTGATACCACTCCTTCAATTATGGATAACATAATCACAGGGAATATTGAAGGTGTTGCATATATTATTTTCAGTTCTGTTGCCGTGAGAGGAACTCTTGCAGGTAATACTATCGTAGGAAATAGCGACCGTGGAATTGATATTGGCGGTGGATACTCGTCTTACATGATCATCAATAACAGGATTACCGGTAATGGTGGGGGAGATATATGGGTGGTGACAGAATCAAGTGTTCCTAATATCAGCTTTAATGTATATGATACTATTTCTGGGGATACAGGTGTGGGTCAATATAATGTAAAATCTGACGGCTCTCCTGCACCTGCACCATAAAAAAATACAAAGGCACCAAAGGCAGGTTGGATAAGTAACCCAACCTGCCTTTTCTACAATGAAACGCATGATATACAGTTTCTTAAATTTTATTATCGGGAAAGTATTTCAAACATCTTTAGCGACTCTGTATCTTGAGGTTTTATCTCTAAAAGCCTTTTAAATTCCTCTCGTGCCTCTTCCTTTAATCCTTTCTCTGTATAGGCAAGGCCAAGATTATAATGGGCATCTGGATAATCCGGTTTAAGTCTTAGTGCAGTAATGTACTCCTTTATACCTTCATCAAATCGCCTCTGGATATAATAAACGCTCCCCAGATTATTATAGGCCTCTGCATAGTCTGTTTTGAGTTTTAATGCAGTGCGATATTCCTGTATGGCTTCATCTAACCGACCTTGACTTCTGTAGGCATTTCCTCGATTATAATAAGCCTCCGCATAATCTGGTTTGAGTTTTAATGCGGTCTCGTATTCCATAATAGCCTCATTTAACCAACCGCGCATGTAGTGATAGTAAACACCTAAGTTATTATGTGCCCTTGCTTTTCTTGGACTCTTTCTCACCACATCCTCCCACAGGGTTACCTCATCCTTCCAGACAAGGTTTCGTTTGTAAGTAGCAATATCTAATGGAAAGACAGTTGCAAGCAACAACACGCAAGTTGCAAGTAAAAGAGAGACCTTAATACCCAATCTTTCCCTTGCATAGCTCGTTCCATAAAGAACAGCAGAGCTAAAGGCAATTACTATTCCTACACTCGGCAGATACAGCCGATGCTCAAATATCACATCCCGTATAGGAATTATGGATGACTCAACTGAAAGGGTTATGAAAAACCAGAGGATGCCGAAGGAAATCAAAAGACCGTGTGCGTTATCCGTTCTCCGTGACCGTATAAAAAGGTAAACAGCAAAGACAAATATGGCTGAAAGAAAAAGAAAAGATACAAATGTCTGCGGTTCAAATAAAGAATGCGATAAAGGATAATCATAATCAAGATTCTGATTTATAGGCAAGAATAAAAGCCGTATATAAGTAACTATTACCCTGAACTGTGTTAAGAAATATATGTTTCTCGAAATCTCCTCTGTCTCCTGTGCTGCCTCTCTTAATTCACCTAACATATCTCCAATGGGTTTATCTGTGCCTATGAGGCTTAAGGGAATAATAAAGGCGGTCAGTGTAACGGGTATAAGATAGAGGAGCCGTTTTGCGAAACCATAATTCTGTTTTGTGGATGCAAAGAACATGACCTCATAGAGTATAATAACAAACGGCAGGGTAAGGCTTATCTCCTTTGTCTTCATGGCAAGGATGGCAGAGAGGATAGAAAGGGTGTAGAATGTGGGATGTAGGATGTGGGAAAATCTTTTACCACCGCCCACCTCCCACGCCCCACTTCCTATCCGTGCCTTTATGTAAAGCGCAATGGAAAGAATATAAAATAGCGTTGCGAGAGAGGCAAACCTCTGGACTATGTAGGTAACAGCCTGCGTCTGGATAGGGTGGCTGATGAAGATTAAACTGGAAAACAAGGCTATAAAATATTTCAATTGAGGATTTGTATTTATCCTCTCCATTGCAGGTGTTTTGAAAGTAAGAATAACAAGCCACCACACTAAAAGACTATTTATGATATGAATGATAATATTAACAAGATGATAGCCAAAGACATTAAGCCCGCCAAAATAATAATTGAGGGCAAATGACAGAACTCCGATATATCTGGAACCAGAGGGCGGCCAGAAATTAGAAAAATCTCTGAGCTTATAGTTTTCTACGATGCTTGATGTGTCGTCAAAATGAAATGGAGAGGAGAATGTTTTTGAGTAAATGAGAAAGGCTGTTATGGTTATGAGGGAAAGTGCAAGAAGGAAGCCGTATCGTGTAATGATGGAGGGTAAAACTACCTCTCCAAAGTCAGACCCTTTTACATCGCTATTCAAAACCTCTTTTTTTCTTTTGCTCGCCTTGCCCAAGGTTAATGACTCCAGATGATGATGCTAAAATTTATTCCTGACCGCATTTGGTTTTTATATAAATCTTTGCAAATTTTCTTTTTCCAACCTGCAACAGATAATCTCTGTTGGCAACCAGTTTGTGGTTTATATCAGACACCCTCTGCCCATCAATACTGACGCCGCCTTGCTGGATAAGCCTCCGGGCCTCAGAAGTGGAAAGGGCTAAAGCAGTTGTTTTTAAAAGGTCTATAATACCAATGTCTTGCGTAGGAATTGTTAGGGTCTTCTCCTCTATATCTTCAGGGATGCCCTTAGATTTGAATACCTTATCAAACTCGGCAGATGCCTTTATAGCTGCGTCATTTCCATGAAATCTTGCCACTATCTCCTTTGCAAGGTTTATTTTGGCCTCCTTGGGATGAACAGCGCCTTTTTTTAAACCGCTTTTCAACGCCTCAAACTCTGCATTGGAAAAGGAGCTTAGAAGTTCATAATATCTAACCATCAGCTCGTCAGATACAGACATGATTTTGCCAAATATTTCCTGAGGAGGTTCAGTAATTCCTATATAGTTTCCAAGTGACTTGCTCATTTTTTGCGCGCCGTCCAGACCTTCTAACAAAGGCATAGTTATCACAACCTGAGGCTCTTGCCCCATCTTTTTTTGCAGGGTTCTGCCCATGAGAAGATTGAAAAGCTGGTCAGTGCCGCCGAGCTCAACATCTGCCTTTAAATATACTGAATCATATGCCTGGAATAATGGATAATAAAATTCCAGTATGGTTATATCCTGATGATTATTAAATCTCTTCTTAAAATCTTCCCTCTCAAGCATCCTTGCTACAGTCTGCATTGAACCAAGTTTCACAACTTCTATCACGCTCATATTTGAAAACCATTCACTATTAAATACAATCTGCGTCTTTTCAGGGTTCAGTATTTTGAATATCTGTTTTTTATAAGTTTCAGCATTTTTAAGCACCTCTTCCCTTGTCAATGGTTTTCTGGTTTCGGACTTGCCTGTAGGATCGCCTATCATACCGGTAAAGTCGCCAATCAAAAAAATCACATGATGTCCT
The DNA here is from genome assembly GCA_001798165.1 of Deltaproteobacteria bacterium RIFCSPHIGHO2_02_FULL_43_33. GTDB lineage: Bacteria > Desulfobacterota > GWC2-55-46 > UBA9637 > UBA9637 > UBA10170. The sequence continues at coordinate 10,439 of MGRL01000034.1, forward strand.
ATCTCTTGTAGTTGTTTTAATTTTTGGATGAGAACTGTATGGCCTAAATGAATGTCCGGGGCTGTGGGGTCAAAACCTGCTTTTATCCTGAGAGGCTTCCCTGTTTTGAGGCTCTCCTTTAACTTGTTGGATAGCTCTTCTTCTGATATGAGTTCTACTATTCCTCGCTTTATAACAGAGAGTTGGCCTGATATGTCCATGGTCATAAAGCTACCTTTATTCTTTCTATACCAACTGCCTTCCCTGTTTTGGAAGATATGGACACAATAACTCCCTGCATTTCTATATCTTTCGTGGCTACCTCAAACTTTCTTGGCATCTGCGTCAAAAATCTTTCTAACACTATTTCCTTCTGCATCCCAATTACTGAGTTTATAGAGCCTGTCATGCCTGCATCTGTTATAAAGGCAGTGCCCTGAGGCAGTATCCTTTCATCAGCAGTCTGAACATGGGTATGAGTGCCGATAACAGCGCTTATCGTGCCGTCCAGAAACCAGCCAATAGCAGCCTTTTCAGAGGTTGTCTCTGCATGCATATCAAGAATGATTATTGATGTATCTTCTTTTAATTGCTTAATTGCCTCTTTACCGATCCTGAACGGGCAATCAAGATTATCCATGAAAACCCTTCCGCAAAGATTAAGAATGCCTATCTTTACATCTGACTTTGCTTTCAAGACTGCCCAACCAACACCAGGCGTTCCTCCAGGATAATTGGCAGGCCTTAAAAGCCACTTTTTATCTTGAATATAATCTATAATTTCCTTTTTATCCCAAATATGATTACCTGATGTTATTACATCAATCTTGAGGCCAATAAGCTCTTCTGCAATAGCAGGGGTAATTCCAAATCCTCCGGCAGCGTTTTCTCCATTTGCAATAACCAAGTCTATTGAATGTTTTTCTATTATATCAGGCATGAGCTCTTTAACAGCAATCCTGCCCGGTCTTCCGATTATATCTCCTATAAAGAAAATCTTTACCATAGTGTATTATTGGGTTTGTTGCGTTGATAGTGTTTATTACGCTATAACGCAAATTATTTTGCATAGTCAACAGCGCGTGTTTCCCGTATAACTGTCACCTTTATCTGACCCGGATAATTCATCTCTTTTTCTATCTTCCTTGCTATATCTTTAGAAAGCACCACAGCAGCTTCATCTGATATAGATTGATTGCTGGCAATAACCCTTATCTCCCTCCCTGCCTGAATTGCATAAGACTTTTCAACGCCAGGGAATGAGGTTGCTATCTTTTCAAGGTCTTCAAGCCTTTTTACATAGGTTTCCATCATCTCTTTTCTTGCGCCAGGCCTTGCGGCAGAAAGGGCATCGGCTGCCTGAACCAGTATGCCTAAAAGCGATGCAGGGTGGTCATCGTGATGGGTGGCAATTGCCTCAACAATCTTTTGATTTTCGCCGTATTTCTTTGCCAACTCGCCGCCTATTATTGCATGAGAACCTTCCACCTCATGATCAACTGCCTTTCCAATATCATGGAGAAGCCCAGCCCTTTTTGCCAGTTTTTGAGGAAGCCCTAATTCAGCTGCCATAACACCGCAGATAAACGCCACTTCCATAGAATGGAGATAAACATTCTGCGTATAACTAGTCCTGAATTTAAGTCTTCCTACCAGTTTTATCACTTCCGGATGAAGGCCGTGAATGCCTGCGTCAAAGACAGCCTGTTCTCCTGCCTCTTTAATAGTCTGTTCAATCTCCTGTTCAACCTTGCTTACAATCTCTTCTATCCTTGCAGGATGTATCCTGCCATCAGCAACAAGCCTTTCTAAAGTCATCTTTGCCACTTCCCTCCTTACCGGATTGTGGCCTGAGAGTATTACAGCTTCTGGTGTATCATCTATGATAATATCAATTCCTGTTGCAGCCTCAATCGCCCTTATATTGCGGCCTTCTCTGCCTATAATCCTCCCTTTCATCTCATCATTGGGAAGATTCACAACAGATACCGTTCTTTCTGCAACATATTCACCGGCGTATCTTTGAATAGCAAGGGCCATAATCTCCTTTGCTTTGTTAGCGGCTATTTCTCTGGTTTCATCCTCAATCATTTTTATTGCCCTGGCAGCCTCAGTCTTAGCCTCATTTTCCATAAGCTCCATGAGGCTCTTTTTGGCCTGTTCAGCAGAAAGTCCTGCTATCTGCTCTAACTGAAGACGCTCTTTTTCCAAGAGAGCGGTATATTCTCTCTCCATATCTTGAGTCTTTTTTTCCTGCTGACTTACACTTCTTTCCCTCTTGGTAAGCTCACCATCCTTTTTGTCCAGCACCTCAATCTTTTTATCAAGATTCTCTTCTTTGGTTATAAGCCTTTTTTCAAGATTCTGGAGTTCCTGACGCCGCTCCCTTGTCTCCTTATCAAATTCAATTTTGCCTTGATAAAGCTTATCCTTTGCCTTAAGGCTGGCCTCTTTTGTTATAGTTTCAGCCTCTTTTTGAGCCTCTTCAACAATGGACCCTGCCAATTTTTTTGCAGCCGCTATATTACCCTCTGCAATCCTTTTTCTTGCGAAATAACCTGCTATTACACCTACTGCACTTCCGGCAATAGCAGAAAGTATTATAAGTAAATTACTATCCAATTTATTCACCCCTTTCTATATTTAATACCCTGCTTTCTGTAACTATCTTAGCCATTTTTACATCGTGAGCCTCTGCAGGGATTCTATCTAATATCTGAAAATCAAATGCAAGTGCGGCAATAAGGCATCCTTCTCTTGCATTTTCAAGCGCCTTATCGTAATAACCCTTGCCGTATCCGAGCCTATTGCCATTCGTATCAAAGGCAACCCCAGGCACTATTATCATGTCAAAGGATGGCACGGGTGCTGTCTCCCCTCTATCGTGGGAGGGTTCCTCTATTTCATAGGAACCCGGCGCAAGGTCTTTTTTTCCGTGCACCTTTAAAAATATCAGTCCCTTTTTTCCTCTGACAACCCTTGGAAAAAACACCTCCTTTCCATGAGATGTAGCGTATTCAAGTATAGTATCAGCAAGAACCTCGTTTTTAAAGCTTGCATAAAGTGCCAGCCGTCGCACATCTTTCAATTCGTTTAGCTCCAGAAATTTTTTTTGGATAATGGAGCTTAATTTGAAAACCTCCTCAAACGGCAGTCTTAAGCGCTGTTGGAGAATATCCCTTCTCAGAGATTTTTTTTTCTCAGCAATTGATAACACTTTATTATGTAGTATTTGGAAGTTATGCAACCCACATGAGGCACGCTCATGCGGTAGATGAGGAAGGTATTTGAAGAGGGTGTATGGGTAGAGCGCTAAATAAACAATAGCAACTGATAACAGATACTGAAATCGTCTCTGAATTTATTGATTTCAAAATCCTTACTTTTGCAAATAAGAAAACTTGTCTTTTTACTAAAAGGAACAAAGTTTATTAGCATACCCTCATTTCCCTAAATCAAAAAACCTTCCAAATCTTTTTACCCTGTTAGAAGCTCCCTGTTGAAACTATCTCATGATTGAATGTTTGTTACTCACTACATTAAAGCTTCTAACGGCATTTAATCATTTCTCCCCCGCCTTCATGCCGTGTTGATAGGGTATTCGAACCTAATAAATAGGTGGGTACCTTTATAACTGCGTTCGACCCTTCCTCTATGTGGGAATCCGTCGGCGGACAGTCAGGGAAGGTTCCCTTATTTAATAGTGTTGGTTCTGAATATCCCTATAATCACGAACATCGCAGGGGAGAATTTAGTCTACCACCCTAAGCACGGTCTACCAATCTGCCTATACGCTCTGAAAGCTTTTTAGACCTTCCTTCCAATCTTACTAATCTTTCTTTAGTTGCCATATAATCATCTGCAATGTTCATTGCTGCAAGTAATGCTACATTAAGTGTTGAAACAGCCTTTGAATTTTGTTTAACCTCCTCTATTTTGCTGTTTAAATAATCCGTTATTTTTTTTACATGCTCTTCGCCATCTTCGCTCTTTACGAGCAGTTTCTGCTCAAGAATATTTACTTCTACTGCCTTCAAGGATACCCCTTGCACGCTCCACGTGCCTTATGTAGTTTGAATCAAGCCTTCCAACCTTTCCAGAAGGGTTTCAACCTTTTCCCTTACCAATCCCTTTTCTTTACCAAGTTTTTCCAGTTTGCGTGTAAGGCTTTCTGTTTCCTCTTCCTTTGACCTTAACATCTCTGTTAATTTTTCATTTTCTTTAGTTAACTCGCCACATCTTTCTATAATCTTTTCAACCTTTTGCTCCAATTGCTCAAACATGCCAAATTCCATGTAAAACCCTCCAATAGCAACAACATAATAAATCTTTTGTAAACTCAAGTCAAGTAGATTGTATATGACTGTCAGCAACACATAAACTGTCCTTTTTATAGCACATGAATTGTCCTATTGTATGGTTTCCTAAATTTCAAGGAGGAGACCATGAAACGG
>MGRL01000035.1 GCA_001798165.1 Deltaproteobacteria bacterium RIFCSPHIGHO2_02_FULL_43_33
ACAGTAGAATACAAACTTTCTGCCTCTGGCACATGGAGTACTTGGGCAAGTAATGCGGCGCATATTGCAAGTCCGTATACAACAACCATAACGGGTTTGGCTGCAGGCTCTACCTATGATGTGCGTATGACATACAATGATACAGACGGAGTAACAGGAACTAATCCGCAGACAGTTACGAATATAATCTTGCCCAACAATACCACGATCGTTGGTGTGGCAAGTGCAGCGGCTGGAAGCGCCACCTCTATAAATGTGAGCATGCCGTATACCGGTGATATAAATAACAACAACACCTATACAGTAGAATACAAACTTTCTGCCTCTGGCACATGGAGTACTTGGGCAAGTAATGCGGCGCATATTGCAAGTCCGTATACAACAACCATAACGGGTTTGACTGCAGGCTCCACCTATGATGTGCGCATGACATACAATGACGTAGACGGCGTGACAGGAACTAATCCGCAGACAGTTGCGAATATAACCCTGCCGTATAATTCAACTACTGTTGGAGCAGCTACTGCCACTGCTGTAGATAATACAACCATATCGGTTTCAATGCCGTATACCGATGATGCAAACGCAAACAACACCTACACCGTAGATTATAAACTTTCGACATCCGGTACATGGACGAACTTGGTAACAAATGCGGCGCATATTGCAAGTCCGTATACAACAACCATAACGGGTTTGACTGCAGGCTCTACCTATGATGTGCGTATGACATACAATGACACAGACGGAGTAACAGGAACTAATCCGCAGACAGTTGCGAATATAGTTATGCCGATTCTGGACATGACCCCGCCTGCTCAGATAAATAATTTAGATGTAAACACTCAATATATGAGAGGTTTGAAACTACAGTGGACAGCGCCTTCTGATGTTAAAGCTGACAATAGCACTGGATCGGTCAGCTCTTATGATTTCAGATTTATAGATGCTGTTGACTATCCTACAAATATGACTCAGACAAACTTCAACACCTATTGGAATAATGCAAGTTACTGGGGCGGGGGCTCACTGTTAAAAGCTGCAAAAGAGCCGACGCCTGCGTCTGTTGGGGCAGCACAATACTTTACATTATCATGCGCATGGAATGGAAGCGATAATAATACCTGCTCAACAGCAGAAGGTGAAAAAATTCTCTGGCCAAATACGCTTTACTATGTTGCAATGAGGAGCAGCGATGATAGGCCGAATGAGTCTGTTGCATCAAATGTGACCAATCCGATGAGCGCCACCCAGGCAAGCCATACTGCATTGAAATACGGGTGGACTGCATTCTCTTTACCGTATAACTGGGGGTCAGCGGGTGGCAGCGAGACACTTGCGAATATATTTGGCGATGATTTAACATCAGGGGTTTATGTATACAGATGGGATTCTACTGGTGTAACTGAAACAGATGGGAGTTGGGTAGAAGTGCCTTCAACTACGTTGCTCACTCCAATGGCAAATGGCATAGCAAATGGCAAGGGCTATTATATATATTCCTTTGATTATAATAGCATTCTTGATAAGGAAGGCTCTACTGTTGCTGAGAATTCGGCAAACTACGTTAAGGTAGACCTTGAGCTTGGCTATAATATGATAGGCAATCCATACTTAAAGAATGTGCCTGTGGATGGGAATACATGGGTATGCAAAGGAAGCACGTTTAATGCAAGCACCGGGTGCAGCGGTGGAACTATTTATACATTTGCAGGGGCTGTTACTGCTAACTGGCTTGGTAATTCTGTGTATTACTATGCAAATGCAACAGGATTTTCATCCGAATATTATACATCTGCCAAATTGAGGCCATGGTGGGGCATGTGGATTATGGTGACTTCTGATCCTACCCTTGGTGCCCCTCTTGACCCAGATGGTTCAGTGATATTTGTTATTAAGAAGCCATGAGGATAAAGCAATGAAGAGCAAGCTGATATTAATATCTGTTGTTTTTATTATAATGACGGCTTTACCTGCTATTGCCGGAGGCAGATATGGCTCAACATGGGAAACCACAATTTCAGTCAGTTATGGCAATGATACCAGCCTCTTAACCTTAGGGGGAGACAAAACTGCAACTGACGGATTTGAGAATAGATGGGAAACGAGGGCGCTGCTGGCAGGCAATATTAAAGCATATTTCTATCACCCTGAATGGGGGAAAGAGACGCCTTATTTCTGGAGCGAGATTAAAGATTTGAGCCTTCCCAAGGAGTGGGTTTTCTATATATCCAGCACGCTTACTAACCAAGAGCTTATGATGCGTTGGGATATTTCAAGTGTGCCTCAGGAAATCACGAGCCTATATCTCGTTGACGAGGCTGCGGCTGCCGTTATTGATATGAAGACGCAGGCCGCATATGCCTATATAAACACATCCTCATCGCCAAAGACGTTTACGGTAAAGGTCAACGGCAGTTTTGGTGAAACGCCGCCTCCCGCAGGGGATATAATACCTCCTGATACCTCAATAACATCTGCAATTGCAGAATTTATTAATGCCACATCAATTAATATTGCTTACGCAGGCTCTGATAATACTACATCTGCGGAACTACTCCGGTTTTCCTGCAAACTGGATAATGGCGCATGGTCAGCATGGTCTGATGTTAAGAGCGTAACACTGAACGGCCTGTCTGAAGGCAGCCATACCTTTTCTGTAAAATCAAAAGACGAGGCAGGCAATGAAGACGCAACACCTGCTGAGGTTAAGTTTACAGTGGATACAGCGCCGCCTGCTCTTATGTTGAACCAGCCTGAGCCATCTATCCTCTGGCCTGCAAATGGCGATATGGTGAATGTTATTGTTTCAGGAAATGTTAAAGACATTTCTTCAGGGCTTGCATCAGCAAATTATACTGTAAGTGATGAATATAATCAGTTGGGATTGGCAGGCAATATTATTGCAGGAAATGACGGAGGCTTCTTATTTAATATCTCCCTTAAAGCAGAAAAAGATAGCAAAGATAAAGATGGAAGGATATATACTATCACGATAAATTCGGTTGATAAGGCAGGCAACATAACCACGCAGAGTGTAATGGTTATTGTGCCGCATGATAAGAAGTGAAGGAAAACAATAACTATACTAACGGCAATAAATAAGTTGTAGGGCAAGCCTTCAGGCTTGCTTATTTGCAGGGCTAAAGCCCTGCCCTACATCAAGTTATTTATCAAGTTATTTATTGCCTTCACTATAATCAAGAATAAAATAGCGGGCTTACCCGCTATTTTATTATAAGGCTCTAAAAATTTTTTGACAAAATCTATGGAATTTTGATATACTATAAAACAAAGTAAAAATATATAGTTAAAACCTATCTTGGTTGAAAAACCCCAGAGCAAGCTGTCTGGGGTTGCCGTTCATTGAGGAGAAAGATGCGCTGCCTAAAGGGGGTTATTATACTAATGCGAAGATTTTTACTCCTGCCGATAATGTTCCTGTTATTTGCCTTGACAGGATGGCTTTATTTTGGAACCAACCTCAAAACAATCCCAGATGCATTCGCCACAGGCGGCGCCTTCCCAAACACAAAACATGGCGGCGGCACAGTAGATGGGATAAAGTTTCCTGGTATTAACCGGGCAATAGGCGGTGATGTAACTTCCTATTTCGGCGATAACCCGGAGGCAGGAGACTACCAAGCAGGAGAGTGCGCCCATTGCCATGAGCCTCATGCGAGTTTCAGCGGATATGAGCCGCCGCCAAACAGCATTCTCTATAACAGTGAATTGACCTCTACAGAGGCCGCCGGCCCAGACCCTTATCTCCTTTTTGGGGCTTTTGAAAGCAGTGCTTCTCAAGGAACATACTCAAAACTATGCTGGTACTGCCACGAAAAAATGAGCCTCGGTATACCGCCCAATCCGCCTGGTTACGGATACTGGGGGTTTTATCAGGGAAAAAATAACTACACAGTATCCAGCCATTATATATCTCCAAACTTCTATTGGCCAGGGGCAGATGTTGGAACGAACATTGGTGTTGGACCTACAGAAGATACAAATAAAACATGGCCGAGAAAGCGTAGGTCAAGCTCTGGCGGTAATGTGGGTAGTTGCCTCAACTGCCATACCCCGCACGGCATAGCAAACCCGTCTACACCGCTTGACAACGGGGCGCCATCAAACACTAATTATGTTGTGGGAACTACAACTGCCGGTGCGATTATACCAAGGCAACTCATAGCATGGGAAGAGGCGCTTTGCCTTAACTGCCATGATTCTACCGGTCCTGCCACATCGTCGAATATAAAGACTCAAGTAGATAACTTTTTTTTAGCCGCTGGAAGCGGCCATCCGGTAAGAAAAGGAATTTATTTTAATAGGCATAATCTCGCTAACGAAAACCCTAATGATTCTACAAAGATAAAGTCAGGATGGCTTATTACGGCGCCTGTGTCGCCGCATTCCGAGTGCACGGACTGCCATAATCCGCACAGGGTTCAAGGCAAGGGTTCAGGGCTTACGGACGGCGTTGTTTTTCAGCCAAGCACCGGCACTACGTTCAATAACGACAGATATGATACACCGGCGGATTCAACCTCAAGCCCGGTAAAGTTAGGCGCGGTAAACATAGGGGTATGGGGCGTTAATGTAAACACCGGAACAGGGGCGGTTATAAACAGCGACGTGATTCCCAACCTTACGACAAGCAACAGGGTATATAATTTGTGCCTTAAATGTCATTCAGCGTGGGCGTGGGGCGCGGCAACTGGAACTGACAGCGCCATAACAACCCCTTCCACTGATTCCACGCTCGTCAAATCGTGGACAAACAGTCCCATCCCCGCGAATGAGCCGTTGACCGACGTGGCGTGGGAATTCGCCACCACCGGGAAACTCGGCTACCACCCTGTTTTTGCATCGGGACTTAACAGACCGGAAAACACCAACGTGCGAAACCCGAACTGGTGCAACGAAGGTGGGTCAGTTTACAACACCACGTGTACGGTAAAGATAGGCGATAGAAAGGACCTGTACGACGCAGGCCTTATGGGTACGGTCGGGCAGACCCTTTCTCAGAATTTCGTTCCGCCGTGGAGGCATACTTCCATAATAACATGTGTGGACTGCCACGAGGACAATACCGAGACCACTCCGAGGGGGCCTCACGGCTCGGGCAAGCCGTTTATCTTGAGGCAAGTTGATGGAAACATATCGTTCACTATATGTAATACCGCTAGCACTTGTGGGGGCGGCACTTCAGTGAGTTACGCCACATTGGGCGCAACCGCCGATTCAAATAACGTATTCTGTTACAATTGTCACAGGGCGGATATTTATGGCATTGACGATTTTACTACCACCTATGCCACTTTCGCCCGCATCACTCATCCCATGCACGGTTCAAGCAATACCGGGACAGGAGGCTTATCCCAGAATACTAATAATCCGAGAGGGATTAGTTGCATGAGATGCCATGGAGGCGGCGGCGGAGCCGCCGCGACTCCGACAACCGCTAATTCCAAACTCGGCAATATCCACGGCAGCGCCTACAACAGCGCCGGCGACGGGGGGCAGAACAGGCTCATAGCGCCTCGCGGCGCGTGGGTGAGCTGGGTAAGGCCGGCGGCGGGCGCCTCGATTAATTGCACAAGAGGCGGCGACACGAGTGCAACCTATAATATGTGGGGCGGATGCAGCAATAGCGGGAGCGACGGCGTTTCAGACACTAGCCCCACACTCGGCGAACTCGGCGTCGCTAACTATACTTATTGACGACTGCGGCGAACTGTTTATGAACAATCTATCAGAGAATCCATTATTCCATGAGAGGCTACGGATGCTCATTGAGAGGGTTTTACTCCTCTGCCTGGTATTCCTTCCCTTGACCGCGCACGGGGCATGGCTTAATTTCCGTTCAAACCCACAGCATACTGGCCGGACGGCTGAAATCGGGCCTGAAAAGCCTTTTGTTAAATGGAGACTCGACAAGGTAACCATAATGAATAACCATTCCCCGGTGGTCGGGCCTGACGGAACAGTTTACACTCTAAGGGGCATCGGTTATTTGAATGACGCTGTTTATGCCGTAAAACCGGATGGAACGGTCAAATGGACATACAGCAAAGGGGACATGAATTTCGGACAGCCCGAGCTTTCGCGAAGCGGCACGCTTTATACTCTCGCTTCAATAAAACCAAAGACCGGTTCCCTTAAGGAAGGCTATCTTATCGGCCTTGACGCTCTGTCGGGCGATTTAAAGACGGAGAGAAAACTCAGCGATATTTCCGCTGACCTGTGGACTCCTCACATAGTCATAGACTCGAAAGATAACGTGTTCGTAGGCGCCGCCGACATTCTTTATGCCATGAACGCAGATGGCACTAAAAGGTGGTCATATAAGTTCGTGACAGGGGAGAAAGGAAACAATCCTGAGTATTCCATTGGCCCGACGCTCTCGCCAGACGAGAAGACCCTTTACTACTACAAACGGTTTGACGGCGGAGTTATGGCGCTTGACAGCGCCACAGGCAAGGTCATGTGGCATGACAAATCGCCCTATCTGACCGACATCTCGATTCCTACCGCCGGTCCCGACGGCACTATATACATACCGGACGCAAAGACAGAGGCTCTTTACGCGCTTAAGCCCGACGGCACTCTGAAGTGGAAGGCGGTTTTTGAGGGTTTGAGGCTGTTTAACTCTAATGCCACGATAGGCATTGACGGGACGGTTTACATAGAAGCCGAAAGGTCCATTCCGTCAGTGGGGAATGCCGGCGGGAAGATTTTCGCACTATCTCAAGTTGACGGGAAGGTAAAGTGGTCGTATGACGTTAAGGCCGGAACGTTGGCTTCTCCGATGGCAATTGACGGAAAGGGTAATATATACTACGGCACGGGCGACGGGCATATAGTATGTTTCAACTCCGAAGGGCAATTGTTATGGAGGTTTTTAGTTGGGGTTTTGCCCAAAAAGGGCGGGCGGGTAGAAGAGTTTCAGATACACATGTCAGGCCCCGTGATATCGGACGGCACGCTTTATATCATAGTCGGTTCATATGCAAAGGGAGGGGCGCTTGTCGCTATAGGTTCCAGATGATGTCATTCTTTTGCGGTTTTTTGTCTGATGAATAAGGTATTTAAAGTAATTTGTGCCGTATTTCTGTCTTTAATCGTTTCTTGCGGCAGTTCCAATGGCAAAGAAGAGACGATTAGGAGATTGATAGGCCGGTATAACGTCGCGCTGGTTCATGCCTATAAGGAAGGCCGTTTTGATGATTTAAGAGAGATTGCGGCAGACCGGGCATTCGGCATGGTTGAAAACACCTACCTTTCATATCTTCGAGGGATCGGTGTCTTGCTGGATTCGGAATTGCTTGGCATGGAATTAGTAAAGATGGAATTGGGTTCAGGTGAGGATGAAGCGAAGATTGTCGCCGAATGGAGCGAAAAGGAAAAAGAGTGGCGCGAAGTTTACGTTTATAAAGAGTCAGATATCGAGACCGAGGAGAGATGGCGATATAAGTGGATAGACGGTAAAACAGGCGAGGCTGCGTCTCCTGTTATTACGGTAAAATATCGCATGAGGTACACGGTGGACAAGGTTGACGGAAAGTTAATGGTTATATCTTCGGTGATAATAAAGGAGACGGTAGAGAAAACTGAAGGTGACAGCGACAGATGGAAAAACGCATACCAAGCGAAACATTAGAGCGTATGTCAAGGAATTGTTTAAGTTTTAATGGCTGAGGGTCAATTCCCCGCAGCTTGCTGCGAAAAAAGTGGCTAATGTTTTTGATACCCCGTCAGCTTGCTGCGGGGTAGTTCATTTTTTGGCTATGGGAATGATGGGCGGCCAATTCATGTAGTTTGTTCTCCAAAAGAGGACTATCTGGCAATAATAACGGCATATCTTCCGGACCAAAGTCAGTGGGAGGATAACTTTAAGAAGAGGAGGGAAAAATGAAATGCATTCATTGCAATGGTGAGATGAAACGCAAGACAGCGCCTTTTCAAATTGATAAAAAAGGATACCATCTGATGTTTGATGCAGTTCCCGCCTGGGTATGCAGTCAATGCGGCGAGGCTTATTTTGAAGAATCTGAAGTCAATTCTATTCAAGCAGTTCTAAAAATATTAGATGAACAGGCAGGAAAACTGCCTGTTGCTGTTTAACCCAGAAAATGCAATTGCATTTTCTGGCAAACGCAATCTTTGACCAAATACTGCGTCAAAGCTGGCTGTATAAATACTCACATACGTAAAAGAGTATGCTCCGTTTTATCCAACCAGCTTTTCCTTGTCTTTGGCTCAAATCTTGCGTTTGCACCCGAAAAATAAAAACCAAATGCATTTTTCTGTTTAAATGTGGTATGAGAATGGAGCGGAATGGAGTGGGGACGCTCCCCGGTATTTCATTGAGACAATTCTTCCCAATCTGCCGATACAAGTTGCCTCTAATTCATTTGACCATGTTATAGATGCGTCAAGAATTATTGTGGAGAAATTACAGGCTTTGGCTCAGGCCCAAGGACGTTAGAGAGATAGTGGATGAGGGAGGGGCTGCCAATACAGATGATAAACCCTTTATTGAATTTGCTGCTGCCAGGAATATTTAGATAATGGAATCGGAAATTCATAAAATTGATTTTAGAGATATAAAAGCAGAAGGGGATAAAGCTGCGGTCAATACCGATGAGGATTGGTCTTTTAGATGGCTTGATTACAAAACAAGACAAGAGGTTGAGCCGCTTAAAGATGAACATTATGAGATGATTTATCATCTATCAAAAAAAGATGGCAAGTGGTTGGTAGAGAAGGTGGAGATTGCGAAGGGCGCTGCTTCGCAACAGTAAACTATTAGCACGGCCATACATAGCGTCAAAATAACGCAGACCAAGGCGTGGTGAAGGCGAGGAGTGAGATGTTTTTTTAAAAAGGCCTTAGTCTTTTTTCTGACTACGGCTTTTTTATTTGACCGTTGAGAAATTATCTGCTTTATAAGAGAAATATAGTCAGCGATATAAATTTGTAGTCTGCCGATTTATCGGCGACTTTAAAATACGCCCATAAATGGGCAAACTACATCTACTTATTTATTTCGTTCACTATAGTTTTGTTAAAAGCAAAATAGATAATTTGTTAAGGTTGACCCAAAAATAGCGTTTGATTTTTGGGGAAACCTGCAAGTTGCCTGATAGACGAGGCAGAGGCCATTTTTGCGACGAGCCCTTTACCCCCCTTTTTTGGGGACAGGGGGAGGATACGGGTAGGAGAAAAAATTGTCCGATAACAAAGTATGGCAGGCATCCGCCTAAGGCGGACGCCAGTTTGTAAAATAGCGAGGTTTTTAATCGCTATTTTACGGGTTGAGCAAATTATTGCCTTTTTTGCTGAAATGTGTAAAATAGCTCCATGACAAGAGTTGAAAGAAATATTGAAGAAATAAAGGAAAAGTTAAGTCCCCTTTTTACCTTTCCATTTCCGCATGGGATTGAAGGGTTGCAGCTTATTATACTCTTTGGCTCCTATGCCTCAGGGAAGATACACAAAAAAAGTGATATAGACCTTGCGTTCCTGTTTGACAAGTCTGCGGATATTCTTGCTCTCACCAATAAAATCATCAGGCTATTACATACTGACAATATGGATATTATAGATCTCAGGCGCGCAAGTCCGCTCATGAGGTTTTCTATAGCAAAGAAAGGTAAGCCTCTCTATGAAGCCAAATCAGGGATATTTAATGAGTTTTATTCTCTGGCATTCAGAATGTATATTGACACAAAAAAGATGAGGGATGCCCAGAAAGAGGCGATATGCCATTTTCTTGCAGCAAGGGGGCTGGCATGAGTCCTCTGGATAGGGAGATTATCAGGAGAAAGCTTGCCGTTATTGTTGAAAACCTCAATGCCTTAAAGCCTATCATGAAGATGACGAAGGAAGCATATATCGGCGATGTGTATAAGAGAAAAGCCACGGAGAGGCTTTTGCAAGAGATGATAGAGGCTGCGATTGATATAAATACCCATATGATCGTTCAGGGCGGACATATAGCGCCGGATGACTACTATGAAAGTTTTATAAAGGCAGGGGAATTTAAGCTAATATCAGCAGCCCTTGCAGAGAGGCTTGCTCCTTCCGCTGGTCTTAGAAACAGGCTTGTGCACGAGTATGATTTGCTCGATCACTCCATAGTTTTCGATGCAGTACATTTGGCTGAGAAACTTTATCCAAAGTATGTGAAGGATATAGAGAACTATATCTCAAAAGAAGACGAATAGGCGACTAACCGGGACTGCCTACCTATCTGCTCAACAGGCAGGCAGCGAAGCCAATCAGATGCTGACATTTACGCCCACACCCGGAATGCTGCGGCTGTAAAGTCGCAGATGATTGGTTGTCAGAAAGCTTGCGAAGCAAGAAGCGGTCAATGCACATCCGTAAGGGTGAGGAGGTTTACAATTCAATAACCGTAAAATAGCGATTGAAACCCTCTCTATTTTACAAACCGGCGTCCGTCTTAGGCGGATGCCGGTTTCCCCAAAAAGCAAAGTCTGTTTTTGGGATATTCTTTCCCCTTGAAGGATATTATGCAGGTAGTGTAATATGTAATAAATGAGATTTTTGAATTTTTTAATATCCAGGGCATTTGCTGTATTTCTTCTTGTTGTTTCTGCAGGATTATTAATTTTCTGGAACAGATACCCTGATTTTTATTCCCCGTTATTTTTAATCATCCCGGTTTTCCTATTCTTTAGCATTTCCCTTTGCATTGTAAACAGGATAACGGCCAGCCGGCAAAGATGGAATATCGGGTTTTTGGGTTCTGTGGCATTTCATATAGGGATGTTGATTGTAATACTATCTACATCTCTTGGATATTTAACAAGATTTTTTGCTGTGGTTGCGCTTCCTCAAGGGGTATTGATTAGCCTTGATAATAAAGACTTTTCTACAATATATGAACAACCTTTTGGCATGAGAGAGAAGCCGGTTATAAATCTTAAGCTGAATGATTCTGAAACTAAATATGCGGGTGAGCGGTTCCCTGTTGAATATATAGCCGGTGTTGATATTGGCATATTAAGAGATGATGGTTATTATAGCTTCAAGGATAAGATTGAAGTTAACCAGCCAATACATTATGATGGATATAGTTTTTTACTGGAACGTGGCGGCTATTCACCTCGTTTTATTCTAAAAGATAAGGATGGCAATATAATATTTAATGGATTTATAAACCTTGCTAATCGTATTAAGTCAGAGGATGTCTTTTATATGAAAGAAGCTAACTTAACACTATACACAAGATTTTTTCCTGATATGTACAGAGAGGGAAATAAAGTTGGCAGCCGCTCTCCTGTTCTTAAAAACCCTGCCTTTGGGATACGAATAGCGCAAAGGGATAATCCATTTAAAGATATGTGGAGGGGTGCGCTGAAAAAAGGGGAGGTTGCACGATTTGAAGGCATGACTCTTGAGTTTGCGGATTTAAAACCTTATGTTTTAATTCAGATTGTAAAGGACCCGACATACTGGGGAATCTTTGCCGGATGGGTGCTAATAGTCGCGGGGCTTTTGCTAAGGTATATCCCTATAGTAAAACAACCTCAAGCAGCTTCTCTTACATGCAAAAATTCTGACAACCCGCAGCTCAATATTAACAACTGATAATTATGATAGGCATTCTTGTAATATTAAACGATTATTTCCATGACTTTGCTACAGCAGTTGCAATAGTTGCAAGCTATATGATGTTGTTGTTGGTGAGGTATGTTCAAAGAAATGATAGAGAAGGTCCGAGGAAATTTCTTGTTGCTGTATATCCGAAGACCATCCATGTTACGGGTGGATTGGTAGTTTTATTGTTGATGGCAGGCATTGTAAGGGCATTTACCTATAGTTCGTTTGAATGGGACCATACGATTGGAGCTGAACAGGTCTGGTTATTGATAGCAAAACATATCGTCATGTTCAGTGTATTTGGATACGGATTATATCTCTGGATAAAAATGTATAAGATAGTGAAGGCAATAAGGGATAAATGAATGCAATTATTTGAAGGGATATTTCTCTGGACAGCTATAGCAATTTATCTTGTTAGCTTCTTACTCTTCTTGAGCGGGGTAATATTTAAAAAGGAAAGACAGCATGGTTTTGCCTGGTATGGGTGTATCATAGGCTTTGGTTTGCACTCAGCAACAATTCTTGCGAGATGGATAGCCTCAGGCCATCCCCCTGTCCTCTGGAGTTTTGAACATGCGCTTGCCGGCAGCTGGTTCGTAATGGGCATATTCCTCATTGTCGGGAAATATTTTTCAAATTTTAAAACAGCAGGTATTGTGGTCAGCCCTTTTGTAATGTTAATGCTGGGTTATGGGATAATGGGTAAGGAGTTTGGAATAGAGCCGCTTCCGCCGCCATACCAGAGCAACTGGCTCTGGGTGCATGTAGGTTTTGGCTGGGTTACATATGGCGCATATCATGTGGCAGCAGGCATGGCAATACTCTATCTCCTTAAAGAGAGGGCAGTGAGAAAGAGTAAGGATAAAGGCGAGCTTTCTCGATTTTTTAAGTTTTTTCCTGAATTATCTGTTTTAGATGATTTGACTTTTAAGCTCATAACGTATGGTTTTATAGCCCATATAGTTATGTTGGGTTCAGGCGCTATATGGGCATACGGTCTATGGGGCAGATACTGGGCATGGGACCCCATTGAGACATGGACATTAATCTCATGGCTTATCTATGGCATTGCCATCCATATCAGGGTGACTTACCGCTGGAAAGATAAGAGATTTGCATGGCTCGCAATCCTTGCGCTTGCGGGTGTCATTATATTTTTTGGCGGAATAGGTTTTGTCGGCGGAGTTCACACTACGTTACTGTAGCTTGGGGTGATAAGAATGAGGATGCTGTTAATGTTAAATAACTATTTTAATGACATGGCTGTTGCAATAGTTGCAGTGGCGGGCTTTACAATATTTTTATTGGTGGGCATCGTCCAAAAGAAGGATAGAGACACAAAGGTGATGATTCTGTCCCTTTTCCCAAAGATGGCCGGCCTTATGATAGGGACGGTAGTTTTTGTTTTAGGCACTGGTTTCATACGACTGTCAAATTTTAGAGCATTTGAGTTGGCAAACGCAGTGGAAAACGGCCAGGAAGCGGCATTGGTTGTAAAGTATATAATAATGAGCGTCCTATTCTTAGGGGGTGTATTATGCTGGCTCCTTACCCATCGTAAGATAAAGATGATAAGAAAGGAAAAATGAAATTAGCATTTTATACACAGCGACATAAATAGAGCCGCATACAGAGCGCCAGAACAAAGCAGACCAAGGCGCGACGAAAGCGAGGAGCAACGCAGGTATGCGAAGTTATGACGCTCTGTATAGATAAAAATTTACATGTTGTCAACAAATAGATTTGTCCGCTTTTAGAGCAAATGAATTGTCCACTTTTAGATTGGCAGGAAAGGCACGTAGGGCGTAGCCCGAA
>MGRL01000036.1 GCA_001798165.1 Deltaproteobacteria bacterium RIFCSPHIGHO2_02_FULL_43_33
CTTTGGGGTATCTTTCCCCAGTATCATTTGAGCTGGAATCTATGGTAGCCTAACCTAACTGAGTGTCCTAAAATTCGGGGGAAGTGCAAACTTATGGAATGTCCGAGATGTGGGTTATTGAATCCTGAGACCGCACTCATGTGTGACTGCGATTACGACTTCGCCACGCAAACAGTTAAGTCGTCCTATATTTCGGAGAATTTAAAAAGTTTTCCAAAGGAACTTGGATGGAGAAACTTTGTTTTGAGATTTTTAGGAGCGTCCGGGCTCTACGCAGTGGTAAGCTATATCTTCAATCCTTATCCAATAATTTTAAATACATTCAATCCATTGAAAATCGTTGTATATTATTTGCTACAGTTTATGTTTATTTTTCTCATTATATCTATTCCTACTGTGATTATCTGTAAGATTAGCAGAAGGTGTAGAAATCAACAAGATTCTGTGCCGAGGTTACTAAATCGCATCCTAATTGTGACGCTCATTATTGGGGGATTGTTGATTCACGGCGGTTGGTATGCAAACAAAAGATAGACATGTCACGTAGAAGAAGAGAAAAGGTGAAGGGGAAGATAAAGGGGTCAAAAACAGAAAAAACAGGGTCAGCGACCATAAAAAATAGACAAAATGAATGTAAAAATGCTTAACAAATCACTCCAGCAGACACGGTAAAAGCGTGCCGCTGAGTTTTGTCGTTACTTATGACTACGTTCTGCAAGAGAGGTATTGCATCAATGAACACAGCCAATATATTTCCAGCAATGATGGGCGCATTTGGACTCGTATTTATTTTGTTAATCTTTATTCTTCTGGCAATATGGATTGCCCTCCCATTTTCTATCTTCGGCATAAAGGACTTGATAAGAGAGGCAATAGAGGAACAAAAAAAAACCAATGAACTTTTGAAAAAATTGCTTGATAAGAAGTCAGGAGTCAGAAGTCAGGAGTCAGAAGAAGAGACAAAACCTTCTGCCTTCTGAATTCTGTATTCTTTATTCCAAAAATATTATGACCCCGCAAAAACAAACCCTTACTATAGAATTTGTAGCCCAGATACTCCTTAAAAAGGGGCTTATCTCAGAAAACCAATATAAGGATATTGTTGTAAAAGGCGATGCCCAGAGGGCCAGGCTTCAAAAACGCCAGGATGTCCCGCACTTTTCAAAGATTCCCTATCACCCTGATATGGCGTCTCCTGCAGAGGTCATATCATCATTCAATATAGAAATATCCGGCAGCAATGGAAAGATTTTGACAGAAGAGGCCATAACCACGGCTATTGCTGAAAAGATAGGGATTCCGTATAAAAGGCTTGACCCGCTTAAGCTAAACATGGATTTGGCGACCTCTCTGATACCACGCCCCTTTGCCCAAAAATACACTATGATTGCAATAGAGCAGGAAGGCGATGCCATAACACTTGCTGTCGCAGACCCATATAATGAGGAGGCTATAGAAAATCTTTCACGGACAAAAAAGGTAAAGCTAAAACTTGTCTTGAGTTCAAAAAGCGATATACAGAAGATAGTCAGGGAATTTTACGGTTTCCGCACATCTGTTTTGGCTGCGCAGCGGGATATGGTGCAGTCTGTAGACATAAGCAATCTGGAACAGTATGTAAAACTCAAAGGCCACACAGAGATAGATGCAGGCGACCAACATGTTGTCAATGCTGTTGAATATCTTTTACGTTATGCCTTTGACCAGCGGGCAAGCGATATACACATTGAGCCGAAAAGGGATAAGTCTTTTGTGAGACTCCGGATAGACGGAGCGCTTCATTATATTCATACTATCCCGAAGGTGATTCATCCGCCGATTATATCCAGGATAAAGATGATGTCCAGAATGGATATAGCTGAAAAGAGAAAACCGCAGGACGGTCGCATAAAGACAGATTACCAAGGGCGGGAAATAGAGCTCAGGGTATCTACCATGCCTGTTGCATTCGGCGAGAAGGTTGTTATAAGAATATTTGACCCTGAGATACTGTTTCAGGACATTGACCAGCTTGGTTTCTATCCACGGGAATACCAACTCTTCAGCTCATTTATAAAAAGGCCCAACGGCGTTATACTGGTGACAGGCCCTACAGGAAGCGGCAAAACAACCACCTTATATTCCAGCCTCAGATTGCTTTCCTCGTCGGAGGTAAATATCGTCACCATAGAGGACCCTATAGAAATGGTCATGGAGGACTTTAATCAGGTGGGCGTGCAGCCTGCTATTGGCGTAACATTTGCCAATACCTTAAGGGCATTCCTCCGTCAGGACCCTGATATAATAATGGTCGGCGAGATACGGGACAAAGAGACTGCTGAGTCTGCCATACAGGCGGCGCTTACAGGGCATCTCGTCTTGTCCACATTGCATACCAATGATGCGCCAAGCTCAATAATAAGGCTCATGGATCTCGGCACCCCTGCATTCCTGATTTCATCCACAATTATCGGCATTATGGCGCAGAGGCTGGTGCGTAAGATATGCCAGCACTGCAAGACCACCAGAAATCTTACCGAAGCAGAGGTTGAATATCTGGAGCTTCCGAAAAGGCCAAAGGGGTACGTTGTCCATTATGGCGAAGGCTGCGTAGAATGCAGGGGAACAGGCTACAAGGGAAGGACAGGGATATTTGAGACACTGGACTTTACAGACAGGATGAGAAACATATTGTCTTCTTCTAAAATAGAACTGACCGATATCCAGGAGGCTGCAAAGACAGACGGCATGCTTACCCTGCGCCAGTGCGCAATAAGAAAGATGCTGGAGGGAGTTACTACTTATGAGGAGGTGGTGTCAGTAACATGATATTAAATAATAAAAAAATAGTCCTCGGCATTACCGGCGGCATAGCTGCATACAAGGCTCTGGAGCTTGCAAGGCTTTTTATAAAAAATAAGGCAGAGGTGTGGCCTGTTATGACAAGGGCAGCCGTTAGCTTCATAACACCGCTGAGTCTTCAAACAGTTGCGAGAAATACTGTAAGCCAGGATATGTTTGCCCTTAGCCAGGAGTCAAAGATATCCCACATTGACATGGCAGAAAAGGCAGACCTTGTTGTTGTTGCCCCGGCAACAGCAAATGTCATAGGAAAGGTTGCATCAGGTATTGCGGACGACCTTCTTACAACAATCATTATGGCCACTAAGGCCCCTGTGCTTTTTGCGCCGGCAATGAATTCCAATATGTATGACAATAAGATTGTCCAGCATAATATAGAAAGGCTGCGAAAGATTGGCTACTGCTTTATCGGACCTGCTGAAGGCGAACTTGCCTGCGGCAATGAAGGCAAAGGCAGGCTTGCGCCCCTTGAGGATATTATAGATGCAGCAGAGGAGTGTCTTGCGCCAAAAGACCTCAAAGGCCAAAAGGTGTTGGTTACTGCAGGCCCTACCAGAGAGGCTATAGACCCTGTGCGGTTTATCTCTAACCCATCATCAGGCAAGATGGGATATGCTATTGCAAGGGCTGCCAGAAGACGAGGGGCCGAGGTTGTCCTGGTGAGCGGACCTTCTTATCTTGCGCCTCCGAGAGGCATTACCTTTATAAAGACTATAACAGCAGAAGAGATGGCAGAGGCCACCATGAGGCATTATCCTCAGTCAACAGTAGTTATCATGGCTGCTGCCGTATCAGACTACAGGCCAAAGATAAGCCATAGGAAAAAAGTAAAGAAGGAAGAGGAAAGATTGGATATAGAATTGGAGAGGACACAAGACATATTGAAAGAGCTGGGAAATAAAAAAAGGGGGCAGTTTCTTGTTGGCTTTGCCCTGGAAACAGAAGATATGCTGACGAATGCTAAAAAGAAGCTTAAGGAGAAAAAACTGGATTTGATTGTCGCGAATAGCCCCTCAAGTTTTGACGGAGAAGTTACGCAGGTATCTGTAATAGATAAGGATGGCAAGGTGGAAGAGCTGCCATCCCTTGCAAAAAACGAAGCAGCTGAGCGGATTCTTGATAAGGTGGTGCGTGCAATAGGGAGTTGAACACTTACCGCCTTACAATGCGGAGAGCCTTTTCCATAGCATCTTCCCAATCTTTGCCGCTGCGCTTGAGCGTTTTTAAATGGCTTCTTAACCTCTTTGCAGTATCCAGCCTTGCCCTGCCGGTCGGATCATCTCTAAAGCATTTTGCCTTTGAGCCGTTAACTAAAAAATCCTTGATAGCTGCTAACGAGCGGTTATAATATTGTTTCCGTTCTTCTATACTTAAAACCCACCGGGATGACAAGGAAAGCATCTCCAACATATTTTGCCACTGATTAATCCTATGAATAAGGATGATGCTTGAAAATATAGTTTTATTTGTTCTAAAAGACAAGGGGGTGTCTTCAAGTATATTTTTGAGCAGTTTATCGTTGTCACGATGAACCTCTTTGGACATTTTAGCAGGCAGCTTCCAGACGCTTTTATCAACAAGCGTATCGAACCTCATTTCCCAGTATGTATGCTTGAGAATCCTGCTATGAAATGATTGAAGGAATTTTTCCGGGATGTAATAATTGTGGGCAATAGTATCTGCTGCAAGGTGGCTGATATACCCATAGGCAAAGGCCTTTTGAGGGTCAGTCCTGGCACTTTTTAAAACCTTAAGGCCGATATTCCAATTATGGCAGTGCTTGAGAGTTTCTGTTAAGTTTTTACCAACAACTATGTCTGCGCTTATATTTCCATACAGATAATCATAAGGAAACGTGAGCAGCAGCTCTTGCAGTGATGCCGGCAAAAACTTGATATTGTTTAATATGTCGCGGCCGAACTCCAGATGCGCTGCAGGCCCCCAAGCATATACAGTATCAGGAAGAAAAATAAAAATAAGAAAAAATACAATAACTAAAAAATACATGTTAAAATATTACATCAAAAGATATAGTTTGTAAACCCCGTTAGAGGGCCCAAAAATAGACTTTGATTTTTGGGGAAACCTGCAAGTTGCCTGCCAGACGAAGCAGAGGCCATTTTTGCGACGAGCCGTATATCACCAATACGGTGAGGAGCAAAAATGCGCCGATAACGAAGTATGGTAGGCAAATCGCAGGTTTGTAAAATAGCGAGGTTTTTAATCGCTATTTTACAGGAGGGTTTAGGTGTTGGGGTTTATACTAACCATTGCATAAAAATTTCAGAAAAGACCATCTAACGGGGAAAAAGGATAGGGCTATGCAGGACATTAAAATATTCCATAAGAAGATAGAAAACTACTTGCTCTATCTTAAGGAGATTGGCATAGACGAATTGCCTGTTCAGAGCAGAGGGTTGAGGGCTCAGAGTTCAGAAGATATACAAAAACAATCCCCTACCCTCAGCTCTCCACTCTCAACTCTCAAATCTGTTCGTGAAGAGCTTGGCGATTGCAAGAGATGCAAATTGCATAAGCAGAGAACTAATATTGTCTTCGGGGTTGGCAGCCCCAATACCAGCCTTGTTTTTGTAGGCGAAGGCCCTGGCGAAGATGAAGACCTGCAAGGAGAACCATTTGTAGGAAGGGCAGGCCAGCTGTTGACAAAAATAATTAATGCAATGGGGCTTGAGCGAAAAGATGTTTATATCTGCAATGTGGTAAAATGCCGGCCACCTGGGAACCGCAATCCAGAGGCTGATGAGATAGCTGCGTGCAGGCCGTTTTTGGAAAAACAGCTTGATGTTATACAGCCGAAGATAATTGTGGCTCTTGGAACCCATGCTGCGCAAACGCTTTTAAATACATCTGAAAAGATAACTGCCCTTCGGGGAAGGTTTCATTGGTATAGAGACGGCATTCAGCTTATGCCCACATTTCACCCTTCCTACCTTTTGAGAAACGAGAGCAAGAAAAAGGAGGTGTGGGAGGATATGAAGGTAGTGTTAAAGGCGCTGGGGTTGGAGATTCCAGAGGGGAAAAAGTAGGGTAATCGTGTTGGAAATTTGGATATCTCTTTATGTTTGACAAGTTGCTTGATATATTTTATATCTTGTAGAGTATATTTCTTACAGAGAAAGGAGCTTGCCTTGTTTGAGATAGTAGAAAAAAAACAGCTTTCCCACACCGTCGCCCAGTTCAAGATAAAGGCGCCGATGATTGCCAAAAAGAGAAAGGCAGGACAGTTTATCATAATCCGCCTGAATGAACACGGAGAGCGGGTGCCGCTCACCATTATGGACTCCGACAGCGCGGAAGGAACCATCAGCATCATCTCTCAGGAAGTTGGGAAGACTACCTCTATGCTGGGCGACCTGGAAAAAGGCGACAGCATAATGGATGTTGTCGGCCCGCTCGGCACACCAACCCATATAGAGAACTTCGGCACAGCGGTCTGTGTCGGAGGCGGCATAGGCACGGCGCCTGTATATCCTATTGCAAAGGCATTGAAGGCAGCAGGCAATAAAGTCATTTCCATAATAGGCGCAAGGACAAAGGAGCTCTTAATCCTTGAGGATGAGATGAAAAAGACGAGTGATGAGATTTATGTAACAACAGATGACGGAAGCTATGGGCATCACGGATTTGTTACTCAGATACTTCAAAAACTTATAGACGAGCAGAGAAAGATAGGCATTGTCGTTGGTATCGGCCCTGTGCCCATGATGAGGGCAGTATGCAACACAACGCGGCCATATAAGATTCATACTATGGTAAGTCTAAATCCAATCATGGTAGACGGCACAGGCATGTGCGGCGCATGCAGGGTGACTATCGGCGGAAAGAATAAATTTGTCTGTGTTGACGGCCCTGAATTTGACGGCCATGAAGTTGATTTTGATGAGCTTATCAGGAGAAACAGGAGCTATCTTAAAGAAGAAAAAATGGCAATGGAAGAGGCTACCTACCATGAAGGGGCAAAGTGCTATGAGAGGAGCGGCGGGTAATGGATCCAAAAGAAGTAAAAGAGCGAATGAAAATCCCCAAGCAAGCAATGCCTGAGCAGGACCCAAAAGAGAGGGTCCGAAATTTCTATGAAGTTCCTTATGGATATACGGCTGAACTTGCAATGGAAGAGGCAAAACGGTGCATCCAGTGCAAAAACCCATTGTGCGTCGGCGGATGTCCTGTAAATATAGATATACCGTGGTTTATAAGGCTTATTGCAGAAGGGAAATTTATTGATGCAGCACGAAAAATAAAAGAGACAAACGGGCTTCCTGCTGTCTGCGGCAGGGTCTGCCCTCAGGAAGACCAATGCGAGAAGGTATGCATAGTCGGCAAAAAGGGTCAGCCTGTATCCATTGGAAGACTTGAAAGATTTGTGGCAGACTATGAAAGAGAACATGGCGAAGTTGCAATCCCAGAGATACCTAAAGGGACAGGAAAGAAGGTGGCTGTTGTTGGAGCAGGGCCAGCTGGTTTGACCGTTGCCGGAGATTTGGTAAAAAAAGGGCACAAGGTTACTGTATTTGAGGCCCTGCATGTTGCAGGCGGTGTTTTAATGTATGGCATTCCTGAATTCAGACTGCCAAAGAAAATAGTCGAATCAGAGGTTGAATATTTAAAGAAAATGGGTGTTGAGATTACTTGCAATGCAGTTGTCGGAAAACTTGAGACCATAGATGAGCTTCTGTCTAATGGCTATAACGCGGTGTTTGTTGGAACAGGCGCAGGTCTTCCTGTTTTTATGAATATCCCCGGAGAAAATCTGATTGGGGTGTATTCTGCAAATGAATATCTTACAAGGGTAAATCTGATGCGCGCATATCAATTCCCGGAATATGACACCCCTGTGCTGCGCGGCAAAAAGGTGATTGTGATTGGCGGAGGGAATACTGCGATGGATGCCGCAAGAACGGCCTTGAGGCTCTGTCCTGAAGAAGTGACAATTGTTTATAGACGTTCAAGGGAGGAGCTTCCGGCAAGGATTGAAGAGGTCCATCACGGCGAAGAAGAAGGCTTGAAGTTTATGCTCCTTACCAATCCGACAAGATTTATGGGTGATGAAGAAGGAAGACTTAAGAAGGTTGAATGTATAAAAATGGAGCTTGGTGAACCGGATGAATCAGGCAGAAGACGGCCTGTCCCTGTGAAAGGCTCTGAATTCCAGATAGATGCGGATGTTGCAATTGTTGCTGTTGGCAATGGCGCTAATCCGCTTATACCTCAGACAAGCCCTGATGTAAAGGTTAATAAGTGGGGTAATATTGCAGTAAATCCTGATACAGGAAGGACCAGTAAAAAGGGTGTATTCTCAGGCGGCGATATTGTAAGGGGCGGTGCAACTGTCATCCTTGCAATGGGAGACGGCAGGAAGGCGGCGGATTCTATGCATGAGTATTTGGCAACCGGGGTGTGGTAAAGAGTTCGTGCTGAAAAATACCCATTTGCGGAGCCTGTTCCGAGCGAAGCGAGGAATCTCGTAACATAGCTTGCTCCTCGACGCCTTGCCCTTGACAAATTATCTCCTTTGCCAAAGGCAAAAGAGTTTCGTGTTTTGCTTCGGCAAAACACGTAATTTGTCAAGGGCTTGCATCTGGGCAATTTTTGAACATGAACTGGCTGAGGAGCAAGAGAAAGGGGTCGGGTCTACTGGGGCTGTTGCCCAAACCTCTTTTTGTAAGTTTGTCATGCCCGAATGTCTCTGTCGGGCATCCATAACTCATTGAATTTATAAGAACTGGATTCCCGATAGAAGCCTTCGGGAATGGTAATATGAAAAAGCAGCGTCCTTCCAGGGAGGTTATAAATACCTTAATAGGCAATAACCTTTTGTGATATTAAATATCATA
>MGRL01000037.1 GCA_001798165.1 Deltaproteobacteria bacterium RIFCSPHIGHO2_02_FULL_43_33
CTGGATTCAATGGGCAAGCTCCTTATAGGGTTTTCCATTCTCTGGATATACATGTTCTGGTCGCAGCACATAGTTATATGGTACAGCGACCTGCCAAACCTCACCGGACCTCTATTAAAACAGAGGGAGGGGAACTTTGCCCCGGTGTTTATCCTTATGATACTTACGGTCTTCATAATCCCTTTTTTTGCGTTGCTCTTCAGGAGCGTAAAGCTCCGCGTGCTTTCGCTTTCAGCGGTAGCATTTATCATATGCATCGGCATATGGATAAACCGCTACCTCATGGTGATGCCGGTATTTACCAACGGAGAAGAAAGCGTGTTCGCCACATATACAGGCGTGGCGCTTCTTTTCTCAGGACTTGCCACGGTACTCCTTTCTTTTATCGCCTTCAGGGGCTTTTCTCAGGGTGTGTATAAGAAGGACGGTGGCAGCTAATATTCTTCGAGTTTTCTTTAAACTCACCTCAACCCTTAAGCGGAAGACAGTGGCAAGGTGATTGTGCGGATAGACAGGATATATAAAGGGACTATGGGATTCCGGCTCACTGTAACGGGGTAAAGAATTATTACTCAACCCACTTATTGGCGATGCCGGCATAATGGCCGCTTGCCTGGTTCTCAAACGAAGTATATTCTTTTAAAAAGGTTAGATTAACGGTATCGGTTGGACCGTTACGTTGTTTTGCCACAATAATATCTGCATCCTTTGCGTATTTGCTTTTTTCGCATGTGCAGGCGCTTCCCTTAGATCCTTCAGGGCATTTGCAGTGGATATAAAATTCTTTTCTATACACAAAGGCTACCACATCTGCATCCTGCTCTATGGCGCCTGATTCCCTCAAATCTGCCAATTGTGGTTTGTTTTCCTCTCTTCTCTCGGCCATCCTTGAAAGCTGCGAGAGCGCAATAACAGGCACATTCAGTTCTTTTGCCATGGCCTTGAGCGACCTTGATATATCTGAAATCTCCTGCTCTCTATTGTCTGCGTCGTGCCTCCCTCGCATAAGCTGAAGATAATCTACAACAATGAGTTTTATACCGTGCTGCTTTGCCAATCTCCTTGACTTTGCCTTAACTTCAAGGACAGATTGCGCCGGTGTGTCGTCTATAAAGAGAGGGGTTTCATGCAGGCTGTCTACTGCCCGTATAAGCTTGCTCCAGTCTTCATCTCTCAACTTGCCGTTTCTCAGTCTGTACAGATCAACCTTTGCCTTTGAGGCAAGCAGTCTCTGGGCAAGCTGCTCTTTGCTCATCTCTAACGAGAAGATGGCTACAGGGCTGCCTGTCTCTGCCGCATTCTGGGCTATATTTAATGCAAATGCTGTTTTACCCATACTAGGCCTTCCGGCAATGACAATAAGGTCAGATGGTTGAAGGCCTGATGTAAGGTCGTCGAATTTATTAAATCCTGTTGGCACGCCTGTAACATGGCCATCATTGCCTGCAAGCTCTTCAATGGTTTTAAATGTTTTGGTAACCAGATCTCTTATAGGGTAAAAAGACTGCTTTGTCTTATCCTGGGCAACATCAAATATAATCTTTTCAGCGTCGTCAATAAGGTCTTCTATCTTTTCCCCGCTGGTATAGCACCTTGTTACTATTTCTGTAGATGAGTTTATCAGCCTTCTTAAAACAGCCTTTTCTCTTACTATCTTTGCATAGTAGGTTATATTTGCTGCCGTCGGCGTTGACTCTGTTAATGCGCCCAGATAAGAACTTCCGCCTACCGATTCAAGTATGCCCATATTCCTAAGGGCAGAGGATAACGTTACAAAATCTATAGGCTCATTCTTATTGGAGAGGGAGAGCATTGCCTTGTATATCTTTTTGTGGGCATCTCTATAAAAATCGTCTCCGTTTTGGTCCAATATGCCAATAACCTTATCCATAGAGCTATTCTCAAGAAGAATACCACCTAAGACAGACTGCTCTGCTTCTATATTATGAGGGGGAAGCTTGTGGAGGGATAAGTCTTGAATGGGAATTGCCATGGGGAACACCTTTAATTGGTAAGAGGGTAGAGGCGGAAAGCACTAACCTCAGACCTCTAACCTACTCTTTTACAACCGAAATCTTTAGGTTTGCAGTAACCTCTGGGTGAAGCTTTATGGGAACCGTAAAAACACCGAGGGTTTTAATGGGTTCTTCTACATGAATCTTCTTGCGATCTATTTGAATGCCGTTCTCCTTCATCTTCTCTTCAATATCAAGAGAGGTAACAGAGCCAAAGATTTTATCTTCCTCGCCTGTCTTTCTTGCAAAGCTTAAAGAGAGTTTTTCTATCTCAGCTGCTAACTGAGCAGCCTCCTCTTTCAGCTTTTCTGCCTTCTTTTGCCATATTTTTATCTCTTTTTCCAAAAGCTTAAGATTTTTTGGCGTGGCTTCAAGGCCGATCCCCTGTGGTATTAAATAATTTCTGGCATAGCCATCAGTAACCCTGACAACATTTCCCATTTTACCGAGGGAAGGGGCGTCTTTTTTCAAAATAATTTCCATTCTCTAATTCCTCCTGAAAAGGTAAATGCAATTTAAAAATCCTACAAGCCTAACCGTTGAGAAGTTCTAAAACATGCAGCCTTATTTATACAACTGCTGTCGTATACGGAAGTATGGCAAGAATCCGCGCCCTCTTTATGGCTACTGTTACGTCTCTTTGATGCTTTGCACAATTTCCGGTGATGCGCCTTGGGGTAATCTTTCCCCTCTCGCTTATAAATGGTTTAATAGTCCTGAAGTCTTTGTAATCTGCCTTAAGATTCTTATCCGAGCAAAAGCGGCATATCTTCTTCTTTGGAAAAGCGCGTTTGCCGCCAAACTGTTGTTGTTCGCCACGGGGTTCTCTTTTCTCTCTATTCTCTCTCATTGATTTGTCTCCTTAGCTTGGCTTATCTTTTTCTTTTTCTTGGTCTTTTTAACAGTTTTTGTTTCTATTTTCCTGATTGTCTGATAGCGAATAACATCCTCATTCAGCCGTAAAATCCTTTCAACCTCTTTTGAGGTTTGAGGGTTAGCAGAAATCTCTACAAAGACATAATACCCATCAGGATACTTCCTAATGGGATAGGCCATCCTCCTCTTCCCCCATTCTTCAACCTTAATGACCTGGCCGTTTAATCCTTCTACAGTTTCCCGCACCTTCTGGATAATGCCCTTTGTTACAATATCCCCTGCGTCTGGTCTTGCAATGAAGACCACTTCATAATGATTGTTCATCTATACATGCCTCCTTATGGATTCCTATCCAAAAGTTAATGGATTAGGTTAACCCCTGGCATAGCCAGGGGTAAGGATTAATTTGAAAAAAGATTTATACTACATCTTATTGCTAAAATCAAGACTTTTTATTTTTCCGCAAAATAGCGATTAAAAACCTCGCTATTTTACAAACTGGCGATTTGCCTGCCATACTTTGTTATCGGACAATTTTTTCTCCTCACCGTATCGGTGAACATACGGCTCGTCGCAAAAATTGTCCGCTGCCTCGTCTGGCAGGCAACTTGCCAGTTTTCCCAAAAACCAATCGCTATTTTTGGGATTCTTTGTAAGGTTTATAGAATGTGTAACACATGTAGAGACAAATTGTTATTGAAAGGCAAAAGGGGTGAGATTGGCTTTATCCTTACAATACTATTTACACCATCCCCCTGTCCAAACTCCTGTATTGTATCGCCTCTGACAGGTGCTGAGGCTTTATATTTTCTTCTCCTTCCAAATCGGCAATTGTCCGTGCAACCTTCAATACCCTTGTATATGCCCTGGCAGAGAGGCCGAGTCTGTCTATGGCCATTTCCAAAAGCCTTTTGCCATCTTCATCTATCTCGCAGAATTTCTTTATATAATGGCTCGTCATCTGGCTGTTGAAGTAAATCTTCTTGCCTTTAAACCGTTCAGACTGAAGCCTTCTTGCCTTATCAACCCGTGTTTTTATATCTCTGGACGATTCGCCTTTCGTATCTCCTGAAAGCTCCTTGAATCTCACTGCAGGCACATCGCAGTGGATGTCAATCCTGTCCAGCAAAGGCCCTGAAATCTTTGCCCTGTATTTTTGTATCTGCATAGGCGTGCATCGGCATTCTTTGTGAAGGTCTCCTAAGAATCCGCAGGGGCAGGGGTTCATTGCGGCAATTAAAATAAAGCGAGAGGGATATGTCAAAGACATGGCTGCCCTTGAAATGGTGACATGGCCATCTTCCAATGGCTGTCTTAATACCTCAAGCACATTCTTCTTAAATTCCGGTAGTTCATCCAGAAACAGAACGCCGTTATGGGCAAGAGAAACCTCGCCAGGCCGTGGTATATGTCCGCCGCCGATAAGGCCTGCATCTGAAATTGTGTGGTGCGGGCTTCTAAAAGGCCTTATGGTTACTAAAACCTGTTTTCTATCCAGAACACCGGCAATGCTGTGGACCTTTGTAGCTTCTATCGCCTCCTCCATGTCCATATCAGCAAGGATGGTAGGCATGCGTCTGGCAAGCATGGTCTTTCCTGAACCCGGCGGCCCAATCATAAGAACATTATGACCGCCTGCTGCTGCAACCTCCATTGCCCTTTTTACATGTTCCTGGCCCTTTACCTCATTCAAATCAAGATGTGTTTCTCCATCTGCTTTAAAATATTCTTTGACATCTATCCTGCATGGCTGTATCTCAAGCCTTCCATTTAAAAACTCAACAAGCTGAGAGAGATTTTTAATGCCAATGCTTTCTATACCATCTACAAGCGCAGCCTCTTCAGCATTTTCCCTCGAGAGTATTACGCCTTTCAAGCCCGCCCTTTTGGCAGCAACTGCCATGGGAAGCGCACCCCTTATAGGTTTTACCCTGCCATCCAGAGAAAGCTCGCCTAAAATCATATAATCTGCAAGCGCCTCCTTTTTTATTATTCCCTCAGCAGATAGAATGCCAAGGCTTACCGGCAAATCAAAGGTTGTGCCTTCCTTTTTTACATTTGCCGGGGCAAGATTTACTGTGATATGTTTTGCGGGAAAATCGTAGCCGGAATTTTTTATAGCTGCCCTTACCCTGTCTTTGCTCTCTTTAACTGCATTATCGGGCAGACCAACAGTAGAAAAGAACGGAAGGCCATGGGAGGTGTCTACCTCAACCTCCACAAGATATGCATCTATACCTAAGACTGCACTGCTGAATACCTTTGACAGCATCCTTACCTCTGCTTTTATTTTTTTGCATATTATCAGGAAAGGTTGCAAAATACAAGGGCAGCACAGTCTATGACACAATTTCCTCTTGACTCTTTTGCTTTGAACCTGATAGCCTAACTGCAAATTCATGTTACAGGGAATCCCGTAAGAATCGGGAGCTGCCCCGCAACTGTAAAGGGAGCGAAATCCATCAACCACTGAGATATTTCGGGAAGGGATGGAAAGTAGGATGCCCTGAGCCAGGATACCTAACAATATGACGCAACACCTCCGAGGGAGAGGGTTAAATAGATTTACGATTGGGGATTTACGATTTTAGAATTAAAATCTAAAATCATAAATCTGAAATCTTAAATAATATAACCCATCCTTTTTCTTCGGGATGGGTTTTTTATTTTGAAGAAAATTCCCTCTCCCCTTTGGGGAGAGTGACAGGGTGAGGGGATTTCTGAATGCAGAAAGGTTTGATACATATTTATACAGGAGAAGGAAAAGGCAAGACAACTGCGGCCATTGGTCTGGCTGTCAGGGCTGCGGGGCAAGGGCTAAAGATTCTCTTCGCGCAATTCTTTAAAGTTGATAATGCGTCTTCAGGAGAAAAAGAGATTTTTAAGGAGATTCCAGAGGTAGAGCTTATCCGCTCTAATGTAAGGCATCCGATATTTACAAAGGAAAAGACTGAGAAGGAGACGTTAAAAAAATCCATTATTGAAACTTTTGAAATAGTCAAACAAAGAATCGCCTCTGGTAATATAAGCCTTCTTGTCTTGGATGAAATAAACAGCGTGATATCCGGCGGTTGGCTTGATGTAAACGACATAATAGATTTTCTGAAAAACAAACCGGAAGGACTTGAAGTGGTTTTAACTGGCCGTGATGCGTCTGTTGAATTAGCCAAGATGGCGGATTATGTTACAGAGATGCTCAAGATAAAGCACCCATTCGATGCTGGTGTTAAGGCAAGGAAGGGGATTGAATATTAACGGCTTCGTAAAAAGTCCATCTGCTGTGTTGTCGCTGCGGCTTCTTCGCTCAACATACCTGTAGTTTGCCCATTTATGGGCGTATTGAAAAGCGCCGATAAATCGGCAGACTACAATTACCGTGCATCTGGAGCTTTTTACTTTGCCGTCTGATTTAAGGTAAACAAGTGAAAGGAAAAAAGCTAAAGACTAAAGAAATTAACTCCAAACTCCGAACTCCGAACTCAAAACTTATTTTTATTTTGGGCGGCGCAAGGAGCGGAAAGAGTGCGTATGCGTTGAAGCTGGCGGAGTCAATGTCAGGGAAAAAACTTTATCTTGCCACAGCAGAGGCATTAGATAAGGAGATGACAGAAAGGATTAAGAAACACAAAAAGGAGCGGGGCAATAACTGGGCAACCATTGAAGAACCGATAAAGATTGCGGATGTCATTGCAAAGGATAAAAAACACGATGTGATATTGCTGGATTGTATTACTATTTGGCTATCCAATTTAATTACGAATTCAGCTTCTAAAATCGAAAATCGAAAATCAAAAATCGAAAATTATATTAACTCTCTCGTGTCTGCGTGCAAAAAAACAAAGGCCAATATTATCGTTGTTTCCAATGAGGTGGGGCTTGGCATTGTGCCTGACAATCCTCTGGCGCGGCAATTCAGAGATATTGCAGGCGTCGCAAACCAAAAGATGGCAGAGGCTGCGAATGAGGTATATTTTATGGTGAGCGGGATAGCGATGAAGGTAAAATAGGTTTTATGGCTTTTTTAACACATCATCATGCGGGCCAATACGACGAAAGAGGTAGTAATCTTCATGTATCTCAAAGGTGAAGCGGTAAAACATATCAATGCTGGCTTCTCACCTATTTTTATGTCCTTTCATTTTTTTGACACGAAGAGACGGATGCCGGATATTCTCTGCAAACAGCAATATCTTTTTGTCAAACTTTTCCTGAGCAGCTTTTGGAAGTTTTTGATAGTCGCCTTTAAAGAGGTCTGTGCGAAGAATCCTCATTTTTTGAGGTCGGCAAGGAGCTCTTTTACGCTTTTGAAGGATTTGACACGGCCTTCTGCAATGGCCTTGTCTGCATTAGCTTCAGCCTTTTTCCAGTCATAGCCCTTGAAATAAGGGGGGAGGGTAAGGGCATGTTTCAAGAGGTCAATTATGGCCTGAGAGCGGGAAGGCTCATCAGCGGCCTCTTTATAATGCTCTATCTCCTTGACAAGCTCATCTGGCAGAGTGAGGGTAAGTTTTTGGGTATACATAGTTTTGTGCTCCTGAACGAATATAGAATAACATTCTTACTTTTAGCGTGTCAATAGAGTTTTGTGGCAGCGGGGATAGGGATGAGGATGAAGCAGGGAAGATAATGCTGTTAAAACTATTACAAAATAAGTTGTTTATTATGGTCATTGGTGCAGTGGTATTTTGGGGACCATTTCTTGTATCGATATTTATCCTTAAAGACGTTGCTACAATTTTTTTGACATTTATTGCTCCTATACTTATGTTTGTTGTAACTTTAAAATACAAGTCAATTTTAAACCAGCATAATCTGCCATTTAAGGATTACTATTGTTTTTTAATTGGTTTAATAGGTCCTTTGATTCCATGTTTGCTATTTTTCGTACCAATGTTTTTCCAAATAGTTAGAGAAAAAGGTATTATTGAAGTTGTTAAAGCCTCATTATATATACCATTGGGCATTATATCTGTCCTAACTTATTCTGGAATGCTTGGCGCAATGGTTATCAATATAATTTTGTTTTCAGTGCTTTCTTTAATTATTAAGGACAAACCAAAAACAATATAGGGGGATAATACAATGTCCAAATTAGAACAAACGCTCAGCTCCATCAAGCCGGTAAATCCCGCCTTTTACGAAAAGGCGCAGAAGAGGCTTGATAATCTTACCAAGCCGCAGGGGAGTCTGGGAAGGCTGGAGGAATTTGCAGCTAAGATAGTGGCAATTACAGAAAAGATGGAACCAATACTTCATAAAAAGGCAATCTTTACCTTTGCAGGCGACCACGGTGTTGCAGAAGAAGGCGTGTCTGCGTTCCCGAAAGAGGTAACGCCGCAGATGGTTTTGAATTTCCTGCGCGGAGGCGCAGGCATCAATGTGTTGGCAAGGCACAGCAACGCAGAGGTGGTGGTGATTGATATTGGTGTTGATTATGAATTCGGCAATACAGACGGCCTTGTGCATAAAAAGGTAATCAGGGGCACGAAGAATATTCGCAAATGCCCGGCCATGACACAGGATGAGACCGTAAAGTGTCTTGAGGTTGGCATTGACCTTGCAAACGAGTATGCCAAAAAAGGCTATCACATCTTTGGCACCGGAGAGATGGGGATTGCAAACACAACACCTTCCAGCGCAATTGCAGCGGTGTTTTCAAAGAGGACGGTGGAAGAGGTAACAGGGAGAGGTACAGGCATAAGTGACGATGCATTTAAAAATAAGGTGCGTGTCATTGAAGACGCAATAAAAATAAATAAACCA
>MGRL01000038.1 GCA_001798165.1 Deltaproteobacteria bacterium RIFCSPHIGHO2_02_FULL_43_33
CAAAAAGAGAGATGGGAATGTCTTTCAGTATATCCAGGAAATTCGGCATGGCAAAACGTTCAGGCGCTATGTAGAGCAGTTCTATCTTATTACCCTTCAAGATTCGGTAAAGGTCAGACACTTCCTGATCATTCAGCGAACTATTCATATAAGCCGCGGCTATTCCGTTTGTCCGCGCAGCGTCAACTTGGTCTTTCATCAGAGAGATAAGCGGGCTGATGACAACAGCGGTGCCGCGCATTATCTTTGCCGGAAGCTGATAGCAGAGCGACTTTCCGCCGCCTGTGGGCATTACGGCAAAGACATCCTGCTTATTCAGAATGCCTTTGATTATCGCTTCCTGATTCGGACGGAATGTATCAAAACCAAAGACCGTTTTCAGGGTGTCTATGATTGCAGACTCATTATCCATTTGTGTTTTTGTTCCGAAAATCTCCCCCAGCCCCTCTTTTCCAAAGAGGGGAGAGAATCAATTTCCCCCTTTGGCAAAGGGGGATTAAGGGAGATTTTCATGTCCCTTTGTGAGCCGATGGCTCGTGTGGGTTTATCATGAAAATCCATATCCTGATTCCGTAGGAGGGCTTGTCCTCTCCCGTTTCTTGCTCTTTGTCATTACAGTTTATATCAAAACACCGTTATTGAAACAATCCCTGCTAACATAAGCCCGCTTCCGAGCAGCCTTTCTCCTATATCTACTTCCTTAAATACAACCCATCCATAAAACACGCTAAATATAAGGCTTGTCCTTTTTATAGATATTACATAGGCGACATCAGCCATGCTTATAGCCATAAAATGAGAAAGAATCATTATAGCTGTGAATATGCCTATGAATAAAAAAGTCATAGGTCTGGACACCACCTGATGTAAAGTTCCTCTAACGCCCACAACAGTTGACAGGACGATGGTAAGCAGCAATGGATAAAAGAAGCCGAAGAATATCGGGCTTGAATGCTGAACAGCAATTTTTCCGATAGTGGATGTTATACTGTATATGATTGCAACGATAATCATCAGCACAGATCCCCGCTCTTTTGCGATTGCCTTTATTGGGCCTAAAAGTCCAAGATTGCTTGCCTTTGCATTTAACAGATATGCGCCGGCGGTAATAAGAAATATGCCAAGAAACCCTGATTTATCAGGCCATTCTCCAAGCAGAAAAAATGCAATAATAATGATGAATACGGGGCTCAAGGCCATAAACGGTATGGTAAGTGACAGCGGAGAGGTTTTTATCGCCTTTACATAGAGGATAAGTGCGGTAATCTCCAGCGGCAAAAGTATAAGCACAGAAGTCCAAAACGTTCTGTCCAGATGCGGTATGGGAATGAAAAAGAAGGAAAGGGCAATAAAGGGAAGGGCATAACCCTCTCTTACCCATGCAATTATATATTCATCGCTTTTTATCATTGCCTTTTTGCTTAAGGTATCGGCAGTTGATAGAGAGAGTGCAGTAATGAGGGCAAATACTATCCAGAGCATGACATCATTCTATTTGTTTTATTCTGTTTGCTCAAGAAGATTATGAGGCATATCAGCTCATTGACACTATAGAATCATTGTCATAGAATATTTGCAGTGTATAAAAAAGGAATAATGATAATAGAAAAACCTCATATTGGGAATTCTTGCTTGTTAACAGGCTGTTGAAAAAGGCATCAACAGCCTTGATTACACAGATTAGGAAAAACGATTACACAGATATTTCAATGGGTTTTAATCTGTGAAATCTAATCTTTTATCCGTGTAATCGGAGTTTGTTGAGTTTTTCAACAAACTGTTAAGTCAAAACGGTCTATCAGTATTGAAGAACGGGATGCCAAGCAGAAAAAATCTCACAAGTGGGGCGAGATTGCGGTAAAGGCGGCAAAGCAGTGCAGACGCGCAACCATTCCGCAGGTTCAGCCGTGTTGCAGTTTTGCTGGTGCAGTCAAGGGTAGTTCAAGTCATGGATTAAAATTGCTTTTGTGGGAGAATGAAAAAACAGGCAGCCTAAAACAACATCTCAATGGTGTTAAGGATTTGAACAGTGTTTCTGTAATTGTTGGACCGGAAGGCGGCCTTGAACAATCCGAAGTGGAGGAGGCAAAGAAGGCCGGTTTTATACCGGTAGGATTGGGTCAGAGGATTTTAAGGACAGAGACTGCTGCAATAATTATAGTTGGGTTAATTCAATATGAACTGGGAAATCTTGGGTAGGATGTTATGGATTCTATGAAAATAGCAGTAATGTCTGATACCCACGGTAATGTGCGGATGGCTGTCAATGCTTTGAAAAAAGTGGAGAGAATTGACAGGTTCATACACTTAGGCGACCATTATCAGGATGCCATGGAGATGGGTAAGAAAATCGACGTGCCTATTGAGGCAGTTGCCGGAAATACAGATACAGATTCCTATCCATTAGTTTCCAGAGAGAAGATAATAGAAATTGATAGAATAAAAATATTTATTACGCATGGGGATATATATAAGGTAAAGCAGGGGATTGATTGTTTGCTTGAAAAGGCTATAGAAGAAAATGCGCAGGTAGTCCTCTTTGGCCATACCCATTTTCCCCTGAAGCAGCGCATTGGCAAAATATTATTCGTAAACCCAGGCTGCGTCCTTACCAACAATTCTCATAATAGCTTTGCTCTCCTCAATATTTCAAAGGGTAAGATTAAGGCCAAGCTTATTCCACTATAGGAAACTCTGATTAATACCGTCATTCCGGCGAAAGCCGGAGTCTATTGCTTGAAACAACTGTCCCCCGCTGGCGGGGGATTAAGGGGGTGGAGGGTGTTGGCTCGCTTTCCTCCCCCTACCCTCTCCAGAGGGGGACAAAAAGGATTGTCCCTTGTGTCTTTGTTCTTTCGCCGGTATGACGAAATTCTTACTTTTTCAGAGGTTACTATAAATGTTAATCGAATTGTACTCAAAATTCAAAGTCTATTTTGGGGTGTATTTTTGGGTGTAGCGCTATCCTTGCTTTTTAAAAAGGTTTTGCGTTATTATATTCTTCTATGTCCAAGGCTATAATATTCATAACAGCAGTTGTATACGCGCATCTTTTTTCTGCTACGGCCTATTCAGCGAATGCCATAGTGGACAAGGTTGCGATAGTCAATAATACAGATGATATAGAGGTGTCTTTTGAGATTAGGAATGCCTTTACCAAGGAGATAGAGGAGGGGATTAAGAGCGGCATGCCTGCAAGCTTTACCTTCTTTGTAGAGCTTTACCGAAAGAGAGGTTTATGGTTTGACGAATCGCTGGCATCTCAGACATTCAGGCATATTATAAAATATGATACCTTAAAGGAAGAATATGAAATCCTATTGGAGGAAAAACCGCAGAATAGCATACGTGTAAAAGAATTTGAACAGGCTAAAAAGATTATGATAGGCAGCGACGGCATTGTTATTAAGCCTGCGTCCGCTTTGAAAAAAGGAGAGCAGTATCAACTCAGGATTAAGGCCACGTTGGATGCCGTAAATCTGCCATTTCCCCTGAATTACATGCTATTCTTTGTTTCCTTCTGGAATTATGAGACGAGTTGGTATGAGAAGGAGTTTGCACCGTAAAAAATAGGTTGAGGCCGAGGTTAAGGCTGAGTAAAAACCTTAACCTTAACCTTAACCTTAACCTTAACCTTAACCTTGTATATCAACCTATGACCGAGTCCACGAAACCCACAACTATATCTGAAGAAGAGCAGAGAAGACGCAGGCGTGAAATATATATCATCGTAGCTGTTGTAGCTGCTATCTTTAGCTTAACATACCTTGAGAGCCATATTTCAAAAGTAGGCGGCAATCTTCCTGCTGCGACCAATGTTATTGTCTTTGGCCTTATCAATATAAACATCATACTGTTAATCTTTCTTGTATTCCTCATCTTAAGAAATTTTGTAAAGCTCATCTTTGAAAGGCGCAGCAAAATTATTGGTTCGCGGCTTCGCACAAGGCTCATTGTTGCATTTATCAGTCTCTCTATTGTTCCTACCTTTCTTCTCTTTTTTGTGGTCATTGGTTTTATAAATAAAAGTATTGAGGGGTGGTTTGGAATACGAATAGAAGATTCATTGCAAGGCTCCCTGGAGCTTGGACAGAACTATTATAAAGATATATCCGACAAGATGGTTGTCTATGCCAAACAGATAGGAGGCAAAATTGCTGAGGAAAAGTTGTCTGCTGACGGAGACAAGTTAAGATTATATCTTGAGGCAAAGATGGCAGAGACAG
The DNA here is from genome assembly GCA_001798165.1 of Deltaproteobacteria bacterium RIFCSPHIGHO2_02_FULL_43_33. GTDB lineage: Bacteria > Desulfobacterota > GWC2-55-46 > UBA9637 > UBA9637 > UBA10170. The sequence continues at coordinate 4,227 of MGRL01000038.1, forward strand.
GCGCAAGCAGCATAGAGGTCTTTTCTGCGGATAAACAGAGGATTGGCTATGTCATAGCAAGTCAGGTAAACCAGAATATGGTTCCTGATATATCAATTGACTCAATCTTGGACGCCTATAAAGGCAATGCCGCAAACTTTATACAGACCCTTGAAAAGGGTGATGTGGCGCGCGGCGTTTCTCCCATCTCTTCTGATGACCGCAGGACGGTTCAAGGAGCGGTAGTGGTGAGTTATTATGTATCCAGAAGCCTGATTGCAAAGATGAAGGAGATATCAACTGCATTTGAAGGATACAAGCAGTTAAAGATTTTAAAAACGCCGCTTAAGGCAAGCTATTTCACGACGCTCCTCATCATCACGATGGTTATAGTATTTTTTGCCATGTGGATAGGCAGATACATGGCAAAAGAGATAACCGTGCCCATCCAGCAGCTTGCATACGGGACAACAGAGATTGCAAACGGCAACCTGGATTACAGGATAGATATAGATGCCAAGGATGAAATAGGCGTTCTGGTGAGTTCATTTAATAAGATGACCGGCGATTTAAAGGCAACCAAGACCAGGATAGAAGAGGCGAATATAGACCTTAAAAAGACAAATACTGAACTGGAGCAGAGAAGAAGATACATGGAGATAGTCTTAGGCAATGTGGCTGCCGGCGTTGTCTCTATTGATAAGAATGGACATGTGACTACCATAAACAGAGTTGCTGAAGAGTTGCTTGGACTTTCTACAGGGACAGCGCTTAGCAAAAACTATAAGGATATCTTAAGGCCAAAGGATGAATTCTTTCTGCATGCAATGGTAACTGAAATGAAAGAAATGGGAATAGAAAACCTTGAAAGGCAGGTGCAGATAGACATAAAGGATAAGGCTATCCCTGTTCTTCTGAATCTTACCATGCTGAAAGATGATGACGGCAACTACCTTGGCATGGTTGCGGTGCTTGAGGATTTGAGCCACCTCCTGAAGTCGCAGCGCATGATGGCATGGAAAGAGGTTGCCCAGAGGATAGCCCATGAGGTAAAGAATCCGCTTACGCCCATCCAGCTTTCTGCCCAGAGACTCAGCAAAAAATACCGGGATAGGTTTTTAGGAGAAGAAGGCCAGGTCTTTGACGAATGCACAAAAACCATAATAAAGCAGGTGGATGAATTAAAGACACTGGTTAATGAGTTCTCAAACTTTGCAAGGATGCCGTCTGCCAATCCTATGTCAAATAATATGAATGAGATTATAAAGGAGGCGGCATCACTGTACCACGGCCTTCAGAAAAACATCTCATTCAGCCTTCACCTTGACAAAGCGCTTCCTATGCTGGAGATAGACAGAGACCAGATGAAAAGGGTTGTGATAAATCTTATAGATAATTCAATTGCATCTATTGATGGGAGTGGTATTATTGCGCTTGAGAGCCATTATGATAAGGACTATAAGATAGCAAGGATTGAGGTGGCTGATACAGGCTGCGGAATACCGGAAAAAGACAAGCCGCGGCTGTTTGAGCCGTATTTTTCCACAAAAAAGTCGGGAAACGGCGGACTTGGTCTTGCTATCGTAAGTGATATTGTTGCCGACCATAGAGGCTATATAAGGGTAAAGGATAATGTGCCAAAGGGGACGCGGTTTATAATAGAGCTTCCGGTGAAAGGATAAATACCGTTATTCGTGACCGTGTTCCGTGTCCGTGAAGAAAAGTTTTTAACGGTCACGGTCAACGGTCTTTAAACGGTCACGGTTCACGGTTTCTAATTATGCAAACAGAAAAGAAAATATTGATTGTAGACGACGAAGACAGCATAAGGCAGTCGCTTTCAGATGTTTTGAAAGATGAGGGTTTTGAGGTGCTGCTGGCCAGTAATGGGCAGGAGGCATTGAAGGCCTTAGATGCAAAACTCCCTGACTTAATAATCCTTGATATATGGATGCCGATAATGGACGGCACAGAGGTTTTAAAAGAGATAAAGGCAAAATATCCTGAGCTTAAGGTAATCATGATATCAGGCCACGGAAATATTGAGGCAGCCGTAAAGGCCATTAAGCTCGGCGCATACGATTATATAGAAAAGCCGCTTTCTCTGGAGGGCGTTCTCTTGACCGTGAAGAGGGCATTTGGTGAATCAGGAATCAGAAGCCTGACCCAGAATGCACCTATCGAGGGGCAGGAGTCAGAAACAATAGGCCAACAAAGAAATGGAGAAACGGAGAAACGGAGAAACGGAGACAGCCATTCCCCTATCCCCCGATTCCCCGATTCCCCGATTCGTATGCATAGCCGCCAGCGAACCATCAAGAGAAGCGTTGTTCTGGGCGGCCAGGGGCTTCACTCCGGCGGAAAGACAGGGGTTATCCTCTCGCCCCTCCCTCCCAACAGCGGGATTATCTTTACGGGTCTTTCGTCAGAGGAGATGATACCCGCGCACCTTGATTATGTATCGTCTACAGACTATGCCACCACTTTAAAAAGAGGCCATGCCTCTATTATGACCATAGAGCACCTTATGGCTGTTTTACATGTATACAGGATAACCAATCTCCTGATAAAGATAGACAGAGAGGTGCCAATAATGGACGGCTCTGCCACATATTTCTGTCAAATGTTAGAGGATGGCGGTATTGCAGAACAGAATGAACCTTTGGATGAGATTGTGATAAAAGAGCTTTACATTATTGGTAATGCTGCAAATGGCAGATATATATCAATTGAGCCTTCACCGAATCTTACCGTTGAGTATTCCATGGAATATCCGCAGCCTATAGGGAGGCAAATGGCAAGTTTTACCCTTAATGATCCGGAGGTTTTCAAAAAAGAGATAGCCCCTGCCAGAACCTATGGCTCAATAAAGGATTATGGAAAATTAGAAGAGATGGGTTTGGCAAAGGGCGGAAGACTTAGCAATGTAGTGCTGGTGGATGAAGAAAAGGTAATCAATACGTCTTTAAGGTTTACGAACGAATTTGCCCGTCATAAGATACTGGATATTACAGGCGACCTTTATCTTCTGGGAAGGCCCATAAAAGGCAAGGTAGTCGCAAGGATGACCGGGCATACGGAAAATATCCTGCTTTTAAGGAAGATAGCAGAGTTCCAAAAATAGACATTGATTTTTGGGGTTTGTAAAATAGCGAGGTTTTTAATCGCTATTTTGCGGAGTGCAAGAAATGTTAGACAAGGCTATAAGGGAACTATATACCACTAACCTTGGTGTAAAAAGAGGTGAGAGGGTAATTGTTTTTACAGACACCCTTTTGCCTGCTGAAGATGTTAGCGAAGGTGATAAAAAGCGGAGGCAAAGCCTTCTTGCCTTAGCCGGCAAGGTAGCTGAAACAGGAAGAGAGATTTGCGGGCATATAACATTTCTTACCTATCCATCTTTAAAGTGGCATGGCATGGAGCCGCCAAGGGATGTGTGGCTTGCAGCCTTTGGTTCTGAAGCTGTTAAGGAATTGGAAGATATTACCATCTTAGAAAAACTGATAGGCAAAAAAGAAATAGACGAGGTATTGAGAAGACCAATACAGAGCATCATAGAATCAAATAGTGCTGATGCAGTCAATGTTGTCATAGCCCTTTCAAATTTTTCCACCAGTCATACAAAATTCAGAGACCTCCTTACCAATATCTGCAAGACTCGTTATGCCAGCATGCCTCTCTTTGATGAATCAATGTTTTATGGTCCCATGCAGGTTGACTGGAAGGCCCTGAAACAGAGAACGAATAATCTGGCAGCCTCCATGGATAATGCGGAAAAGGTTTTTATTACCACGTCTAACGGCACAGACCTTACAATCGGAATCAAAGGGAGAAAGGTTCTTGCTGATACAGGCGATTTGACATCGCCTGGCGCATTTGGAAATCTGCCGGCAGGCGAGGTATTTGTTGCGCCGGTAGAAGGGACAACAGAGGGGACATTAGTTCTTGAATGGGCGCCAACAGCAAAACTTGAATCGCCGGTGAGGCTGGAGATAGAAAATGGGCTTGTTAAGAATATCAGCGGCAAAGACCCTTATGCAAAAAGACTTGAGGCCAAGTTGAGTGAAAACCGCGATTTTAGAAATATCGCTGAACTCGGCATAGGAACAAATGATATGGCAAAAAGGGCTGATAACATCCTTGAGTCAGAAAAGATATTGGGCACAATCCATATTGCATTCGGAGACAACTCCACCTTTGGCGGCAATGTCCGGACTCCGTTTCATCAGGATTTTGTAATCTTCAAGCCGACGGTAACCATAGTAAAGGAAGATGAAGAAAAGACTATCCTGGATGAGGGGGTGCTAAGTATTTAAGAATCTGCTGTAAAAAAACGGGGAGAAGTGGAGAATCAGCATGATTAAATTTGAACAACTCCCACATGGAATACTATCGAAGGTTCCGGAATTAGAAAAGGCGCTTTCCCAGGATGAGCATATCATTTTTGCATATTTATTCGGAAGCGCTGCGTCTGGGAGGCTACGCCCGCTTTCCGATGTGGATGTTGCTGTTTATGTGAAAGATACTGATAGTATGGCTCAATATAAAATCAGCCTCTTTGACCGGCTGACCAGGATATTGGGAACAACAGAACTTGACCTCGTAATTTTAAATGAAGCCTCAACAAATATCGCAGGACGAGTCCTGAGCAATAAGCGTATATTGGCTGATAAAGACCCCTTTAGACGTCACCGGTACGAATCGCTTGTTTTGCGAGAATTTTTTGATTTCAAAATCAAAGAAGATGGCCTCTATTTTAGGAGGTATGGCATTGGTAGATAAGTCATTAATCTTGCGGAAGATAGGCGATCTCGAGTTATATCAGAAACAGATTGAGGAATTTTCCGGCATTAACGTGCAGAGCTACAGTGATGACTGGAAGACTCAGCGCATTGTTGAACGGACCCTTCAGATGATGGTTGAAATATGTGTTGATATAGCCAATCATATTGTATCAGATAGAGTCATGAGAATTCCGACAGGCTATTCCGATACATTCAAGGTTCTGTTTGAGAATGGGGTTATTGACAGGGGGCTCTTCGATATCATGGAGAAGATGGCCAAATTCAGAAATATAGTTGTGCACCAGTATGAGAAGGTTGATGCAGAGATTGTGATTATCATACTTAAAAAGCATCTTACAGATTTTGAGAAATTCAGGGAAGCAATACTATCTTATTTAAAGAAGATATAAAGGATGTAAAATAGCGAGGTTTTGAATCGCTATTTTACGGGTTGAGGAAACATTTTCAGGTCATTGCGATAGACAGGGGGTCTTGTCAATTATCGGAAAGCCTCGTAGCGTCGGGGTTTATCCCCGGCTGGCTATTTTCGCTGCCTATAAAGGACAATGCTGCTTTATTATAGAGGAGGAGGCAAAATGAAAAAAATGTATGCATTCATAGTTGTTCTTGGTTTTCTCATACTGCCAATCATTGCCCATGCAGCAGATGCCAACGTGCCGAGGATTACCAAAGAAGAACTCAAGGTAAAGATGGATAAAGGCGAGGATGTCCTTGTATTAGATGTGAGGACAGGCGGCTCTTATACCGGCAGCAATGTAAAGATAAAAGGAGCTATGAGGTTTGCCCCAAATGATGTAGATGCATGGTCAAAGAACCTGCCAAAAGATAAAGAGATTATCATCTACTGCACTTGACCCGACGAAGCGACCAGCGCCCGTGTGGCGCGGATATTGGTAAATAAAGGTTTTAAAAATGTAAAGGCGCTGAAAGGCGGTTTTGATGTGTGGATAGCGGCAGGGTATCCTGTGGAGCCTAAATAATATACAAACATTTTTAAAGTAGTTGCCCATTTATGGGCGTATTGCAACCGGTGCTCAGGTAGCATTTAACAAATTAAAAAATGCGCCGATAAATCGGCAACTACATGTTTAACTTGTAATTCCCTGTAGCTTGCTACAGGGTTAGGGTGAGGGGTAAAGAAATAAGGCTCTATTATTCACCTCCCCTTAGTCCCCTCCCTTGACAGACTGTGTCCTAATTACAAAAAGCGAGGGATTTAGAGGAAAACATTATTATCAAATGCCCGTAGGATATGCTATAGAATAGCCAAACATCAAATCAAAAAG